>CAYUJE010000021.1:0-32701 GCA_964444865.1 uncultured Pirellulaceae bacterium | reverse complement strand
CACAGCGAGTGCCAGCAAGGTCAAACCGACCGTCACAATGTGCCGAGCAGGGAAAATAGGCCTCGCAAGAAGTGCCAATGAGAACATAGAGGTAGCTTATTGCGTCTAGAGTAATTGCCCCCTGCGATTCCAGTATACATGGCTCCAATCGCGGCGTAGATAGCAAGCAGCCCCGAGAAGCGCGGAGTTCCTCGAGGCTCCCCTGTCAACTGCCGAGTGACCGTCGCGAGAGATTTTCCCAAGAGTCCCAAAATCGTCCAATTTCCAAGCCTGCACTTTGGGAAACTCCGTTGGTATAATCCAGTGCGTACTGATTGCGAGTAAAGCAGCATATCCGAAGAAACAATAACCACCCTGAGGACGGCCCAGCCGCCAGGTGATGTCACGACGCGATAATATCGACCGCCTTCTCCGCGAATGGCCCTACGATCCCAACGGCATCAGCGTCCGTAAAAAGAAAGGGACCGATGGCCGCGACGTGCTGCAGATGCGTCTAGACTTGGGACTGTTGCAGCTCGAAGTGAAAGGCCGCCCCGACGGTACGCGCCCGCACGGAAGCGAGACGTTCTATGACTACCTGGTACAGCGAACCTTGGAGGATGGCAACGAGTACACGATGACCGAAGAGGAGTGCGACGAGGCAGATCGGGAATTCGTACAGTTCTATCACCGTCGCATCTGCTGGCTGGCTTTGCGGGATTTTAGCCTCGCGATGGCGGATGCCCAGCACACGCTTAAGCTGATGGACTTCTGCCGAGAACACTCGCCAGACGAGCAATGGACGATGAGCCACGAACAGTACCGCCCCTTCGTGATGTTCCACCGCACCCAAGCCGCCGCTTTGGCCGCCCTGGGAGACAAAGGTGCCGAAGCGGCTGTCGAGGAACTCAACAAAGGTCTCGATGAAATCAAACAGGTCTTCGTCGATTACGAAGCCGAGGAAGAGTTTGACGACGACGAACTCGTCAGCCGCTTGATGGAACTGCGAGAATCGCTCCGCCAGCACTTTCACGTTGGCCGCACTCTTCACGAACAGTTGGCTGACGCCGTGGCAAGCGAGAAGTACGAACTGGCCGCCCAGATACGAGATGAATTGAATCGGCGGAACACCAGGGCGAGATAACGACCTCGTGCCCTACAAATCCCACCCGCTCCAAGGATTGTCGACCATCGGCGCTGCAGAAACTGGTTTCGTATTCTGTCGGCCGATGGTCGCTGTTTCAGAAACAACAGCCTCCTCTTCATCCCAGTAGACCTCAGGCGAACCCCAAGTAAACCGTGGTCGCCGGCGGCGAATGACTTTGGGGGGAGCAGGAGGGTCGAGGCGGGCGACTTTGACTGGCTCAGGAGTCGGCGTGGGCGTGGGCGCAGGTGCACTTTTCGGAACGGGAATCGAGGCGATCGGCCAGGAATCCGGCAGATGGGCACTAATAACGACCGGAGTCGGTGCTTCTTCGTCGGGAATTTCGAATTCATTCGTGGGATAGAACCACTTTTCCTCCTTCTCGGCACGCGAGAAGAGCTCGTTGGGATCATGCCAAGGGATTCGCTGTGGCTCGACCTCGGGAACGATCACCGGCGGTGGAGGAGGGGGCAGTTCGACAACCGGCTCCGGGGGCTTTTGTTTCTTCCGCTTCGGCTTTTCTTGTTCCGGTGCGGGAGGAGGAAGAACCGCAATCGGCTCGACCACTTTGCCGTGGCGGGCAGGAAGCAGTCGGACTTCGGTCTGAGCTTCCTGGAAAATCCGCATAATGTGTTCGTGGCAGGTGAACATCAGGATTTGCTGGCCAACCTGGGCAAAGTCGTGAAAGAGTTGAGCAGCCGCCCGGACGCGGGCGGCGTCCAAATTCACCAGCACGTCGTCGAAGACGAGCGGAAGCCGTGCTCCGCGTCGAGCGAACGACGAAGCCAATGCCAGCCGCAAACTGATATAAACGGCCTCGCGCGTGCCGCGGCTGAGAACATCAAGTGACAGAGACTTGGCATCTTCGTCTTCCACGAGCAACACTCGCCGGTCAAGCGGCATCCAGACCCGGCGATATTGGCCAAGCGTTAACTGGCACAGGTATTTGCTTGACTCCAACAGCGTCTGCGGCTGGCGTTCGGTTTCGTAGGTTTTGCGGACGGAATCGAGAGCCCGGCCGATAATCGCGAGCACCTGCCAACGGTGAACCGCTTCTTTCAATTGCTCTTCCACCTGGCTGAGTTGCTGTCTGGCCGCCGAAAGACGTCGGTCGCCTTCGAGAAGTTGCATTTCGTGCGTGCAGGCTCCGCGACGCTCGTGGATGCCAGCGAGGCTCGTGCGGACCTCGTGCAAATGGGTCATTCGCTCGTCCCAACGGGCCTGTAAATCCCGCCCCTCACGGGCAAACAGTCCGGCGATTTGATCTTCGGTAAATTGCCCCGCCAGTGCGGACTGGATTTTCTGCGACAATTCTTCGCGATGTTTGCGCAGGTCATTCGCCCGCGAAGCTTCAGCGGCAACTTGCCGGAACGCAGGCATGTCCATAACACCGGCTAGTTGCAAGAGCGCGCTCCGCTTGCGCGATGCCGTGCGGATCTTGATTCCAAGCCGGGTTCGCATCGCTTTGAGTTTTTTGATTTTCTTGACGACGCTCTGCCGCAGATCCAGCACTTCCTTTTCCTGCACCAGGGCCTGGGCCAGTTGCCGGAGCATCGGCTGCGGTTTGTCGCTGGCGGGGGTGAGGCGAATATCGGTAAAGAGCTGCTGGATGCGTCCGACCAGGCCGAGTACGTCTCGCTCGCGCTGCTCGATCTCTCCGCGACGTTCGTCGCGACGGCGGCGCAGTTCCTGTAATTGGTCGCTGTTCTTGACGACATGCTTGACCTTTTGGGGTGGAAAATCCGGCGGCAGCCCGACACCCCGGAGGGCCTCTTGCCAGCGAGTTCGAATGGTCTTGTGCGTCTCCTGAGCTGCCGCCAGCTTTCGCTGGGCAAGCTGGTGCCGCTGCTCCGCACCCAGGCGTTCGTTGGTCAGTGGCGACAGCCGTTCTAGTTCCCGCAGTTCCGCCTCGGCCTCACGCAATCGAACATCGAGCGATCCGCCACCGGCGGGCAACTCGGCATCCAATTCGTCCCGCTCCTGCTTGGCGCGAGCTGTTTCCCCCTTCACTTGTTCCAGTTGGCGGCGATTGTCCGAAATGTCATCTTCGGACTTACGTTCCAAAAACAGTTTCATCCCGGCTGCGCCGCCGGAGAGCATCAAGCCAAACAACAAGTACGGTCCGCTGCTGGAAACCCAGTTGTTCCAGCCCCCAACCATGCCAATGAGCAGCAGCATGACGCCTGCCGAGAAAACCAACCCAAGTGCCGCGGTGATGCGCACCGGCAACTCGGTAAACTCCTGCATCTCCTCCCCTTCGAATTCCAACTCTTCTCGCCTCCGGGCGAGCTGATCCACCTTCTCTTCCAATTGAATTCGCTTGCGCAGAGCCGCGACCCGCTGTCCAACCGTTTGCACTCCCTCATGCAGGTCCTCCGCCCGCCGGTTCTTCGCGCTGGCCGTGAACTTGCCGCTGAGAACTTCAAATTCCCGCTGTGCAACTTCGGCTTCCTGTCTGGCCGCGTCGAGATTCTCGGTTGCCTCCCGCAGTTGGATGGCGGGCTTCTTCAGAACAGAATAGTTCTCCGCGGAAAGTTCGTCCTTGGTTCCCTTGGCCGCGCCGATTTGCTGCTCGATTTCGGCATCGATGCGGCGGATGTCGTCTTTGAACTTCTGAATCTGGCTCTCCAACGAGGCTATCCATTGTGATTGCTCGCCGAGCGCCTCAATCCGATTTTCTTGCGCCAGCAGCGGCTGATTGACCTGGATCTCTCCCGCTTCCTTTCGCAACTGCTTGCCACGAGCCACGATTTTCTTGACTTTCCGGCGCAGCGTTTTGATTTTGCTGTTCAACCCATCCAGTTTTTCGACAGCTCGATCGGGAAGCTGCTTCACGTCGCGGAGCAGCGCGATTTGCCGTTCCAAGTCGCTGCGAAGATTCCAGGCACCTTGAACTTCCAAAGCAGCCTCAAAGAGACGATGGCTGCCATCAGTCTTAGAAAGGGCTCCTTGCAGTTCGTCCGCTTCGTCGGCTAGTGCCGCCCGCTGGGCTGCCAGTTCGCTCCAGCGGCGGGTGGTGGAAGCCAGCTCTTCGATTTCTCCCTGCAATTTTTCTCGCTGCTGCACAAGCTGCACGATTTGCGACGGGCGATCATCAGTGGAAAGGAGCCGCTCCCGCGACTCCCCCATGTCGCGAATCACATCCACTAGCGATACGCGGTCGAGACCCGTGGTGAGTTTGTAGAGATGCTCGGCGGCACTGGTATCGTCCAGCGAGCCCAACTCTTGAATCTCCCGCAAGCCGCAAGCAAAGACGTTGCTATAGGTCAGTTCATCGACGCCGGAAAGCAGCAGGCTAAGTTGGGACGGATCGCGCGGCAAACCGAAGCCATCGACGACGCTCAAGTGGCCTCGGTCTTCGTCGCCATCTTCCGGCGAAGCAAACCGCTGCAGCAGGAATTCCCCGGAGCCGTCCGACACTCGCACTCGGCCGCCGGGGTTTCCGCCAAAGACAGGGGGCAGATACCGATTGCGGCGCAGCGGCGAAAAGCCGTAGAGCACAGTTCGGACGAACTGCATGAGGGTGGTCTTCCCCGCTTCGTTCGGGCCATACAGCACCGTCACGCCCGGCGGCAATTCGTCCAGCTTCAGGTTGTTCCAAACGCCAAAGCCATCAACTTGAATGTCCTTGATCTGCATACCGGCTCTCCTTGCCCAAAGTTGGCCGCCACTCCGTGGCCGGCCCGCCTGGCGAATCTCACGAAATAGCTAGACTCTCTCTTCAGCCCCCAGCAGCCGCGCGCCCAAGTGGGCCGCTTCGCGGAGCAGCGAGGAGCGTTGTTCAACATCATTCCAACTCGCAATCGCAGCCAAAGCCGAGGTGCGGGCTCGCTCCGGGACATACGGCAATAGATCCAGCGGAATCGCGCCATCGCTGTCTTGCGACCGCATCACCCGCAAAAAATCGCCGAGCATCGACTCTTCCACGAACCATTCGGCAGCCAGCGGTTGTTCGTCACCAGTCTCGACCGCCAGAGTGAAGACCGGTGCTTTACCGGTCCCGTATTCGGCTCGCAGCCACTCCAGGATTTCGCCCGCCCATTCGCGGCACTTGGAGACGGAGCCCAGGCGATGCGAAAGCGTGACGTTCCAGTGAACCAAAAGCGGCCGTTCGACGGCATCCACCAGCAGTTGTTTCATTCTCTCTGCGATGCGGCGTTTTACGTCGCTGCGAGTTTCATCCGCTTCGACCTGAACGGTTTCCTCCAGCCAGCGGGTCGCATCCGTGGGGATGAACTGCGTGCGATACGTTTGATCGTCGGCCACGTGCACCAGCGTGCAGCCGTGCGGGCCAGGCTCCGAAGGCGAGCGCCCCTGCGGTGTGCCGGGATAGTGAATGGGCGAGCCGCCAATGGTCTGCCGCTCGTGCCGGCCCCCCATGGCCCAGAAATCCACGCGTAGCGATGAAATCTTGCCCAGATCCAGCGGTCCAAAGCCGACACCGATGGAAAACAGATTTCCGGCATCGACCGTGTAATCGGCGGCTTGAATTGTGCTTCCATGCCAACTGCGACCCACGATGCAAGCGATGGCCTTCTCGCCGCGGAGGTGCGTTAGTTCTTCGCACTTGTACCCGGGAAAGACGTGGACATTCATCGGAAGTTTGGCGGCATTGGGCCAGTCTTGAGGGCCGTCGCAGTTTCCGCCGGCCCAGTAGACGGAGATGCCATGCGAATTCATCCGTTCAAACTGGTTGAGTAGAAAGCTGATGCCGCGAGGACCGGCCAAAGTCGGCTCGATTAGGTCGCCGGAGAGAATGATGAAATCGACTCGCTCCCGCACCGCCACATCAAACACCCGCTCCGCAGCGGTATAGGGCGCATCGAGAAACAAGTCGCCGAGATGCGCAGGGATCTCGGCCAGGCCGCCAAGCGGCTCTTCCAAATGAAAATCACTGGCATGTAAGAATCGAAACGATTGGCCTGACATGGTTACCTCCGTGCAACCCGAATGCGAACGGTGCTGGCGAATGACTGGGTAGTTTAGCGGAGAAGGGGGAAAATCGCCTATGTCGGTTTCGTCCAGCGAATGAATAGCCACTGCATTCCGAGTGCTAGCATGAAATAGAGCGCCAGCATCACCAGCGAGACTCCCGCGACTTGTTCTTCCACGCCGGCATGGAGCAGACCGAACACCCGTCTTTGCACGGTGTCGGTGCGGATCACAACAATCGACCACGCCAGATCCCCCATGCCAATTGCAAAACTAATCACTCCCGCGGCGGCGAACGCGCCAGCCCTTTGCGGCAGAATGATCCTCCACAAAAGCGAAATCCCTCGCACACCATCGAGTTCGGCCGCTTCCAGCGATTGGCGTGGAAGGGATGCCAGTGCCAGCCAGAGAATCAAAATGGCAATGGGGAGTGCTTTGATCGCCAGGGCCAGGGCGGGAGCAAGCGGCGTTCGGTCGTACAGAAAAGCAAGTGGCGCAACATTCCAGTTCAACAGCCCGATTAAGCCTAAGCCGACGAGCGGCCCGGGAATTGACCAGCAAATGGCGGCCACAAGAACTGCCGGCCAGCGACGCATTCCTCCCTGCCGAGCCAATAGTGCCAGCGGTAGCGCGACAAGAAGTGCTGCCGCGGCTCCCCATGCAGCGTATTGGGCGGAGACCCAAAACTCATTTCGAAACCGATAGGTCATGACGAAAAAGATGCGCGTCACGGCAACAGGTGACCAATACTCACTCCCAATTGCTGCCTTGATCAATCCCGCCCGCCACATCAAGCTGAGGAGGGGCACGCCCATCAGAACTGTCAGCAGCAACCAGGTTGTTAGTGTCAGAGGCAATCGCCACTGTTTCAGTGCATAGGTTCGCGGCCACTGGAACCGTTGGCCGAAACCTGCCGGCAGCAGAGAAACAATCATTCCACTGACGGCCGTGGCCATGAGCACCGTTCCGGCAATTCCCGGCAGGTTCTGCAGACCTGCGGCATAGGCGTCGCGAGAAAGCATGAAACTGTTGTAAAGTTCCTCGGTATATGTGGGCACCAAGAATAAGTTGGTGACGGTCATTTCTCCTGCGGTGGAAATCGTCGCGAACAAACCCGCCGCGAGAACGAATGGAAGGTAATACCGAAGACCGACACCCAGAAGGAATCTCTGGGGACTGACATCCAATAGCGCCGCTTCCTCGATTTCTTGGGGTATCAGAGCCAGGCCGATACTGACGATGATCGTCACCCAGGGAATAGCCGCCATTGCGTGAATCCAAATCACTGCAGGCATTCCTTCTACAAGCGGCTGGGCCGTTTGAAAGAAAGCAGGCGACTGCGAGCGGAGTTTGCCGAAAACTGCCATCCACCCTGCTGTCGTCGAGTAGAGGGGCAAAAACAGAAGCGTCAGAAGCAGCAGCCAGGCAATCGTCCTGCCCCGTACGTTGGTCCGGCTAAGCAACAGGGCAAGCAACACTCCCACCGGCAGCGAAATCGCGGTTACGCAACTGCAAAGCTCAAAAGTATTCAGTAACTGACGCCGAACCTGAGTGTCCGAGAATGTCCAGGCAACTCCCGCCGCCAGTCCCAAGCCTAGCAGGCTGAGAACCGGTCCGTTCGGCGCGAGTAATCTGCGAGAATTGTCCATGACAGCAGTTTACCAGACGCTGCCACGGCAAACTTTTCTCAAAAAATATGGGCCATTGGGAATAAACGAGGGGGGCATCGTCGTCTTATGAACAGTCGGCGGTTCCTGCCGGCTTTGTCTGTAACAAAATATTCCCCAAACGGTTCTTCTTAATGGGGCTCTCTTCTGTATTGCCAGGAGGCTGTTGTCATGCTGCGCACTTGCCAAATTCTGTCGGTTTTTGGAATCGTTGGTCTGGCCCTTTTCGTTGCGGGCTGTGGGGAAAAGGGAGTCGCCACTAAAGCTGCTTCTGGGCCGAGTAGTGCGGCCACATCACCGGCCCAGACTTCTCATGCCCACTCCAATATCGCCCCTCCGCGCTATTCGGAAGCCAAGTCTGACGAAGCCGAAATGATGAAGATGGCAAGAAAAATGCACGCAAGCGCCGCGCCGACAGCCGCCGAGCCGAAGGCGGAAATGGCTCCTAACCATGGATATGCCATTCCTGCCGGTGCACAGCCGGGTGCGGGAGTCCCCGCGGGAAATGTTCGTGTCCTTCAAGAACAGCCCACAGAAGGAATCGGCCCCGGCCAGGCGGGCGACAAATTCGCGTATTCCCTGGAAAACCAATTCCTGAATGTGAAGGACACACCTCTTTCCACTTTCTCCATCGACGTCGATACGGCTTCGTATTCGAAGACTCGGGCCTACCTTCTGCAGCATCACTCGCTCCCCCCGACGGATGCGGTTCGGATCGAGGAAATGATCAATTACTTCGATTATTCCTATTCGCCCCCCACGGATGATCATCCGTTCGCGGTCCATGTTGAAACAGCCGCTTGCCCCTGGCAGCCCAAACATCGGCTGGTTCGATTTGGAATTCAAGGAAAGAAACTGGAATCGCAACGCCCGTCCAGCAATCTCGTCTTTCTGCTCGACGTTTCGGGCTCGATGGACCAGCCTAATAAGCTGCCGCTCGTTGTTTACGGGATGAAGATGCTGGTTAGCCAGCTCGGCGAGAACGACAAGGTTTCCATCGTCGTTTATGCCGGTGCGGCTGGATTGGTTCTGCCGGCGACAAGTGGTGAAGACCATCAGCGAATCATCGGTGCCCTGGAGCAGCTTCATGCCGGCGGTTCCACCAATGGAGGCCAGGGGATTCATCTGGCGTATCAGCTTGCCGAACAGAACTTCATCAAGGGGGGCGTTAATCGAGTCATTCTCTGCAGCGACGGCGATTTCAACGTCGGCACCACCAGCACCGGCGACCTCGTCCGCCTGGCGGTCGAAAAGTCGAAGTCCGGCGTCTTTCTCAGTGTGCTCGGATTCGGCAACGGCAACCACAACGATGAAATGTTGGAGCAAATTGCCGACAAAGCCAATGGCAACTATGCCTTCATCGACAGCGAAGCGGAAGCCCGCAAGGTCCTGGTCGAACAGCTTTCGGGAACGCTCGTGACGATCGCCAAGGACGTGAAAATCCAGGTCGAATTCAACCCATCCCAAGTCGCCTCTTATCGACTCATCGGTTATGAGAATCGCAAGCTGGCCGACCGCGACTTCAACGATGACAAGAAGGATGCCGGCGAAATTGGGGCGGGGCACAGCGTGACGGTGCTCTATGAACTGATTCCACCGGGCGCGGAACCGGTTGCTCCCGAAGTGGACCCACTGAAGTATCAGAAGAAGAGCGAAGCAACCGCACCAACCGTCGAGGATGCCGAAAAGACCGCCGAAGCCAAGTCGGAATTCATCGACGAACTTCTGACGCTCAAAATGCGTTATCAGCCCCCCGCCGGCGGACAGAGTACGCTGCTGACATTCCCCGTGAAGGATAGTCAGGCCAAGTTCGGCGCGGCTTCGCCAGACTTTCAATTCGCCACTGCGGTGGCCTCGTTCGGCATGCTCTTGCGAGATTCGCAGTACAAGGGGGACACTTCTTTTGCTGCCGTGCTCGAAACAGCCGCAGCCGCGAAGGGGGAGGACAAATATGGTTATCGGGCGGAATTCATGGAATTGGTGAAAGCGGCCCAGCGGATTAAGGGTCAGGGGGGAGATGCGATACCTGCCGACTGGAAAGTGGAACGCCACGCCAGTGCCGTCAACATGAGCTATCAGTCCCCTCGCGTCACCGCCTATCCACAGCCGGTCGTCGTTCGCCGGTTCACCATTCCTACCTTGGTTGTCGGGATCATCGTCGGCGTTGCTGCCTGCCTGATTGCTCTCCTGGTTGTGTTCGCCCTAAGCAGTATCTGGAATTACTCGCCAACTCCGCGGCAGATGGCTGGCATCCCGCCACTGCCAAAAATGAAGGGATAGCAGGCCGGCACGCTGGCATAATCTGCTCTCCAGGACCCTTGTCTCCTTTTGCCAATTGCCAATGATGAAGGAGAGCGGCCGCGGTAAGCCGCGAACACCAGCGGCGAAAGCAGACTATGGGCCTGAAAAGCAGCCGGCGGCGATTTGCCGAATATCGGCAGAATCTTAAGACCAAGAGCCGAACCCAGCCGGAAGCTGGCGAGTCCCCGCGCGCTGCCACGACCGCGAAGACCCGTTCCACCGGCCAATTGCTGCGGGAGTTTTTGCGGCTCTTGCGCGGCGAGACCTGGCCGCTGATTTTTGCCCTGGCAACGCTAACGGTGGCGACCATCGTCCGCCTGGGGCCGCCACTGGCCACAAAGATCGTGATTGACAATGTGCTGACGGACCGCCCCTTGCCCGATTGGTGGACACAGGACTGGCAACTGCCGACCGACCGCTATCAAGTCGTGTATTTGGTCGGTGGTGCCATCGTTGTCCTCTCGATGGTGGCTACGCTGATTCACCTGGCCGGCCGTTGGTTTGCCACGAAATCCGTCAATCGCTTGCAGGCTTCCATTCGCCGACGCGTTTTTTCACACGCCGTTCGGCTGCCGTTGCACCGGGTATATCAACTCAAGTCGGGGGGAGCGACCAGCCTGCTCCGCGACGATGCCGGCGGCGTAGCCGATTTGGTATTTAGTCTGCTCTACAATCCCTGGCGGGCAATCATTCAACTCCTCGGCAGTCTTGCAGTGCTGGCCTGGGTGGATTGGCGAATGATGCTGGGGGGATTGCTCCTGGCCCCGGCTGTCTATTTCTCTCATCGAACCTGGATCAATCGTATCCGGCCGCTCTACCGAGATATTCGCTCCAGGCGGCAGGATCTCGACGGCCAAACAACCGAAACCTTCGGCGGCATGCGCGTTGTCCGAACTTATGGCCGCGAGCGGAGCGAGAATATTCGCTATGCCACTGCCAATCACGTCATGACACGGCAGCAACTCTTTGTCTGGTGGTGGACCCGCGTCATTGAGATCATCTGGGAAGTTCTGATCCCGCTGGCATCCATCGGCCTCCTCATCTACGGCGGCAGCCGTGTGCTTAGCGGCCAACTCACCATTGGCGACGTTACGATGTTTCTGGTGTACTTGACGATGCTCTTGGGTCCGCTCGAAACGCTTGCTAACAGTGCAACAACATTCCAGAACGGCCTCGCGGGGCTCGATCGCGTTCTCGATCTCCTCGCCGAGCCGCAGGAGGCTTCGGACACCGTTCCAACGGGCTCGCTGGATCCGCTTGCTGTGCAGGGGCGCATCAGCTTCTCCAGTGTCAGCTTTCATTATCCCGGCTCCGAACAACTTGTCCTTAAGGAGATCAATCTAGAGATAGACTCCGGGGCGATGGTGGCATTGGTCGGCCCCAGCGGCGGCGGCAAGACAACACTGTGCAATCTGGTCGCTCGTTTTTATGATCCAACTGCCGGAACCGTCTCGCTGGATGGGCAGGATTTGCGGGAAGTCCCACTGGGCCAATTTCGCAGCCTCTTGGGAATTGTGGAGCAGGATGTGTTTCTGTTCGACGGCACCATCGCGGAAAACATCGCCTATGCCCGCCGGAGCGCTTCCCAGGACGAGATTGAAGATGCGGCTCGGGCGGCCAACGCGGACATCTTCATTCGGCAGTTTGAAAGCGGCTATGAGACACTCATTGGCGAGCGTGGCGTGCGACTCAGTGGCGGGCAGAGGCAACGGCTGGCGATTGCCCGAGCCATCCTGGCGAATCCCCGGATTTTGATTTTGGACGAAGCGACCAGCAATCTGGATAGCGAAAGCGAACGGCTGATACACGCCAGTCTGGAAATTGTGATGCAAAAACGGACGTCGGTTGTCATCGCACACCGACTCAGTACCATCACCCGGGCCGATAAGATCGTGGTGATCGAAGGAGGGCAGATTATCGAAAGCGGCACTCACCAGCAACTCATGGACCGCTCCGGCCGATATCGCCATATGGTGGAATTGCAAATGGATTTCTCGCAGGGAGATTCTTCGTTGGTGGAATAGCCATCGTCGCGTCATAGCGACTAAAATGGAGTCTCCTTAGAGTTCCTCCGTAGTCAAACAGGAATGCAACGATGGCAAGTTCACTCAATCGACGAGCCTTCCTCCAAGGGACCGGCGTTTGCCTGGCACTTCCGCTGCTTGATGCGATGCGTCCCGCTTTGGGGGCCGAATCTAAGCCAGATGCCTTGCCTCGCCGTATGGTGGCCATCGAAACGAACATGGGGATTCTGCCGCAGTTCTTTTTTCCGGAGCAGTCCGGCAAAGAGTACACACTCACACCCTATCTGGAACGGCTCGCCCCGCATCGCGAGAAATTCACTGTCCTGTCGGGGACAAGTTTGCCCG
Source organism: uncultured Pirellulaceae bacterium (assembly GCA_964444865.1). GTDB lineage: Bacteria > Planctomycetota > Planctomycetia > Pirellulales > Pirellulaceae > SXOA01. The sequence goes on along the minus strand of CAYUJE010000021.1, from coordinate 20,309 downwards.
GTGTGACCGGCGGACACGCGGCGGAGCGGTGTTTTCTCACGGGGACGCCGCACCCGGAGCGCGGCGGTTTTCGCAACGGAGTTTCGCTCGACCAATATGCGGCAGAGCACGTCGGCAACAAAACGCGGTTCCCGTCGCTCACCCTGGCGATGAGTAGTGAAGGGGGAACTCTGAGCTTCACGCGCAGCGGGGCTCCGATTTCCGCCGAGCGGAGCCCAAAGAAGCTGTTTCAAACGCTCTTCGTGCAAGGGAAGCCGGAAGAAGTTGCCGCCAACGTGGAAGCCCTCAAACAGGGGCGCAGCATGCTCGACTTTGTCAGCGACCAGTCAAAGCGTTTGAATCGCTCGCTCTCCAAATCCGACCAGCGGCGGATGGATGAATATCTGTCGTCCGTCCGCGAACTCGAACATCGCCTGCACGCTTCCGAAGAATGGGAGTATAAGCCCAAACCTAAGGTCGACGCCCAGCCGCCGGAGGATATCGACGACGCTCGCGAGTTCGTGAAAAAAACGCGGCTGATGCTGGATGTGATGAAGCTGGCTCTGGAAACGGACTCGACCCGAATCATTTCTCTTTTCATCGATACGACCGTCATTCACAACATCACGCACCACGGCAATCGCCCAGAAGCCTTGGCGGAGTTGCGCGGCCACGAGGAAAAGCAATTCGACGCCCTCGGCAGCTTCCTGACCGCTCTGAATGACACGAAAGAAGGAGGCCAGCCGCTGCTCGACCGCACGATGGTTCTGTATGGCACTTGCATGGGGAGTGCAAATTCACACTCCAACGTCAACCTTCCGGTGCTGCTCGCTGGCGGCGGCTTCAAACACGGCCAGCACCTCGCCTTCGACACGCAAAACAATTACCCACTCAGCAACTTGTTCGTCTCCATGCTCCAGCGCCTGGGCATCGAAGCGGGAGAGTTCTCGACCGGGAAGGGGACGTTGCGGGGATTGGAGATGGCGTAGGCATTCCACAAGGAAAGGCGAGTACGACAACCGATCAATTCACTTTAGAACAACTGAGAGAGTGGAAAAAGTATTCGAATCGAGAAAGATGTCGATGAGCGAAAAGATGCTTCTGGGCGCGCGTCTATTTGATCTTGAACGCGAGGACGCTTGCCAAGAGATTCGAGCACATTTTCCGGAATTCACAGATGAGCACGTGAAAGAAGAGTTTCGCCGCCGACTAGCCGAGCAACGCAGAATTGACGAAGAGGGGATTTACCAAGATGCCAGCATGCTGGGGGAAAATGATCAATTCCAGTCATCTATATTGCATATTGGCCAGCGTTGCGCTTGTTAATTTCGGCATTTTGAGACTTTGGCAGATGCGTTGGCCACTGCTCTGTTTATCCGCCTTCCTATTCAATGGCACTTCACTTGAATTCGCCCGTGGCGAGTCTGCTGAATTCTTCAAACAGCATTGCTTCGAGTGTCACGACAAAGATACCCACGAAGGGAATCTCGATCTTGCCTCCCTCAAGCTTGATCCCGCCAATCCAGAAAACTTCGCTCGCTGGGTGAAGATCTACGACCGCATTGAGCGAGGTGAGATGCCGCCGAAAAAACAGCTGCGGCCTCCCGAGTCGGAGAAGACAAGCGTTCTGAAGTCGCTGAAAAGTTCGCTCGTCGAAGCGGAGAAGCTTCGACTAGGGGATGGTCCCCGCACTGTCCTCCGACGGCTGACGCGGACGGAGTACGAGAACACCATCCGCGATCTGTTCGACATGCCGGGAATCGCCTTGCAGGGAAACCTTCCGGCGGATGGTTCGGCACATGGGTTTGACAAGAACAGCGATGCGCTCGACATCTCGCACGTCAATATGGCCAAGTATGTTCAGGCTGCCGATCACATTCTGAACCTCGCCATCGCCACGCAGCCCAAGCCGCCGACTGTGCAAAAGCGGCGAATCTCGCTGGCCAACAGTGGTGGTTTTGTGGCGCACGTCATCATGAATGGGGACGGCGTGCTGCTGAAGGACAAAAAGCCCGACCCCGAATTTCCGCCCGCGGGGGAAACGAATCATCTCGACGAAGGAGCCCACGAGCGGATGGGCTCATTCCGCAATGGTGCGTCCGTCGGCTTGTTCCGGCACGAGGACGAGTCGCTCAGCCCCTACTTTATCGAGCATGTCACCATCTATCCCGGACGTTATCGTGTCCGCACGTCCCTCTGGAGCTTTCAGTGGGACAAGGGTCAGGTCCTCCCCTCCCGCGGCACCGAGGCAGCTCGGTTATCGGTTGTGCAACTCACCGGCGACGGCCGCGGCGGGCAACATCCGAGCTATGTGCTCGGCTATTTCGATGCACCCTCCATCAACTCCCAAGAACACGAGCTGGTCACCTGGCTGAATCACAACGAAATCATCGGCTTCAACGTCGCCTCACTCGCTCCCGTGGCTAATTACAACCGCAAGGGGCGGGCGATGGCGTTCACGGGGCCGGGAATCGCCTGCGATTGGCTCGATATCGAAGGGCCGCTTCACGAAGTCTGGCCGCCGCGCAGCCACCAGGTCCTCTTCGGCAAGTTGCCTCTCACCGAATTCAAAACGGACGCTCAGCCGAACGTCCGCCCGCTGCAGCGTCTGCAAATCCGACAAATCGGAGCCGGCAGAAACCGTCCCGATCCATCGCAAGGTTGGTGGACAGTCACCAGCAGCGAACCGCTCGTCGATGCCGATCGCCTGCTCGCCGTCTTTCTGCCGCGGGCCTTCAGGCGGCCCGTGGATGAGGAAGTGCGCAAGGCTTACGTTTCCAAAGTTGAAGAGCGGCTGAAGGCCGGCGATTGTTTTGAGACCGCGATGCGATGGGCGTATCGAGCCGCGCTGTGTTCTCCCGACTTTCTTTATCACGTCGAACCCGTCGACAAGCTCGACGACCATGCCCTCGCCTGCCGGCTGTCGTACTTCCTTTGGAATTCGCTCCCCGACGAGGCGCTCGTCAAACTAGCCAACGCCGGCAAGCTCCATGAGCCCGCCGTCCTGAGAGCAGAAGTGGAACGGCTGCTTAAGGACCCGAAATCGCAGCAGTTCGTGGAGGATTTCCTCGGCCAATGGCTCAAACTGCGGCAGATTGCGGCCACGGACCCGGACAAAAAGCTCTATCCCGAATTCAGCCCCTACCTGCAGGACTCGATGGTGGCCGAAACGCGGGCCTTCTTCCGCGAAATGCTCGACAAAAACCTCGATGCCAGCCATCTGGTCCACTCCGATTTTGCCATGCTCAATGAAAAGCTGGCAACTCATTACGGCATACCAGGAGTAAGCGGTTCGCAGATTCGCCGCGTCGAACTGCCCAAGGGAAATCCCCGTGGGCCGTTTCTGACGCAGGCTTCGATTCTGAAGATCACCGCCAATGGAACCACCACATCCCCGGTTCCGCGAGGTGCCTTTGTGATGGCCCGGCTGCTCGGTCAGGAGCCCGATCCGCCGCCGCCGAATATTCCCGCGATCGAACCGGATGTTCGCGGGGCGAAGACAATTCGCGAACAACTTGACAAGCATCGCAGCGAGATGGTCTGTGCCTCGTGCCATGCCAAGATGGACCCGCCAGGCTTCGCTTTGGAGTCCTTCGACGTCATCGGGGGCTGGCGCGACCGTTACCGCTCCATCGGCGAAGGGGATCCAGCACCGCGCGGCAGCATTGATCCGTTTATCGGCATCAGCTTCAAACTCGGGCCGGAAGTGGATGCGTCCGGAGTCTTGCCCGATGAACGGAAATTCAAAGACGTAGTGGAACTGCAAAGCCTACTGGCCGCCGATTCGGAGCGACTGTTGCGGAATCTCGCGGAACAACTCGCCATTTACGGCACGGGCCGGCCAATCGCGTTTGCCGACCGTGACCAGATCGTGGAGATTGTCGCCCGCACGCAGAAGAACGGCGGTGGTGTCCGCACTCTGCTGCATGAACTCGTCCAAAGCCCTCTATTTCAGACTAAATAGCTCTCCATGAAACTCTTCGTCAACGCCGCGGCTATTGCTTTCGTGTTGTTGGCCTTTTCGTGTTCTGCGGAAAGCAAAACGGACCTAACCAAGCCGGCGACGCACCGCGTGACCGGTTTGTTTTCCGTGGACCGGGAAAACGACCTTCGCGAGACCGTGAAGAAACTGCCGGACGTCAAGCTTGTCAGCATCGACTTCAAGAATGGTGAGGCGACGTTTGAATATGATGCCGACAAGCTCCTCAATCGGCCCAAACCGGAAGAAATCCCCCAGCGGTTCGATGACCTGCTGCGATCCAATTCCAATTACACCTTCGGCATCCGGCCCCTCTGCACGGTGCCAAAGGAGAAGCTGAAGCGGGTCGAAATTCCGGTCATCGGCCTCGATTGCAAAGCCTGCTGCCTGGCCGCTTATGAGTCGATCTACAAAATCGACGGCGTGGAGCAAGCAACCGCCAGTTTCAAGGACGGTCTGGTCACTGCGCTCATCGACCCGGACAAGACCGATCGCGCGGCGCTCGAAACGGCCTTAAAGAGCAGAGGGGTGACATTGAAGGACGAGCCGCCGAAGTAAATCGCAGCGGCGACTATCCCACTGCTTGCTCCGCTTCGGTATAGATCCGGGCAAACTGCTTTTCCTGCCGCTGCTCCCAGCCCCGCTTGTGATAGGCATAGCCGGCGATCAAGGGAAGAGCGATCGTGGCTTCGCTAAAAACCATCTGCTCGTAAGCGGTGTCCACTTTCCCCCAGCTCGAAGCTTCCTTGAGCGTGCTGCCGGAAAGTGCCCCGTCGCGCGAGTCGGCCACGGTGATCTGAATCGCGTATTTGTGCATCTGCGGCGCGTCGCCGCCGTCTTGAGCCGTCAGGATGTCGGCAGAAACCACGATGTCCTGGGCGAAGTTTTTGGGGACACCGCCGCCGATCATGAGCAGTCCCGTGACTGGGTTGCTGAGTTTGATTTGCGTCAACTCGTAGAAGTCCTTCGCACTGTCAAACGCAGTGGTGCCGCGGCCAGCTTTGAGCCGTTCGTGATAGTGGGCAACAATCCCCAAGCCCGCGGAGCAATCCGAAAAGGCGGGGCAGAAAATGGGGACGCCGCACTGGTAGGCGGCCTGAATGATGGAATCGGTTTTGGCATTCGTCTCCAGGTGCTCTCCCATCTTCTGAATAATCTGGCGGGAGGAATAATTCCCCGGCGGCAACTCGTCGGCGATCTTTTTCACTGTCTCGTCGCAAATCCGCAGCTCGTCTTCGTCAATCAGCGTGTCGTAGATGCGGTCAATGGCATGGTCCCGCAGCATCCCGTCGTCCATACCGCTCTTGAGCCGCTCCGCCGCGATGTAGTGCTTGTAACCCAGGGCTTCGAAGAAGTCCTGGTCAACGATGTTAGCTCCGGTGCTGACGATGGCATCGACCATGCGGTTCTTGATCATGTCGATGAAGATCTGCTTGAGCCCTGCGCTAATCAGCGAGCCCGCCAGGCAGAGGATGACTCCGCACTCCGTGTCCCGCAGCATCCGGTCATAGATGTCCGCGGCCCGGGCCAGATCGCGAGCGCTGAACGCCATCTGCTGCATCGATTCCACCAGCGGCACCACGTTGTGCTGCTTGATGTCGATGTGCTCGACGGTGTCCTGGAGAAGTTCGCGTTTGCTGGGGTTGTAGGACATTGAAAAGGGTGTGGTTAGAGGGGAGTAGGGTTGGCTTTCAGCCTGCGCAGAAGGTCGTAAGAAAGAAATTTTACACCGCTCACCTTTTTGGACTAGTGCCTCCGCAAAGATTCACCATCCGTTGAAGTGTCGGGTTACAATGTGTGGACCATTTTTGGCCTTGCCTGGAGTCTCAGAAATGTCCGTAGAACCTAGGTTCTCTCTCCTGCAAACCCGCCATGAACGGATTGACCCGACGGTTTTGCAAGATGCTCTCCGCGCCGGCGCGGGGCTGCCGAAGGCGGACGCTGTCCGCGCCGCTCGTCGCTGTCGAGGCATTCTGGCGGAACGGCTGACGCACAAGCAGGCCGAAGGAGCGCGGGGGAGTCTGGCCCATCAGCAGATTGCAACGCTGGTGGTTCCGGCTGAGCAGATGATGAAGCTGGCACCGCCGGCTTCCGTTCACTGGCTGCAAGTTTGCGAAGAGGGGCTGATTGTTCCCGCCGACTACTACGGCCGGACGGAAACGATCCCCTGGGCCAGCGTCTTTGTCGTGAGCAGCGGCTATGTGACGAAAGAGGTCGAATCCCGCAAGCCGCAGGAAGTGCGAGAGACGCATGGCCGCCACCAAATGTTGGTGACCGAGTACAAAGTGGAGCGGCAAGTGAAGCATGAGCACATCACGGAAGTCCTCGGCCTCTCGACCGAAGGGAAGCTGCTTCATTTTCGCTTGCACGCCCACCGCCTGCAAAAACAGCAAGTTTCGCAGGGAGGTCTGGAAGCCTCCGTCTTTGAAAAATACCTGCTACTGCTCGACGATCTGGTGTCTCGCTGCCAGTGGGCGGAAATCAGTCCGGAAACGCGGTTGATTTTGGTTGAGCGTAAGGAACTTCCCCCAGAGGTCGCCGGGCGGAGGCCGTACGACTTCGACGAAATTAGTTTCGAGCTCTATAACCGCTGGTTACTGCAGTTGGTGACGCTGCGAGAGAAGGGGCTGATTGCTGAACATTGAACATTACTGATTGGCCCCGGCATCTCGCAGTATTCTAGCCAGATCATCACGGCCCAACTCATTAGCTTGCTTTAACAGGGTCCGATTGTTGGCATCTGGCAAATTGGGGTCGAGACCGCGGTGCAGAATCGTGCGCAATCGAGCTGCGTTATTGTCTTGAATCGCCTGAAAGGCGTCCCGCTGCCGCCGACGAATCGTATCGGACGAATGGAGATAGGCCTGCATCACGCCAAACACGACGGCGTTGACGATTACCAGAGCAATCAGCCCTCCAAAGAATTGACTCGCCATTGAGCCGCGGGACTTTTTTACCACGTCTTCGGCGCTGCCGCGAATCAGCCGATTGGGACTGCTGCCGCGTCCCTTGGGGAGCAGCCCGCGCTGCAACTCATGGTAGGTGCCGATCACGCAGACCGCGTCCCCAACCGGGACTCGTTTTTCCTTCATTTTGGGGAGCACCGCGGATGGAAGGGGTGAATCGGGCGTCGCCGAAAGATCATCCTCGTCAAATTCATCGTCCTCGTTGAATTCGTCGTCGCTATCGTCGTCGTCCTCGTCGCTCATTGCGCTGTCATCCGTACCAGAATTCAGCAGTCGGGCTTCTTCCAGCGCCGCTAGATTCTCGAGCAGATCGAGCGGAAAGAGTGTTTCGACCCCGACATTCCCCAGCCGCATATTCTTTTGAACGAGGCCGTCCTCATCGGACCAGACGTCGTCGAACACGGAAAGAATGGTGACCATCCTCAGACCGGTTCGGTTCTCAAACTCCGTTCCACTGAGAAACTTGTAGCCATTGCTCGCTGCCGTGAAACCTTCGCAGAATGACTCCCCGTACCCCTCCAGGATGGGAAATCCAAGTAGCTTGATGTCGCCTTGTTTGGTGCGAATGACACTCGGGGTCATCAGAAAACCAGCGTAGTCGGCCCCCGAGTTAGTATCTTTATCCGATCCGCGACTGCGGCGGCCGAGGTCGTACTCGCAAATAACGCATTCCTTGCCGCTAAAGGGAGCAATGAGCGGCTTATCGACGGGATGGATGGTGCCGCTAACCGCCACCAGCCTGCGGTCGGCGAGCGGGAGACCATGCACGGATCCAGAAGCCAGTGACCAGTCCCGCAGGGCGATTCGGGCATTCACCAGCGAACCGATGCAAGCCGCCACAATTAATCCCACCACCAACCCGCCAATAATGCTTCCCGGCGGATCGAAGGCGTGATCCAGCCAGTACCAATAACCGGCGGCCAGAGCGAGCCACAGGAACAACGCAATCGTGCAGCCGCGAACCATGGGCATTTCTCCCTCGAGCACTAAGGCCGCCCAGCCACGCAGGACGCCGGCAATACTATAATGGCGGTCTCGAATCGGCAACCTATCTCAATCCCAAGGTCTTCGCCATGTCCCTCTCTCGCCGTGCCTTTCTCGGAACTTCCACCGCCGCTGCCGCCGGATTGGCGGCTGCATCCGCCCCCTGCAAAGCAATTGCCGATGAAAATGCGGACGAAAAAGTGGATGTCTCGAAGCTTGGCAAAACTCCACACACCAAATTTGCAGTGAACTTGGAGATGTGGTGGCGAAGTGTCCCCAAATTCGAAGACCGTATCCGGAAAGCGGCAGAATTCGGCTTTCCCGCCTTTGAGATGTGGCCCTACCAAGGAAAGGACATCGACGGAATTGCAAAGCTCACCAAGGAACTCGGGATCGAAATCAGCCAGTTCACCGCTTGGGGCTTTGAACCGGGCATGAACAACCCAGCTAACGAAGACAAGGTAGTCCAGCAGATTGAAGAGGCGTGCCAGGTCGCCCACAAGCTGAACGTCCGCAAAATGTGCGTGGTAGCCGGCAACTTGCAAAAGGGGATGACAATGGAGCAGATGCACGCTCAAGTCATCAAAACGCTCAAGCGTGTCGCCCCCATCGTCGAAAGGGAAAAGGTCATGCTCATCCTGGAGCCAATGAACGGCCGTGTCGACCATCCTGGCCATTGCCTTTACGGCAGCGTGGATGCGGTCAAAATCTGCCGGGCGGTCGATTCACCGATGGTGAAGATCAATTGGGATTTGTACCACATGCAGATTTCCGAAGGGGACCTTTGCGGTCGGCTCAAGGATGGCCTGGATCAACTCGGCTACCTGCAACTTGCCGACCATCCTGGACGGCATGAGCCTGGCACCGGTGAAATTCATTATAACCGAGTCCTGCGCCAGGCCCAGGAACTGGGCTACAAGGACTATGTGGGCCTCGAACTCACTCCCAAGACCACGGAACTCGCCGCCGCGATTGCCGTCGCCAAAGCGGATGTCTGGTAATCGATGACGCCGAAGGAACCTACCAGCGCGCCAATCCGTGTACTGCCATTCGCGCTCCTCGTCTTGCTGCACGTGGCTGGTTTGGCGCTCTTATTTGTGTTGCCCGACGGCATTTGGCCGATTAGCCGAATTGGTGGCCGGCTGCGGATAGCATCGGGGCTCGTGCATGGGGAAATCGCCGTTATCGCGGCGTGGGCGGCGTGGTCACAAATGACGCTGGCGCTCCGTTTTCCGCTTTCGATGCTCGGTTCACTGCTGGCTGGAATGGTGTTGTTAGCGGCAATCGCTCCATGGTCTGGTCAGGCGGACATTCCTCTGGAGTTGACGGTGATTACCCTTGGTACCGCAATGTTGCACTGCTTTTTGATCCAAGGAATGTGCCTGGCCGCCCGGGCTTTTGGAATCGACTGGAGACACGTTCCGAGTGGAGCAACTCCCCAGCGACGACAAGCTCAGTTTCACTTGTGGGAACTGCTCGCCTTGACGGCCGCTATAGCCCTCTTTATGGGTTCGTTTCGCTGGGTGTGGCCACAAGATACCGACTTCGCCTGGCAAAGCATCTCGGAAGATAGCCTGCTGTTCACGAGCGTCATCCTGATAGGGAACTTGCTGCTGGCCAATACCGTCGTGACGATTTATTGGATTCCTCGAGGTTGGTTGAAGAATTTAGCGATTACGCTCGCCTTGGCCGCAGTGATAACACTGCTGGAATGGCTCGCTACGCAGAGACTGACGCGGCCTCGTAGCGTCATGTTATTCATCTGGATGAACGGGCTCTATATGGGCTGGCTGCTGATTTCGCTGGGACTGGTGCGACTGGCGGGTTTTCGACTGGAACGGGTGCGGTTTCCCAAAGTGACTCGCGTGCTCAGCGCGGAAGTGCAAAGCTAGCCGCGCAGGCTTTGCACTGGGCTTGTCAGTCGCTAGGCTAAATGACCGATTTGACTTCTTCAGTTTTCCTAGATCAATTCGACGACATGCGCAAAAACATCGTGAAAGAAAAGCTCCGCAGGGGCGAAGTCAGCTTTGGCACCTGGCTGAGTCTCGGCGATCTATACGCTACCCGTATTCTCGCCCGGATGGGTTTTGATTGGCTCACGCTGGACATTGAGCATTCTGCCATCGACTGGTCCCAGGCGGCCATGATTTTCGCCGCCGTTGCCGAAGCAGGCTGCGTGCCGCTGGCTCGTGTGCCCGAGGGAAGCCACCATTACATCAAACGCGTCCTCGACGCCGGAGCCTGGGGCATCGTCGTGCCGATGGTCGATACCGTCGAACAGGCCAAAACGGCAATCGCAGCAGCGTACTACCCGCCCATTGGAAACCGAAGCGTTGGCGGCGGAATGCACGCCATGAATTTCGACACGAGTGCGGGCGACTACTACACGGCAGCCAACGACAACATTCTGGTGGTTCTGCAGACGGAAAGTCCCCGCGGCGTGGCCAATGCGCCGGAGATTTACAGCCTCCCCGGCGTGGATGCCATTTTCATCGGACCCAACGACTTGCGGTTTCAAATGCGGCAGCCCGATGGTACTTTCCCCACCCCCGCCGAGCACGAAGCGGCCATTCAAAAGGTCATCGAAGTCGGCAAGAAGGTCGGCTGCCCGACGGGCATTCATGCGATGGACCCTGAGAATGGCCTGGAACGAGCCAAACAAGGAATGCAGTTCCTTGCCGTGGGAAGCGAACTTCGGTTCATGTCGCAGAAGGCCGAAGAGACACTCAAGGTCTTGCACCCCGACCGAAGCAAGACGGATGTGGCGCGGTATTAACGTAGCCACAGTCAGCCCACCTGGGGGCTAATCCTATGTCGATTTACCTCCTTGCCACTCTCGACACCAAAGGCCCCGAAGCGGCTTTTGTCCGTAACCGGTTGAGGGGACTCCAACTGCAGGTAACGGTCGTTGATACCGGCTGCCTGGGAACACCGACATTTTCGGGGGAAATAACGCGCGAGCTAGTTTTCGCTGCGGCGGGAACGACCCTGGCCGAAATGGCTGCCCAGAACGACCGCGGGACTGCTGTAACGACGGCAGCGCGGGGAGCGGCAAAAATTGTGCAAGAAGCTTTTGCTGCGGGAAAGGTGAGCGGCGTTCTCGCCCTCGGCGGCTCTGCGGGAACGGTTATCGGCACCGCTGCAATGCGGGAACTTCCGATCGGCATTCCTAAATTAATGGTCAGCACGCTCGCCTCCGGCCAGGTGCGCCCGTACGTCGGCGACAAAGACATTCTGATGCTGAACTCGGTGGTCGATATCGCGGGTATCAACCGGATCAGTCGCAAGATTCTGAATGAAACAGCGGCAGCGATGGCAGGGATGGTGAATTACCAGGCCGAGCAGCCTGCGGAAAGAACATTTGACGATAAACTTCTCATTGCCGCCACGATGTTCGGCGTGACCACTCCTTGCGTGCAGCGGGCTCGACAGGTACTTGAGGAGGCGGGTCACGAAGTGCTCGTCTTTCACGCCACGGGAAACGGCGGTCAAGCCATGGAGTCGCTTGTTCGGGACGGCTTGATTGCCGGCGTGCTCGACATCACCACCACGGAATTGGCTGATGAATTGGTCGGCGGCACTCTCTCCGCTGGACCAGACCGACTGACGGCAGCAGCCAAGTGGGGAGTGCCCCAAGTGGTGTCGGTGGGAGCGCTCGATATGGTTAATTTCGGCCCAGCCGCCACCGTGCCAGAGAAATTCAATCGCCGCAAGTTTCACATTCACAATCCGACCGTCACGTTGATGCGGACGACTCCGGAGGAAAATGCAAAGCTCGGCGAAGAGATCGGTCGCAAAGTCGCCGCCTCCACCGGCCCCGCTTGCATTCTGCTGCCGCTGCAAGGAGTCTCGGCCATCGATCGCTCCGGCCAGTCCTTCGACGATCCGATTGCCCGCGCCGCCCTATTTGACGGCATCCGCCGTTCGCATGGTGCGGTCGAGATGGTGGAATTGAATTCCCACATCAATGATGAAGCGTTTGCGGTCGCATGCGCGAGAAAGTTGCTGGCACTCATCGCGACCAGAGAATGACTGCCAACCTGGCAAACGAGACTTTGGCAACGATTGTTTCGCACCACCTTTGGCGAACTTCATTTGAGGGCTGGACAACTGCGCAAGGCCATTGTTTATCCCCTCGCAGGTCGATTTCGAAGGACCACTTTTTCGTGTCGATTTCCCCTTGCGGCTAGCGCGAAAGCAGCGACTACTCTTTTGCCCATTCCCCCCAGTCTCTTTTTTCGGAACATTCCTAACGTCCGCTACAATCAGTAGCCGATATGGGGGATGGATGAAAGCCGGCGCATGCTGCGCTGGAAAATTGGGCTAATTGACTCGAGGGAATGAGCCATGCTCGTCATTATCAGCGACCTGCACCTGACCGACGGAACAACTGGGGCCACGCTGGAACCCGGTGCGATGGACCTTTTTGCCGAACGCCTGGCCGATCTCGCCTGGCGAGCTTCGTGGCGAGCCGGCGGTGCCTATCAACCCATCGAGCGGCTGGACTTGGTGCTGCTGGGGGATGTGCTGGACATTGTTCATTCCCAGAAATGGCTGGCGAGTGAACTCCGCCCATGGAGCGACCTGCAATCACCCGCTGGCTGTGATGTAGTGGCCCATATCACCGACGGAATTCTGCGTCACAACGCACAGACGATTCGCTCCCTCCGGGCACTTGCCACTGAGAGCATCGTCACCGTGCCACAGGCCAGCGCCGCCGGCGAACCTGTTTTGGATGACATGGAACTCCCCGTTGCGGTTCGCACCCATTACATGGTGGGCAATCACGATTGGCCTCTCCATCTTGCCGGCCCGCAATACGACGTGCTGCGGCACAAGGTTGCTCATCATCTGGGTCTGGCCAATCAGCACAACCGACCGTTTCCGCATGATTCCTCGGAGTCGGAAGAATTGCATAACGCATTACGCAGCCATCGCATTCTCGCCCGCCACGGCGATATTCACGATCCCTTAGCATTCAGCGATGATCGTAACGTAAGCAGCCTTTCGGATGTCATCGCCATTGAACTCGTAGGCCGCTTCCTCGAGCATCTTCAATCGGAATTTGCCAGCGAACTTCCCGAGGCCGCGGCGACCGCCCTTAAGGAAATCGATCAGGTGCGCCCGCAGCTGCTCATCCCGGCTTGGATGGAAAGCCTTCTGGAGAGGACGGTGCCGCAGCTTTCGTTACGGACTTCCATCAAACGGACTTGGGATAGCCTCGTCGAGCAGATGTTGGCTCTGTATGTTGTCCGTGAACGGAACACGTGGAGCCCCATCGACCTCATCGACGGCCTTTCTGCCGCCCTCAAATTCAGCCGCCGCGACAGCAGCGATTGGATTGGCAGGACGCTGTCTTTCCTGGCCAGTCTCCGTGGAGCCCGAACGGAATCGTACTTGCCGCATGCCCTGGCCGAAGCGGACTTCCGCAATCGCCGGGCTCGGCACATCGTCTACGGCCACACCCACGCTCACGAAACGATCTCGCTCGATGCCAGCCACGCCGATGGGTACGTGTTGCACCAGACGTACTTCAATGCCGGCACCTGGCGGCGAACCTATCAGCCCACGAAGGCCCTTTTGCAGCAAGAATTCAGCGCATGCGATACCCTCTCGTTGCTCGCCTTCTACCAGGCAGACGAACGGTCGGGACGGGCCTTTGAAACCTGGAGCGGCACGCTCGCCCCAAGCATGGCCGAACTGGGTATCCAAACTCCCGTGCCGGCTTCTCGCAACATCGCTGCAGGCGGCCACGGCCTCCGTGCACCGCATTTCTCGCAATCAAGCACACGGGCCACACGGCGGGTTTAGCTTAGCCCCCGCGTCCACGCGGGGATTAACTCTGAAGCGCCGCGTGGACGCGGCGGCTAAGCGGAGCTGCTCGCGGACCTTTATCCTATGCCCTCTGAAGCCATTCAGGTCATCACGACGACCACCGAGCGGAGCGAGGCCGATGCGATTGCCGCCGCGCTGCTCAAAGATCGCCTGGCCGCGTGCGTGCAAATCGGCGGTCCCATCGACAGCAGCTATTGGTGGAACGGCCGCATCGAGACGTCGCGTGAGTTCGTCCTCACCATCAAGACCCGCCGCGATCTTTTCCCTCGGCTGGAAGCGGCAATTCTCTCCCTGCATTCTTATGAGCAGCCGGAGATTCTCGCCATCGCCGCGGTGGAAGTAACCCCCGGCTACCTGAAGTGGCTGGAAGAACAGACGTCGGAGTAAAATCTTCCGCGCCGCGAGACTTCTGCGGAACGTCTGCAAGTTGAGGACGTTCTTACAACCGCCTCGACTGCTAGCACGGCTTGCTTTTGCTCTCCTAAACCTCGTGTTCCCTGTCACTTGCGCCATCCAATGCCCGAAGATTCTGAGTTCGGCATGGTCCTTGCATTTGCCTGCTCTACGGATTTACGGCCCTTGTTGATCGGGCCTGCCGCGATGCACGGAGGGAGTCACGATGAAGAGCAAAGGACTTGTTGATTTTTTTCTGGGCGTGTTTCTCGAATTCGGCGCGGCGTTCTGCCTCCTGTTTTTTTTGCCGCAGATTCCCTGGCACCGGCTGCCGGGGGCCAGCGAGCGAGTGAGCACGACCCCTGCGCCAGCTTTGTCGACTTTCATCCCCACCACCAAGCGTCACGTGCTCCTTCGCCCAGAACAGCCACCGGATTTCGTCACGCAGCTTTCGCAAGTCGCCGAGCAGACACGGAACGCTCCCGCACTTTTCCAGTCGAGAATTCAACCGGTTGACGTTGCCCCTCTCGCTCCACCGCAGCGGACGCACATTCCTCCTCAGCCACAACCGCCGTCACTTCGCCGCGATTTTCCGCGGCAGTATCGGTACTAACGGCCAGCTTCCGATGCCGGGCATCGGCGTGTAAACTCGGGCGATACCTCGATGACTGCCCGAGATTGTGAAAGCACCATGCCCGCCCCTTTGTCCCTCGAAATCGTCAACCCCCACCATCCCCGCGGCCCGTTCAAGGCCGCCATCTTCGATTTTGACGGCACCTTGTCGCTTCTCCGCCGCAACTGGCAGGAGGTGATGATCCCGATGATGGTGGAGATTCTCGCGGCAACCGGCACGAAAGAAAGTCGCGACGAGTTGCATAACACTGTCGAGGACTTCGTGATGCGGCTCAACGGCAAGCAGACCATCTATCAGATGATGCAGCTTGCCGAAGAGGTTGTGAAGCGCGGCGGCACTCCGCGCGAACCGGTCGCCTACAAGCATCAGTACCATGACCTTCTCTGGCAACAAGTCGGCAGCCGTGTGGAATCCGTTCGCAGCGGCCGCGTGCCTGCTGAGGAGTTTACGGTGCCTGGGTCGCCGGCACTTTTGGAGAAGCTCTCCACCCGCGGGCTCAAGATGTATCTGGCCTCGGGGACGGATTTGAACTACGTGCGGGATGAGTTGGGCGTGCTCGGCTTGCATGGGTGGTTTGGCCCGCATGTCTACGGTGCACTCGATGACTACAAAAAGTTCTCCAAGGCGATGATTATCGAGCAGATGATTCGTGACAGCGGCGTTGCCGGCAGTCAAATCGTGGGCTTTGGCGATGGCTATGTCGAAATCGAAGAGGTGAAAAAAGTCGGCGGCCTCGCCATCGGCGTCGCCAGCAATGAAGAGTCCCGCGAAGGGATCAACGACTGGAAACGGACCCGCCTCATCAAAGCCGGCGCGGATATCATCGTGGGAGATTACCGGCAACTCGACCAACTGCTCCGTCTCCTGACACCCGACCTCTAACCTCTGCTCACTACCTTTCGCCCCATGCTTCCTCAGTTTGACCGCTCCCGTCTCCTCATCAAGCCGCTCGCCGAGCGGAAGCATGACCTTGAGCATAACTCTTTGCTCTCGCTCGGAGAGCTGCCGCCCGAATTGACAGAGAAGGCGATGCTGGACCTTCAAGAACTGGGCCGCAGGATGGCAAAGGCCCGAGAACGGGGTGCCGCGGTTCTAGTGCTGATGGGGGGACATGTCGTTCGGGCCGGTGTGGCTCGGCAACTGATTGATCTGATGGAGCGGGGATTGATTACGCACATCGGCATGAACGGAGCGGGACCGATTCACGATTTTGAACTGGCGAAAATCGGGGCGACTTGCGAAAGCGTGGCCCGCTACATCCGCAGCGGCGAGTTCGGTCTGTGGCGCGAAACGGGGGAGATGAACGACATCGTTCGCGAAGGAGTCGCCCAGGGGATGGGGCTCGGCGAATCGCTCGGCCACGCCATTCTGCACGGCAACTTCCCCAACAAAGAGACCAGCATCCTCGCCGCTGCCGTCCGCCTCGGCCGCCCGGTCACCGTTCACATCGGCGTCGGCTACGACATCATCCACGAGCACCCTAACTTCGACCCAGCCGCCTTCGGCACCGCCAGCTACCGGGATTTTCTCTCCGTCTGCCACACCGTCGACCAGCTGGAAGGAGGCGTCTTTCTCTGCATGGGGAGCGCGGTGATGGGTCCGGAGGTCTATCTCAAAGCCCTCTCGATGGCACGCAATGTCGCCCATCAGGAAGGCCGCAAAATCGCCAACTTCACCACGGCTGCCTTCGACCTGATCCAGATTGAAGGGGAATGGGACAAGGAAGCCCCCAAGAGCAATCCGCAATATTACTACCGCCCCTGGAAAACCATCCTCGTCCGGACCGTCGCCGACGGCGGCGAAAGTTTTTATGTTTGCGGAGACCACCGGCAGACGGTGCCGCATCTGCGGAAAGCCGCGCTCGACTTCGCAAAACCATAGTCGCCTTTCGCTCCGCGAAAGAACGCGCTTTCGTGGAGCGAAAGGCGACGTACAATACTCCCCATGCTTTCCCTCCCCCGCCTCGAATCCATTCTCAACTCGCTCCCGCGCCTCACTATCGGTCTGGTGGGGGATTTATTTCTTGACCGCTATCTCGACATTGCGCCGGGGATATGCGAGATGTCGATTGAGACAGGACTGGAGGCATATCAGATTCCGCAGATTCGCAATTCGCCGGGGGCGCTGGGGACGGTTCTCAACAACCTGGCCGCGCTCGGCGTCGGGCTGCTCGTGCCAGCGACGGTGATTGGGGACGATGGACATGGTTACGATCTGCTCCAAGAGGTTCGCAAGCTGCCGGTCGATCCGTCGCATATTGTGGCGGTAACCGACCGGCTGACACCGACGTACACCAAGCCGATGAAGCAGGATGCCAAGGGCGATTGGCAGGAGTTGAATCGGCTGGATGTTCGGACGCGAGGACCATTGTCCAAATCAGCGACGGAGGAGCTTTGCCGCCGCGTGCGGCAGGTGTTTGAATCGTCGGACGGGCTGATTGTCCTCGACCAGATTAACGAGGCGGATTGGGGGGTCGTGAATGCGACCGTCCGCAGCCTGCTCCGCGACCTGGCCCGAGAGAATCCCAATAAGCTCATCTACGTGGATAGCCGGCAGTTCCTGAAGGAGTTCGATTTCGGCATCCTGAAAGGAAATCGCACTGAATTGCTCAGAGCCGCGGGAGTTGTCAGCGACCCCGGCGCGATGACCGACCAGACCGTCCGCGAAGCGGCGCTGCTCCTCGCCAGCAAAACCTCCAGCCCGGTATTTTGCACAATGGGAGAGCAGGGAATTCTCGTAACTCAGCCGGTGCAAACGCCAGAGCTTGTTCCGGGCATTCCCCTCACCGGTCCGGTCGACATCGTCGGCGCGGGGGACGCCGCCACTAGCGGCATTGTCACCTCCCTCCTCGCCGGCGCAACTCCTCTCGAGGCGGCCGCGGTCGGCAATCTTGTGGCCTCGATCACCGTGCAGCAGCTTGGGACGACGGGGACGGCAAGTCCTGAGCAGGTGCGGGCACGGTGGAAAGAAGCAAAAGCAAATTTGCCGCTTCGTTGACGTTGGCCTCGGCATCGACGAAACTGGAGGTACCAAACTACTTAAAGGCCCTCCCATGAATGACCCTCGCCTCCTTACTGCCCGCCTCGCTTCACGCCGCCAGTTCCTAAAGAACTGCAACACAGGACTGGGAGGATTGTTTCTTGGTTCGTTGCTGGGCGGAAGCCTTGGCAATGGCGCTTCGTCGGCCTTTGGTGCTCCGGCTTCCACGACCATTCCCATCGACAACCCCCTCACTCCCAAGGCTCCGCCGCTGCCGACGAAGGTGAAGCGGGTGATCTATCTGCACATGTCCGGCGCGCCGCCGCAGCATGACCTGTGGGACTTCAAGCCGGAACTCGTTAAGCACAACCTGGAGCCCTGCTCCGACGAAGTGTTGGCGATTCTCAAAAAAGAACGGCTGCCGTTCATTGATCTCAATGCTCGCCGGCCGAAGATGCTGGGCACGCCGTACAAATTTCCCAAGCAGGGGCAGTCCGGCATTGAAATGAGCGAGGTTTGGAAGGAACTGCCGCAGGTGGCGGATGAGCTCTGCGTCGTCAAGTCGATGTACACCGACCAGTTCAACCATGCCCCTGCCGAGCTGTTCCTCTATACCGGTTCGGCCCGCAACGGCGGAGCGGCGATGGGTTCGTGGATTACCTATGGCCTCGGCAGCGAGAACCAGGACCTGCCCGGCTTCGTCGTCCTCATCTCCGGCGGCACCGACCCCACCGGCGGCAAGGCCCTCTGGAGCACCGGCTTTCTGCCGTCGGTTTATCAGGGAGTGCAGTGCCGCACGACCGGGGCACCAATTCTCTATGCCAACAACCCCGACGGGATGAGCCGCGACGTTCGCCGCCGCAGCTTGGATGCCCTGAAAAAACTCAACGAAATCGAATTACAGGAATTCGGCGATCCCGAAACGCTCACCCGCATCAGCCAGTACGAGCTCGCCTACCGGATGCAAATCGCCGTTCCGGAAGTGATGGACATCAGCAAGGAATCGAAGGAGTCGTTGGACGCCTACGGTGCTGTCCCCGGCCAGGCCAGTTTCGCCAACAACTGCCTGCTGGCCCGCCGCCTTGCCGAGCAGGGAGTCCGTTACGTGCAGCTTTACGACTGGGGCTGGGATTTCCACGGCATCGGCGTTGATACCGACATCGTCCAAGGCTTGCCCAGCAAAGTGAAGCTCGTCGACCGGCCCATTACCGCTCTACTCAAAGACCTGAAGCAGCGGGGCCTGCTCGACAGCACGCTTGTGGTCTGGGGTGGCGAATTCGGCCGCACACCGCTCAACGAAGAGCGAGGCGGCAGCAAATTCCTCGGCCGCGACCACCATCCCCACTGCTTTAGCATCTGGCTCGCCGGCGGAGGGATCAAAAAGGGGTTCAGCTACGGCCAGACTGACGACCTGGGATACTTCGTCACTCAGGACAAAGTCGGCATCCACGACTTGCAAGCCACCATCCTGCACCTGCTCGGCTTCGATGCCAAGCGATTCTCCTACCCCTACCAGGGCCTCAATCAGCGCCTCATCGGCCCCAGCGACGAGCCGAAGGTCGTCCAAGGTATTTTGGCATAGGCGGGAAGAGACAGGGAAATAGCCGCTAGTCCTGACAGCGCGTCTTTCCTTCCAACACCTTTGCCGCGACACACCGTTTGCAGGTCGATGGGAAATTCTGCAAAAGTCTCTCGCCAGAACTATTTGAAGGTGACCGACGAGCATTTCCAAGGGGCGAACGAATTACGGTGGTGCAAAATCCGGCGCACCAGAGGCGCAAATTCAAGCGCAGCAAGCCGGTGAAGGGGAGTGCGTGGAAGTTACCAAAAGTGGGCGGTATAGGATTCGAACCTACGACCTCAACGATGTCAACGTTGCGCTCTAACCAACTGAGCTAACCGCCCGAATCAACAATTTGCCCCGAACTTCATCGGCTAAGCAACTCTCCAATCTGAGCAGAGAGACGAAATGGGTCAAGTGGGGAGACATGCGGCAGCCGCCCCAGGTTCGCCTTTGCCGCAAATCCAGACTCCCCTATACTTTAGCACCATCCCCAGCCGACTGTAACGGCAGCCTTTGTACCGCTGCCGAGGCGGGGCAACCCCGTAGCGACACGCGGCCCGCGTGTCCGCTTCAGAAGCCAGCACGCGAGGCCGCGTGCGGCTACGAGAAAGCAGCCATGCTCAAGATCATCCTTCCCGACGGAAGTAACAAGGAATTCCCGGAATCAGTCTCCATTCGCCAAATCGCCGAAGGGATCGGCCCGCGGCTCGCCAAAGCAGCCATTGCTGGTGAAGTCGACGGCAAAGTCGTCGGCATCGACACTCGGCTGCCGGACTCCGGCGAGGTCAAGATTCGCATCCTCACGAAGAAGGACCCCGAAGCTCTCGCCGTCATGCGGCACTCGGCGGCTCATATCATGGCCCGGGCAGTGATGCGCCTGAAGAAAGGGGCACAGCTCGCATTCGGTCCAACGGTCGAAGGGGGCTTCTACTACGACTTTCAGATGCCCGAGCCGCTGCGCGAGGAAGACTTTCCCGCCATCGAAGCGGAGATGAA
>CAYUJE010000020.1:2635-32710 GCA_964444865.1 uncultured Pirellulaceae bacterium | reverse complement strand
GTTCCGGCGGGGCCGACTGCGAAGGTGATGTCGTGCTCGCGGATGCTTTGCACATAGCGAGCCTGACCGGGAGTTCGAGGGCTGATCCGCTTCGCCGTATTGACGATATCGATGGGGGGGGCGACGAGTCTCTTACCGGTGAGGCGGGCCAGAATGTCTGTGACCTGATCCCCGTCAATACTTCCCTGTTGGGCGAGTTGAGCCCCCATCTGGTCGAAGGCATCCTTGGCTTTGGCGACGGCCCCTTCTTCCCCGGCCACTCGAATTTCGCCGTCCCGATGCTGAACCGTCACTCCCAAGGTATCCCGAATGGCTCGCAGATGCTGATCACGTGGCCCGAACAACGAAAGAACGCGTTGCGGGTCGTCCAGCACAATAGTTGCTTCTGACATTCCACTGCGGCGGCATACGCCAGCCGAACCTTGGTCCTGATTTTATCCCTACACATCATTCGGGTCGAACGAAGAAGTATAGCTGACAAGGGGAGACTGTTGGTAGAAGAACGGGAGGCAATTGACGCAAGTCTTTTTCCGACAAACAGTTACAATATCACGCGCCAATGTGCGGAAAGGGACTCTTGTGCGAGCATTCCCTCTCATTCGGGGGGCGTGTCACTGCCGGGCAAGCACGCCACGCATCCCAGGAACCCTCCAAAGCAGAGTTGCGCTCCCTTTCCAGGGCACCTATGTTATGATTCGCGGCAAGCTAGCCTTCTTTACTTGCATTCCCTAAGGTCCCACCCCATGAAGCGCCAATTCTCTTTCGCCGTTGGTCTGTTTCTGATTGCTGCTGTTTCTGTCGCGGCCCAGGAAAAGCCGGCTGAAAACGCTCTTCCCATCGGCCTGGTCAACATCGAAAAAATTGCCCAGCAGTACAAGCCGTTTCAGAAACAAGTCGCCGAACTGCAGGAAGAAGGGAAGGAATTTCAAACCGCCGCGGCTCTTAAGCAAAGCGAATTGCAAACGGTTGGCAACGACCTGCAAAAAACACCCCAGGGAACGGCGGAGTTTCAGAAGCTGCAGGGCCAGTTCGCCCGGCTGCAGCGCGAACTGCAAGTTTTTGTGCAGGAAGGCCAGCAGAAGTTTCGCGACAAAGATCTCAAACTCAGCCTTTCCCTCCACCGCGAAATCGACCAGGTACTCAAACCGTACTGCAAATCCAAAGGACTGAAGCTCGTCGTCCGGATGCCCGGAGTGTCACTCGACGAGAACCAGAACCAGCAGCAAATCGTGCAGGCCCTTGGCCGCGGCGTGCTCTACGAGGAAGGTCTCGACATCACTGACGACATTCTGAAGCTGCTCGTCGAGCAGAGCGGGAAGAGCAAACAATAACTCATTTAGAAACGATTGAAGTCTACAAAGGAGTGTAAGATGAGCAGCGGATGGAACCGGTGTGGAGTTTTCTCTTTAGCGATAGTTTTGTCGATCCTGGGGCTGAGCGGAGCCGTTTTGGCCGTGTCTGAGGGCGAATCGCCGCAAGTCTCCGCCACGACGTTGGCGTTTATCGACGTCGCTTTCGTCTTCAAAAACCATAAAGCTTTCAACGATCAGATGGCCGCCTTGGGACAGCGGGCGCAGGCTGTGCAGCAGCAGCATTCCGCCAATGAAGCACAGCTCAACTTGCTCAAGGCCCGCGCGGATCAAGCGACGGACAAGGCGGAAAAACAGAAGCTGGAGACGGAATTGGCGCGGCAATTCGCCGACCATCAGGTCTCTCTACGCTCCAGTCAGCGCGAACTCATCGACCTGGAAGCCCGGCTCTATTACGAGACCTACGTGTTGCTGCAAGAAGAAACCAAAAAATATTGCCGCGCCCGAGGTATTCAGGTGGCCATGCGCTCCACGCGAGACGCTATCAAGGCGGATGATCGCAACAGCGTCATGCAGGGGCTCAATCGGGCCATCATTTTTTCCGATGCCCCGGACATCAGCGACGATATCCTCAAAGTCATGAATGTGGCTGCCGAGGCGCGCAGCGCCAAGGCAAAGGACGAATCGAAGTCGCGGTAGAAGGAAGGGGTCGGGAGGGGTTTTCGCGGCTGCTGCGAAAACCCCTCCCGACCCCTTCGTCTTTGGGTTACAAAAGAGCTTGCCCGAAACAGCCCCACTCCCCTTCGGTCAGGCTCTTCCCATGATTCGCACTCTATTACCGCTCATTCTCGTCGTTGCCACCTTAGCACCCCTTTCCGCCGCGGATATTCAGTTGCGGGACCAGGAACTCAAGACCCGCCTGGGGGTCGGCTATGCGGTGCGGCTGATCGATATGAACGACGACAAGCGGCTGGATATTTGCATTGTGGATCAGGAGCGGATCTTGTGGCTGGAAAATCCGAACTGGGAGGAGCACATCCTGATTCAGGGGCAGACGAAAAAGGACAACGTCTGCTTTGCCCCGCAGGATGTCGACGGGGACGGCAAACTCGATTTCGCCGTTGGTGCCGACTGGCGGCCGGCGGACACCATGACCGGCGGCACCATCCAGTGGATTGGCCGCGGAAAACGGGCGGGTGGTTTGTGGGATGTGCACCCCATCGGCGAAGAGCCAACCGTCCACCGCATGAATTGGGCCGACCTGGATGGGGACGGCAAGGCAGAATTAATCGTTTCTCCTCTCTTCGGAAAAAACACCACGAAGCCCAACTTCGCCGAGCGCGGTCCCAGGCTGTTGGCGTTTCAAGTTCCTAAGGACCCGGTGAAGGGGCCATGGGTAGCCGAAGTCATCAACGAAGACATGCACGTCACGCACAACTTTCAGGTGACCGATTTCAATCACGACGGCAAGCCGGACATTCTCTATGCCGGTTTTGAAGGAGTGAGTTTGCTGGAACGGGGCGGGGATGGCAAATGGAAGCGGACCCGCATTGGCGAAGGGAGCCAAAAGACCATGCCCAATCGGGGGGCCAGCGAAATCAAGCACGGCCGGCTGGCGGGGGGCGGAGATTATTTTGCCACCATTGAACCCTGGCACGGCGAGCAAGTCGTCGTCTACACCAAGCCCGATGGCAAGCGTCCCGACAGCGGCGACTGGCTCTGGAAGCGGACCGTTCTCGACGAAGAACTCAAGTGGGGACACGCCGTTGCGTGCGCAGATCTGGACGGCGACGCCGACGAGGAACTGGTCATCGGCATTCGTGACAACCTGAACGACAAATTCAAATGCGGCCTCCGCATCTATGACCCGTCCGATGCCGGCGGTAAGTGGACGCGGCAAATCGTCGACCCCGGTAGTGTGGCCATCGAAGACCTGGCGGTGGGGGATTTGAACGGCGACGGGAAGGCAGACGTGGTCGCGGTCGGCAGAGCCACGCATAATGTCAAGATTTACTGGAACGAAACAAAATAATGGCGAACTCAAGGAAGCAGAAAAGTGTCTCGCACAGAGGCACGAAGGCACAGAGGAGGGAGGGGAAGGGAAGAGATGCTAAATGGCAAATGCTAAAAGCTAAATGTGAAATGTTTATTTCGGAAGACTTTCACATTTGAAATCTAGCATTTAGCATTTAGCATTTCTTATCTGCCTGCTCACTCTGTGCCTTCGTGCCTCTGTGTGAGATTGCATTCTTATGGTTCAGAATTCGCCGTACCGAACGCTTCAGCACAAAGACCTCACCGTCGAAGGGTACTCGCGCGCCGCGGTTCAGTCCTATTGGCGCATTCCGGAACTGAAGCTCGGTTTTGATCTCGGTGCCCAGCCGTGGGACTTCATGGGGACTCCGGCCTGGTTTATCTCGCATACGCATCTGGACCATATCGCCTCCTTGCCGGTCTATATCGCCCGGCGGCGGATGATGAAGATGGACCCGCCGGTGATCTATCTGCCGGAGCACGCCGTCAGCCTCGTTGAGCATCTGCTCAAGGTTGTTAGCCGGCTGGATCGCGGGCGGCTGCCGTGCGAATTGGTGGGGGTGAAGCCGGGGGATGAAATTGATTTCTCGCGGGAACTCGTTGTGACTGCTTCGGCGACGCGGCACACGGTGCCGTCGCTCGGTTACATCGTGTGGGAGCGGCGGAAGAAGCTCAAGGCGGAATATGTCGGACTTACTGGCGACCAAATTCGGGACATTCGTCTCGCCGGCAAGGAAGTAACTGAAGAACGCCGCGTGCCCCTGGTGGCTTACACCGGCGATACGGCTCCGGAAGGGCTCGATCTTTGCCCGGCGATGTACGAGGCGAAGATCCTCATCACCGAGATGACCTTCGTCGCCCCCGGCCACCGCAAGGAGAAAATCCACAAGCACGGCCACATGCATCTGGACGACTTCGTGCAGCGGGCAGACCGCTTCCAGAACGAAGTCATCATCGCCATGCACTTCAGCACTCGCTACCACGACAAACAGGTGCGTCACTGGGTGGAGCGCTCTCTCCCCGACATGCTCGGCGGACGGCTGAAGCTGTGGTTGTAGTTACTTTGCTGCCAACTCACTCAGCCGCACCCGCTGTTGCAAAACGACTTTGCCGTTTTCATCCCGCACTTGCAGACGAAGGAGCGGGTCGGCCTCCGACCAGTCGATGGTGATCGTGCCGAAATTGGTTTCGAAAAATTCGAGGCCCACGCGGTGGCGGTTGACTTCGTTCTTCCAACGAGCTCCGGTAGAGGTGAAGTTGCCACTGGGGACATTGAGGCTGCTGGAGGTGATGTCGTAGAGCGGATAGCCCACGCCGACATCCTGGCGGGAGATCTCGGCCAAATGCCGGTCACCGCTAATCATGATCACGCCACTGGCTTTGGCGTCTTTAATCGCTTTGAACAGCCGCTCGCGCTCTTGGGGAAAATTCCCCCACTTTTCGGAGCCGTGTTCCTCGGCGATGACCTGGATGCTGCTGGCGAGGATGCGGACTTCGGCTGGCTTGCGAAGCTCTTCTGCCAGCCATTTCCACTGGGTTTCGCCGAGCATGGTCGCTTTGGGATCCTCCGAGGGGCCATACGGGCCGCGGATTCCCTCTCCTTCTTCGGCCTGCTCCTTGGCCTTCGCCAGGGGACTGCGATGGTAGCGCGTATCGAGCAGAATGAACTGCACCCGTTTCCCCTCGGGTCCGCTGATGCTGGCGTCATAAACTCCTTCCCGCTTTCGCCGCGGCGAATCGGCTGGCTCGCCGAACACGTCGAGAAAAAGTTGCTGGGATTCCTTCCGCTTGGGATATTCCAGCCCGCCATCATTCACGCCGTAATCGTGGTCGTCCCAGGTCGCCAGAATGGGGCAGGTCGCCTTGAGTTTCTGGTAGCCGGGCATGTCGGTCAGCAGTTTCCACTTGGCCTTCAGCACTTCCATATCTTGGGAGTCCCCATAGATGTTGTCCCCGATGAACAGAAACCGCTCCGGATTCTGCGCGGCGATGGTGTCCCAAATCGGGGCCGGCCTATCTTGTCGGCAGCAGGAGCCGAAGGCGATGCGCGAGAGAGGCTCCTCGCCGCGGGCGGTAACAGCCGACCATTGCAGGCAAGTCAACAACGAGAGTGCAAGACAAAGGATGAGGCGAAACTGGATCATGAGTGTCTCTCAGGAATGGCCAAAATATTCAGCGTGTTTATCTGGACGGAGGAAGGCGAGGTGCCAGAGCCTCTCGCCCTTCAACGGCAGTGTACTCGGTATCGACCGCGACGTTCGTGTAGGTCTGCGTTGTCCCGCTGGGCCAACGGATGGAAAGTTTGTCGATGTGCGTTGCCTCGCCGAGTCCAAAGACCAGTTGCCGCTGGTTGCTGGCCTGGTAGCCGTCGCCAGCCGTGAGTTGGCGGGTCAGCTTTCGCTTTCCCACTTGCAGTTCGCAAATCGCGCCGATGGCATCGCGGCTGCTCGTGACGCCCCGTAACTGCAAGGTCAGGTAGTGTCCGCAGGGTGTCGTCTCGTTGGTCAGCAGAGCGGCGGGTGACCCGGTGTGCGAAATGACAACCTCTTCGCGTCCGTCCCGATTCCAATCGAGCCGTGCCATGCCGCGACCGAGCGATTTGCGATCGAAGAAGGGGCCGAGAGTTTGTGAGAAGAGTTCCTCAAAACTCTTCCCCTGTAGGTTGCGATAGTACTGCGCCCGCATTTGAAAGGGAGTTCCCTTCTTGGTGAAGTCCTGCACATGGCCGTTGGTGAGAATCAAATCGGGCCAGCCGTCCAGTTCGCCGTCAATGAACTGCGCGCCGAAGCCGAGGGTGCTTTGGCCGACCTTCTGCAAGCCGAACTCGGCGGTCAGATCGCGGTAGAATTTTCCCGGCGTTTCGGGGACATAGAGGGTGTTGGATTCGTTATAGAAATTGGTGACGAACAGATCGATAAACCCGCTGCCGGTGGCGTCATCCGCGGCTACCCCCATGCAGGCCTGGTAGGTCCCCACTCGATCGAAGGCGAGGCCGGAGAGCACCCCGTTTTCCGCGAAGCGGGGAATGGCCTCGCCGGGCGAAGTGACGCTTTCATAGAAGAAGTTCGGAGTGCCATCGTTGGCAACGAACAGGCTGAGCTTCCCCGAGGCGGCAAAATCCGCGGCCACGATGCCGAGTCCCTTGCCGCGGCTGCCGGTGATGCCCGCGGCTTTAGTAACGTCTTGAAATTTGCCGCTGCCGTCGCTGAGGAGCAGGCAGTCGTCCTGGGCGGGAAAGATATGCGGTGGACAGGGGCCGTCCCCACAGCGGCGCGTCAGCGCTTCCTCTTCCAAATAGTTGACGTCATAGAGATCAGGCCAGCCATCACCGTTGAGGTCGGCTATCAGGCAACTGGTCGTCCAAACTTGCTGTGTGATTCCGGCCTGCGCCGAAATATCGGTGAAAGTGCCGTCTCCATTATTGTGGTAGAGCCGGTTAGCTCCGACATTCGCCAGGTAGAGATCCGGAAAGCCGTCGTTATCAAAGTCGCCGGCGGCAATACCCTGGCTATAGTGTGTGTCCCCCAGGCCAGTTTGCTCGGTGACATCCTCAAACTTGCCATTCCCCAAGTTGCGATAAAGCCGATCGCGATACAAACCAGACCCCGTATCGATGGGCCAGGTAGAGCCCTGCGTGAAGTAAATGTCCGGCCAGCCGTCACCATCGTAATCGAGCACGGCAACGCCCCCGCCGGTGGTTCCCAGCAGCCGGGCATCTGCCGGCTGGTCGCCGTTGAAGTAGGTAAAGTCAATTCCGGCGGTGGGGGCGGAATCGAAAAATCGAACGACAGCCGTGGAGCTTGATTTCTCGGCCACATTCGTCGGCTTGTCCTGCGGCCAAACGGGGAGTGGATAGCGCGAGAAATCGAATTGGAGGTCGGGTTCCGCCTCCGCCAGTGAGAGAGAAGGTCCACGAACCAATTCGTTTTCCAACCGCTTGATCGCCTTCGCGACCGAAGGATCGGAAGGTTTCAGCGTCGCAAGCTGCTGATACCAGGCCCAAGCTTCGCGTTTGCGCCCCAGCTTCTCCATGCTTTCGGCCACTTCTCGCAAGAGAGCTGCGCCTTCGGGGAGCGTGGCCAATTGATTGCGAACGCGATGAACTCGCTTCAGCAGCGCCGCCAGTTCATAGAGGGCTTCCGTCCGGCGACGGAGCAAAGCGGCCTCTTTTTCACGGCCCAGCGCGGCGAGTTCCCGCGCCAGCTGATAGGCGGCCAGTTCATAGTTTGGGTCGCGTTTCAAGGATTCCCAAAAGCAACGCGCCGCCGCTTCACGCTGGCCGGCTTGCTCGGCCCCCAGGCCCCGCACCAGCCAGATCATGGGATGTTCGTTGGCGGCGGCTGGCAGGGCCGCTTCCCAGGGGGCAAGTTGGCTGGCATCGGCGGGGTCGTGCACCCGGGTCCATCCGAGCCAGGCATGTGCCTCCACCAAATCAGGATACGATTTGACGACCTGCTCCAGCATGTCACGGGCTTTAAGAAACTCCTGGCGGTGGGCATCCATGCGAGCCAGGCCCAACAACGGAAGCGGATCTTGCGGTCGGCTGAGGCGAAAGCGATCCAGTTCGTCGCGCAATTCGTAATCGGGCCACAAGTCGCCGAGCAAGATCAACTCCTCCAGCGTGTTGACTTGCTGCGTGACGAGTTCAAGCAGGTAGGGGCGAGATTCCCACCGCCTTCCTTCCAGGGAAAGCAGAAACATCATTTGCCGATTGGCAACGACGTCCTGTGGGCGATGCTCTATAACGCGACGATAGCTCTGCTCCGCATCCCGGACGTAACCTTTGGCGAGATACAACCGTCCAGACAGCAGGGCAGCTTCCAGGGCTTCCTCGCTGGTGTCTTCGCGGGAAATTTCCTGCAGATATTTCAGCGCGAGTTCCGGCTGCTGCAGTCGTTCTTCCGCCAGGGCCGCAAAGAGTCGGGCGGCAGCGGAGCGAGGAGCCCGCTGCAAATAGATGTTGGCCAGGCGAAGCGTATCGGTGGAGCGCCCCTGGTCGAGGGCGAGGCGTGCCTCTTCCAGAAGTTTCGGATCCGGGGGACGATATCTCCACCAGACTAGCGCTCCCACCACCAGCAAGACGAGCCCGATTGCCAGCCCCCAGCGCCCCCAGTTCACTCGACCTGGAAGTGGCATGAGGACTGTCCCGAAAATACATTCATTGGCGGCGAGAAAACTGAAACCGGCTTACATCCTACGAATGCGCGGTTGGCAGTGTCAAGAATGTGAAAATGTACTGGTTACGAAGAATTTGCCGAGACGAGCAGTTTGTAATAGCCCGAAGTTGCTGTTGAGAGGCAGCCGATACCACCAGAGACGACCTTCTCTCGCCGCGCGCCCATGGATGGGCGAACCCCGCTAGCAGCGGCTGGAGTTGCGAGTCGTTGCACCAGGGATGGGGGATTTCGAATGGCTCGCCGCTCACGTGGAAATGTAGTTTCGTCACTCTACGACTTGATGAAAAACCTCTTCCGCGGGCCGAAGGACTTGGCGGCTAAGCGCAAGCAGCGCCGGGGCTTTGGGTTTGAGACGCTGGAAGGCCGGGCGATGCTGGCCACCGACTTCGGGGCCATCACCGGGCTGGTTTACCGCGACTTTAACAACAACGGCTTTACCGCGGGGGAGCAGGTTGCCGGAGCAACCGTCAATCTCTATACCGACGACGGGGACAATGTCTTTGAGCCCGGCGCGGGAGACGCCTTGACGTCCTCGACCACCACCAATGCCTCTGGGCAGTATTCGTTCAACGGACTCGTCGCAGGGGACTACTGGATTCAGCAGCCTTCGCAGACGGTGGGGGGCGTGCTGCTGTCGGCACAAAACAGCACACGGATTTCAATCTCCCTCCTGGAAGCTCAAGGAACGGCCGGCACGACTATCGACGACTTTAGCGCGGCCAATCCCAGCGTGACGGCACCGTTGCCCGTTGGCACGGTCAGCTTTGCCGTCGCGGTGTCCGCTTCTTCGCTGGGAGGCGAACGTGATTTGCTGGCTGAACTGACCTCGGCTTCCGGGGGAGGCGACCAGGTCACGCTGTCTGCGACCGCGGGGGCTTTGACCTGGGATGCCAGCTTGCTTGCTCAAGGGCGCTACGTCGATGTTTGGGACGGTGCCGATGGAAATGCCAATAGCATTGCCTTCACCGGCTTGGGCGGAGTCAATCTCACGGCTAGCGGAGCGGACAGTTTTCGCATGTTGATTGGGGCAGATCATGGCGGAGCGACCGCCCGCTTGCGCGTTTATACGGACGGCACCAATTGGTCCGAACAGACGATTGCGATTCCCAACAATCCTTCGAACGAATTGATCTTTAGAATCGCGGACTTCACCACCGGCGGCGGCGCGGCCGGCCCGGCGACCTTCAGCAATGTCGGCGCGATTGAATTGCAAGTGGATACCAGCGTCGATGGCACGGACGGTCAGGTGACCTTTTTGGGAATGATTGGCCCGACCGTCAAAACGGCGGATTTTACGAACCCCGCGGACCTGAGCCTGACCAAGATTGCGAGTAACGCCAACCCCACGGTTGGTCAGAACGTAACCTACACCTTGACGCTGACCAACGGAGGCCCTGGCGCAGCCAACAACATTATCGTCTCCGATGTGCTGCCGTCCGGGTTGACGTTTGTCTCCAGCACTCCCAGTGGCACCACTTCCTACAGCAGTGGCACCGGCGATTGGACGATTGCCTCGCTCGATAGCGGCGCGGTGGCCACACTGGCCATCACGGCCACGGTGACGGCACAAGGGACGATTACCAATACAGGCGAAGTAACCGACGTCGACGAATTCGATCCCGATTCCACGCCGGACAATCAGGTTCCGGGCGAAGACGATCAGGCCAGCGTCCCCTTAACCGCCACACAGATCGATCTGTCGCTGTCCAAGATTGTCAACAACGCAACCCCAAATGTGGGCCAAAACGTCACCTTTACCATCACGACGGCTAATGCGGGCCCAGACAATGCCACGGGGGTGGTGGTGACCGACCTGTTGCCCGCCGGATTGACGTTTGTCTCAGCCACTCCTAGCGGCAGCACAACCTACGACAGCGGTACTGGCATTTGGACCATCGGCAATTTGAATAGTTCCGCCACGGCCCAATTGCAAATCGTGGCAACGGTGGCCACCAGTGGGGTGAAAACCAATACGGCGCAGGTGACTGCGGCCAATGAGGGGGACTTGGATTCGACTCCGAACAACAATAACGCGCAGGAAGATGATCAGGCCAGCGTCAATGTGACTCCGCAAGTGGCCGATTTGTCGGTGACCAAGATCGTCAACAATGCAACGCCCAATAAAAACGAGAACGTCACTTTCACGATTACCGTTTCTAACGCCGGTCCTGACTCGGCGACCAGCGTCGCCGTTACCGACCTCCTGCCAGCCGGCCTGACATTTGTCTCCTCCACCCCCAGCGGCAGCACCACTTATGCCAGTGGAACCGGTATTTGGACGGTGGGTACTTTAGCCAGCGGTGCTTCCGCCACCTTGCAGGTTGTCGCGACGGCAACCACCCTGGGAGCCAAAATCAACACGGCTCAGGTTACAGCCGTCGATCAATTCGATCCGGACTCCACGCCAAATAATAGCGTCTCGACCGAGGACGACCAGGCCAGTGTGACCGTCACCCCCAATGTGGCTGATCTGTCCCTGATTAAACAGGTCAACAACAGCACCCCCAACGCGAATCAGAATGTGGTGTTTAGCGTGACGATCACCAACAGTGGCCCTCAGGGCGCGACGAACGTCACTGTGGCGGACCAACTTCCCGCAGGGCTGACCTTTGTCTCCTCCACGCCCAGCGGCAGCACCACGTATAGCAGTGGCACCGGCGTTTGGACCGTGGGATCGCTGGCCAGCGGCGCTTCGGAGACGCTGCAAATCACAGCTACCGTGGTGACGCCTGGCGTCAAAACCAATACGGCACAGGTCAGCGCGAGCGACCAGTTTGATCCCGACTCCACACCCAACAACAGCGTGGGGACGGAAGATGATCAGGCCAGCGCGGTTGTCACTCCCAATGCAACCGATCTGAGCGTGACGAAAACCGTCAGCAGCAGCGCGCCGCAGTTCGGCACGAATGTTACTTACACCGTGACCGTCACCAACAACGGACCGCAGGCGGCTACGGGAGTCCAGCTTTCCGACCAGCTTCCAAGCGGCGTGACGTTTGTTTCCTCCACGCCTAGCGGCAGCACGACTTATAGCAATGCCACCGGCATCTGGAACGTCGGCAGCCTGGCTTCGGGAGCGAGCGCCACGTTATCCATTGTCGCCACGGCCGGAACGGACGGAACTTTTAACAATACGGCGCAAGTGAGCGCGATGAATGAGTTTGATACCGATTCCACACCCGGCAACAGCGTTGCCACGGAAGATGACCAGGCGAGTGCTCCCATCACCGTAACGCAGCAGATCTCCCCGCGACTGTGCGTGACGGTGTGGAGAAGGACGACGTAAACGCCCACTCCACTCCTGGCCAGATTTCTAAGACGCAGCCCGCACCTTCATGACACCGATCCTTCCCGTCGCATCGTCGTTCGCCCCCAATGCCTATGTGCCGGCTGTGCCGGTGCAGTCGCCACCGGCGACCACGACCAGCTCGCCGCAACAGTCCGGCCACATTTTTCAAACGGTCTCCGCGCGGCCGGGAACGGAACAGCAGCGGGCGCAGCTGGATTCCCTGCTCGACCTGTGTGTGGAGCGGCGGGCCTCCGACGTGCATCTGACGGGGGGAGTTGTTCCGTATTTTCGCATCGATAACGCTTTGATCCCCATCGGCACTCAGCCACTTACGCCCCACGACGTGGAACTGATGGCCGAAAGCCTGATGACAGACCTGCAGCAGCGTGTTTTTGCGGAAAAACATTCGCTTGATCTCGCCTTTTTTACTCCTGGCAAGACTCGCTTTCGCGTCAACATTTATCGCCAGCGGGGCAGCGTGGCGATGGCACTTCGCCGCTTGGACGACGAATTCAAAACACTAACGCAGCTCAACTTGCCGCCGCAGCTCGCAGAGCTGGGGGATTTTCCGTATGGCCTGGTGCTCGTCACGGGTCCAACCGGCAGCGGAAAGTCCACGACGCTGGCCACCATCATCCATCAAATCAATCTCACACGAAATTGCCACGTCATCACGATTGAAGATCCGATCGAATACGTCCACAAGAACAACAAAAGCCTGGTGCATCAGCGCGAGCTGTTTTGTGACGTCCCCTCCTTCGCCTCGGCCCTGCGGGCGGCCCTGCGAGAGGACCCCGACGTCATCCTCGTTGGTGAAATGCGAGACTTCGAAACGATTCAGGCCGCTATCATTGCCGCCGAAACCGGCCACCTCGTTTTCTCCACGCTCCACACCGGCGACTGCGTCGGCTCCATCAGCCGCATCGTGAGCGTATTTCCGTCGGATGAGCAAACTGCGGTACGCGAACAGCTTTCACGGACCCTCCGCGCCGTGGTCTCGCAGAGACTGATTCGCAAGATCGATGGCAAGGGACGTGTGCCGGCCATCGAGATTATGCGGGTGAACCCGGCCATTGCGAACCTGATCCGTTTGGGAGACCAGCGACAGATCTACTCCGTGATGCAGACCGGATCTGATGAAGGAATGTTGATTCTTGATCAGGCCCTGGCCTTTCTCACCGCTGCCGGGCTGATCAGCAAGGAAGAGGCCCTCAATTGGTCTCGCGACCAGAGCGTGTTTGAAACGCGGCTGCGGATGGCCGGCAGGCGGTAATCGGAATTCGGCTCTAACTGCCCAGGTGCGCGGCGGCGGGTGCGCAAGATTCTGGCAGGGACTTCCGTCGTTGAATCTGCGAGAGGAATGCTGCTTCGTGAAAATCAGGCAGCTTTTGCGCGTTTGGCTGCAAGTCAGTCCCTTTATTGCCCGCCCGGCATGCTCATTGCATTAGCCCCAGCAACACTCGCCTACCCAGGAGCCAGGGCACTCCAGTGTTTCACTCTGCGTTGCAGAGTCTGACACTAGCCCGACGCACAAGCGAGGGAAATGCGTTTTGCACCGGTGATAGGTCCATTTCCCTCGCTTGCGCGTCGGGCTAGTGATTTGTCCCACTTGAAACACTGAGCCGCCCTGATCCAGGAGCCAAACACACCTCCCACACTCCGTCTAATCCCGGCTGCGTACCTTGAGCACCCCCACTCGCCGCAGCCTGGCCTTCTGCCGCCTGAGGTTCCCCTCCGGCGGCAGAAGGCTTCTTCGAATTCGCGGCTGGAGAGCCAACCTCCCATCCGCCACCCGTGCATGGAGGCAGTGTTAACCCTACCCAAGTTGTCCGAGTGCCGTGGGGCTCAACACCCGCGGCACCGGGCAGCGAAGGTTGTCTCAGGATTTGCTTTTTTAGTCTGCTTGCTGCAAGACCAGCCGCTCCTCGAAATGGCTCCTCAGCCTGATCTCTTCGGATCGGTCACTGATCCGGCTGAGGCATTTGCCACTGGCGTTTTCGCACTTTAACCACGGCTTGGCCCGTCTCACCAGCGAATTCGATGGTCCGCGAAGCCTCGCTGGTGTGGACTTTCCGCCAAGATTTCCTACGCTGATACGAACTTCTCTTGCGTCGCAATTCTGGGCAGGCTGGAAGCCTACCCCACTTTTCACCGTCCCATGCCACATCCTATGTCCCTCATCAACTGCCCCAGCTGCGGCAAACAGTACCATTACAACCACCAGTTCGCCGGCAAGCAGGTACGCTGCCAGGCGTGCGGAAATATGTTTCAGATGCCCGTGATTAAGGACGACGGGCTGGAACTGGTGCCGGTAGAGCCGGTCGGCTCGGCCCAGCATGTCCCGCCGTACGGGGCGAAGACATCGGGAGCCAAAGTGGCGGATGTCATTGATTATCAACTCTTCGGCGACGACATGCAGTTTGCCGAAGTGACGCTTGACCCCGGCGAAATGGTCCTCGCCGAAGCGGGGGCCATGATGTTCATGACCAGCGGCATCAAAATGGAAACCGTCTTCGGCGATCCCAGCCAGAAGGGGCAAGGCTTTTGGGGAAAGATGATGAGTGCCGGCAAACGGGTGCTTACCGGCGAATCGCTGTTCATGACCACGTTCAGCAATATCGCCCAGCGGCGCGAAGTGGTCGCCTTCGCCGCCCCCTATCCCGGCAAAATCATTCCGCTCCATTTGGATGAACTCGGCGGCGAAATGATTTGCCAGAAAGACTCCTTCCTCTGTGGTGCTCGCGGAGTGCAAGTCAGCATCGCCTTTCAGAAGAAAATCGGCGTGGCCCTGTTTGGCGGTGAAGGCTTTATCATGCAGCGCCTCGTTGGTGACGGCATCGTGCTGGTTCACGCCGGTGGCACGCTCTGCGAAAAAACTCTCGCCCCCGGTGAAATGCTCAAGCTCGATACGGGTTGCCTTGTCGCCCTGCAGCCAAGCGTCACTTATGACATTCAGATGGTTGGAGGGTTCAAGAACACGCTGTTCGGCGGCGAAGGCTTGTTCCTGGCCACGCTCACCGGCCCCGGCAAAGTCTGGCTGCAATCGCTGCCGTTCTCGCGACTGGCTGGCCGAATGCTTTCCGGAGCCGGCAAGGGAAAAGATGAAGGCTCCGTCCTGAATCATCTTGGGGGACTGGGGAGTATTGTGATGGGGGGGAGCGACTGAGTGGGATAGAATGCGTCGGAGGTAGGGGTCGGGAGAGGTTTCGCCCCTTCAACGTTGCGCCTTGCCAACACGCTGCGGCGAAACTCCTCCCGACCCCGTCCAGGTGGCGCTGCCTAATGATGTCCCAACCGGGGGACGTCACGGCGGGAAAAGGGGGTTAACTGCCATGCAGCGCGAACGGGGTCGGGAAAGGTTTCGCGTCCCGCTGGCCGGTGTCGATTGATGACGGAGTCTCGCGAAACCCTTCCCGACCCCTACACGTTGCGCCTTGCCAACATGCTGCGGCGAAACTTCTTCCGACCCAATCCGGGTGGCGCTGCCTAATGATGTCCGAACTGGGGGACGCCACGCCGAGAAGGGAGAGCCCACTGCCGTGCTGCGCGAACGGGGTCGGGAAAGGTTTCGCGTCCCGCTTGCTCGTGTCGATCCATGTTGGATTCTCGCGAAACCCTTCCCGACCCCTGGCGGTCGTTCGACTTCGGGTGCGGAGGACTCCAGCGGCGCGCCAAGCAAAATATTCTTTTGCATCCTAGTGAACAAAATAGTCTTCTCGCGCATCTCTATCTCAGGGACTCGGTGCGCGCAAACTGCTTGCCCACGAGCAACGGGGTACTACCTGTTGGTGACGTTTCGGTGGGGGCTTATCGCTGCTTATAAGGTTTTTGGGTGAATCAAGGACTGTTGAGGTGCAAGTATTGGAACGGCAAGGACTTACGGCGTGTGGAGACGGTTTCCGTGAATTCGAAAAGGGCTTATAAACTGGCTGGCTGGGCGAGGTGTTCATAGATGTGAACCGACGCATCGTCAATAATATCAAGGAGTTGCGAACTTACAATTGCGCAGTTATGAATCACAACAGGCGACATTTGAGCCAAAATGAATCACGCCGGATCACCTTAAGGTGAGAAATAGCAAGCGGTTGTGGCATGCGGCGCGGCAAGAAAAAGGACGCTCAAAAACATGAATCAAACCAACCCGCTGCCGAGCTACGCTTCAGGTTTATGCATGTCGTGCATATTTATGCGGGGCTGTTTACCGCCAAGAACACGGCGCAAGGGATGTCCGGGCTGGTATTTGCGGCGAGGCGGGGCGGAGGGATGTGGGGCGGAAAAAAGTGGCCGGGCAGAGCCTCGGGGAAGTCTGTTTCCAGGGAGACCCTGGGAACACGGAGTGTGCGGAAGACCAAAGAGCCAGCTTACGGCAATGTCATCCGGCATAGGCTTGGTCCCCGTTCGCGTGGCGGAATTGGCGCGCACTTTGCTTATTTTCCTTGGCAGCACTTTCATCGTCTGCCATTTTTGCAGCTCGCGCCGCTTTGAACCGTTTTCTACGACGGAGCGTAGGAAATTTCAGGCGCAAAAAACGTCACGTTACTTCCACAAGGAGTCATTGTCAGTATCGGAAAAGGAGAAACTGCCATGAAAGCACTTACCAGATTCCATGCATTCACCGCGGCTGCGTTGGCGAGCCTTTTGGCCATTGGTTCAGCCGCGTTTGTCTACAGCGACGGTGGGGGGGCAGTCACGTCGGTGCCTCCCCTGACGGCACAAGAGAAACAGGCGGTGAGCCAGGCCCATGCCCTGTCCGATGCGTTCCGCGCTTCTGCCGAGCGGGTTCTTCCCGCAGTCGTCACCATCCACCACACGACGGAATCCAAATTGGTGAAGCGGGAAATGAGCCCAGGGATGAAGGGCCGCGGCGTTTTGCCCAAAGAGTTTCAAAACGATCCCCTGCTCAGGCGATTCTTCGGCGAGGACGGCTTTGGAGGGTTCCCGGGCATCGATGAGCTTCCCGATCTGCGGTCGATGCCCCAATCCAGCAGCGGCTCGGGGGTGATCATTGATAAGAGCGGCATTGTGTTGACGAACAACCACGTGGTCGGCGGCGGCGGCAAAATCATGGTGAAACTCCATGACGGTCGCGAGTTTGAAGCGACTGATGTAAAAACCGATCCGAACACCGATATCGCTGTGATAAAAATCAAGGCCTCCGGCGATCTGCCCACAGCCGTGCTGGGAGATAGCGACAAGGTTCAGATTGGCGACTGGGTATTGGCACTCGGCCAGCCCTTCGGCCTGGAAGATACCGTCACGGCCGGCATCATCAGCGCCAAGCAACGGAGCGTGGCGATCACCCGGCATGCGGAGTTCCTGCAAACGGATGCCGCCATCAACCCCGGCAACAGTGGCGGTCCGCTCGTCAACCTGGAAGGAGAAGTGGTCGGTATCAACACCGCCATCAATTCCACAAGCGGCGGAAATCAGGGGATTGGCTTTTCTGTTCCCGTGAATGTGGCCAAGTGGGTTAGCTCGCAACTTCTCAAGGACGGCAAGGTGCACCG
Source organism: uncultured Pirellulaceae bacterium (assembly GCA_964444865.1). Lineage (GTDB taxonomy): Bacteria > Planctomycetota > Planctomycetia > Pirellulales > Pirellulaceae > SXOA01. The sequence continues at coordinate 15,393 of CAYUJE010000020.1, read as the reverse complement.
CGCCTATTTGGGCGTCGGCATTCAGCCCGTCACGCAGGATCTGGCGGGGCAGTTCGGCCTCAAGACGCCAAGCGGAGCGCTCGTTACCGAGGTTTTTCCCGATAGTCCGGCCGCCAAAGCTGGCATTCAGCCGCAAGATGTGATTGTGGAATTTGCCGGCCAGACAATTGCTAACAGCGCTCAGTTGCCCGCAATCGCCGGACGGACAACCATCGGCAGCCAGCAGCCGGTCGTCGTCCTGCGAGATGGCAAGCGAGTGGAATTGACGATGACGGTCCGCGAACAGCCGGCGAATTATGGTGTTCGCTCCGCAGGGGACGAAAGCGGCGAAGGATCACCGCCCGAAAGTCCGCAGACCTTTGACAAGCTTGGCCTGGAAGTCGCTCCGCTGAACGCGGATGTGGCAAAGCAACTCGGCATGCAGGAAAGTACCGGCGTGGTCATCACATCGGTGCAGGACGGCAGCCCCGCCGCCAAAGCCGGCCTCGAACCCGGCATGGCCATCACTCAGGTCGGCCGCAAGATGGTGAAGACCGCCGCCGATTTTGAAGCGGGCGTGCAGGGTGCGGACATGAAGAAGGGAGTGCTGCTGCTGGTACGCACGCCACAGGGTTCCCGCTTTGTGGTGGTGCGTAGTGAATAGTCTGGTAAGTGCGAAGGGGTCGGGAGGGGTTTTCGGTTCTTTTGCCAGAGAACATCAAGAACAGAAAGGCCGAAAACTCCTCCTGACTCCGCAAGTGTCTGACGGCAGACGCTTAAGTTCCTCCGGCTCGTCAACCGCCGCTCATGGCGGTTGGCGAGCCGGATTTTTTATGCCCTCTGATAGCCTGCCCAGGCAATTGCCCTTCCAACAGAAATCGCGATTTTTGGTGCCGCCACGATTCGTTCGCAAACACTTGCAGCTGGCAAGAGACTGGGGGTAAAATTCCCAAATCAGCCCCTTTCTCCCGGTCAATGGAGGTATCTATGGCCATTTACATTGTTCGACCCCGTTCCGCAGTCGTGCAATCTTTAGGTCTGGCGGCGAGGTCGCTGTCCCGCAAGCGGCGTCCAGATCAAATCACGGAGGTTCAAAAGCTGCGACAGAGTGACCGTACAGTCAATGAAGTCAAAAAAATGGTTAAGGACTATCAGGGAACTCGCGTTTGGGGCGGCGAGCAGTCCTTTGTCACGGGTGTGCAACTCGTCGACATGACCCCCGATGCCGCCGAGCGAATGCAGCGAGAGAACATCAAGGAAGTCGTGGTGCTCCGCGATCGACCGATCAACTTGATTGATCCCCTCAAGCCGGCCATCGCCAAGGCGAGCGTGAAGCCGGGGGAACTTTGGCATTTGCCCGCCGTAGGCCTGACAAGTGCCGTCCGCAAGAAACTTCAGGTCTTGGGAGATGGCGTTGGCGTGGCGGTGCTCGATACGGGAATCCATGAGGCTCATCCGGAATTTATCGGCAAACGCATCGCGGGCGCAGTCACCCTCAATACGGCCAAGTGGAAGATCCAGCCACAGAAGAAATCGACCGATACGCAGGGGCACGGAACGCATGTTGCGGGCATTATCTGCGGCAAGAACGTCGGCGTTGCTCCGGCGGCCAAAGTTTGGAATGTGACCATGATCCCTCAAGGGCACGGAAATCTTTCCGATTTCATTCTGGCCCTGGAATGGGCCGGCCAAAATCCGGAAATCCAGATCGTGAATATGTCGGCTGGCATCCCTGGCTGGATCGAGGGAATGCACGACGTGCTGGCAGACCTGCTGGTGGCAGGGGTTCTCCCCGCGATTGCCGTCGGCAATGAAGGTGCGAACCGCACCCGCAGCCCTGGCAACTATGTGGAAGTGCTTTCCGTGGGGGCTTCCGATGCCAAGAACCGCGTCTGCAGTTGGAGCGGAGGCGGAACTCTCAATCCGGGAGCGCACGTTTATACCGTGCCGGATTTGGTCGCGCCAGGAGACAACATCCTGTCGTCGGTGATGACGGGGGGATATGAAGCCTGGAGCGGAACGTCGATGGCGACCCCCGTGGTATCGGGCATTGCCGCCTTAGTGCTAGAGAAGTACCAAGACACGGATCTGACGGTAACCGATCTGCAACAACTGCTGTTTGATTCATGCGTTAATCTCAAGCAACCCGTGGACCGCCAAGGGAAGGGGCTAATTCAACTTCCTGGCATCGTAAAGGCCAGCAAGAAACCCAAGCTATCCGTCGCTGGCAAGTCAGTGGTTCGAGCGGCCAAAAAGAAATCGACAGCGAAGAAAAAGGGGGGAAAGAAACCGGCGTCCAACAAGTCGTCGCGCGCGGCAAGCAAGAAGCGGCGTGCCTGAAATGAGAAATCAAACCGATCGATAGCCACCAGTGGAGTTCGCCATGCCCCAGTATTCCTTACGGCGCGGACCCGGGTTCGCTGAATTGCAAAACCGAGTTCGTCCGGTATCCATCACCCAGCGCCGCCGGGGCCTTCAGATCCTGTACGAAGAGCAATGGATCTATGTCAAAGAGCGCCTAGCAGACTGGATTCAGCGGGGAGACATCAAGCCCAACGACGCCGCGCGATCGCTCGAAATGGAGCGCGCCCTCCGTCGTCAGATCGAAACCGGTTTCGGTTGGCTGCTGTCGGAGCTGAGCACCCGGCAGCGAGAGGTTATTTCTCCCCACCGGGCGGCTGCCGTTTCCCGACAAAAGCAATTGTGGCACTGGGATGCCATCGGTTTGCGCCGGACCAGCCGGCAGCAGATCGGCGCTGGGCAAGGGGTTGGAGTGGCGCTGCTCGATACGGGAATCGATGCCGCTCACTCAGAACTTGCCGGCCAGTCCATCCGCTTGATGGCCGTGCAGAACGATGGGTGTGTCAAGCGAGCGCGCAAGGCTGCCGACCCTAACGGTCACGGAACTTATGTTGCGGGACTGATTGCCGGCAAGACCATCGGCATCGCGCCAGAATCTAAACTCGTCTGCGTCCAGGTGCTTTCCCCTGAGGGGACGGGAAACGAATGGGCCATTCTGGCTGGCCTCAATTGGGTCATGACTCAGCGAGACATCAAGGTGGTTGTGGTGTGTCTCAGTTATGCGGCTAACCCGGAATCGACGCGTCTCTGGCAGTCGGCAGTGGAAAAGCTGCTGGATCTGGATATTCTGCCAGTCATCGCCGCAGGTAACGATGGCCCAGGAATCGTCAGAATTCCAGGGAACACGGCCGGGGGACTGGTCGTGGGCGCGGCCACTCGCAAAAAACAAATCGCGCCCTTCAGCAGCAGCGGCAAACTGAAATTCAAAGGCCGTCCGGAATTGGCCATTCCCGGATTGATTGCACCGGGAGAGAATGTCTATTCTGCTCTTCCCGGAAACAAGTATAATTCATGGGCCGGGACTACTCCCGCGACGGCCATTGTGGCCGGAGTGGCGGCGCTTGTCCGCTGCCGGTACCCGCGACTGTCGGCAAGTGATGTGCGGGAGCGAATATTGCAGCACTGCCGACCTGTCAAATCCCCGCAGTCTCGCCAAGGAGCCGGCATGGTGCGAATCGAGGCAGCCCTATGAAACTATCGTCTGTCGTCAAGGAAAAGCTCGACGAGTCTTTGTGCCACAAATTGACCAAGGCCAAAGCCGACGACCGGGTGCAGGTAGTCTATTTCCTACAACCGCTCGGCGATGAAATTGCCGAGGTCAAGGCGATCAAGCCCAGCGATTTTTCCAGTCGCAAGGATTTTCGACTGGCACTGATTGATCAGCAAAAAATGCACAACTCACAGGCGGTTGGCAAGACTATCCAGGGGCTCAAGAAACTGACGCTGAACGTGAAAGGTGGGAACATCACGCGCGCGGTTGTTGCGGAAGGCCCCGCCAGGTTGATTGCCGATGGTGCCAGTCTGCCGGGGGTTCGCAGTGCTGTGCTTGATTCTCCTCTTACCTTACCCAAGCCCCGCAAAGCGGCCGTCAAGCTCACGGGAAGCAAGCGAGCGGCCATGCGGAAGAAATGAACTGAAGTGGCGCAGTCAAAGAGAGTTACTCACTTAGGAATACCTGCCTTGGGGAAACCGCGACGTAAACCTCCGCTCGCCGGACTTCGCCCAGAACTCCGCAGCGGATTGGAGGATTTGCAGATAGGTCTGCCGGTCTTGGCTGCCGGGGGGAAGCGGGAGATCGTGGTGGCGGATTTCGATATTGCCGGCGGGGAGCCAGGAGAGATCGCGCAGGCATTCTTCCAGAGCGTCCCAGTTGTGGCCACAGTAGGCGGGAAACTGGAACTTCTGGGCGAGAATGCGAAGCAGTTTTTGCTTGCTCCGAATGCTGGCGGGAAGGGTGACAACGAGGGCAAGGTTCTGAGCACGCGGCGACGGTTCCTCCTCGAAGCGAACCCCTGGGAACGAAGAGTCGGAATGTTCCGCATTGCCGCTCATGGCTGGTCCAGTCGCAAGAATGTTTCGTAATGATCGTGGGTATAAAAGATTTCGCCCTCTTTCCCTGTCACGATCCGCTGCGGACCCGGGCCGCCGATTTCTTTCGTCGGATGAACGTATTCGTGATAATATCCCGCCGGCTTCTGCGGCAGCCGCCGTTCGCGGTTTTGAAAGACGATTCCGTCGTGGGAGAATCGCAGCTTTTCCCCTCGCTCGATTCGCGCCAGAGTCGAGCCGACATCGACCGTCCCGCGAAAGACCACCTGATCGTCCTGATCCCGCACCGTCACGTTGGGAACTTTCGTCAGGAGCTTTTTGCCTGCGACGGTCGTCCCCCTTTCCGCCACCGCGGGTGCTTCGCTCGAATTTGATGCGCCCGGCGGTGCTTCTTCGGCATTATCCGGCACCCTTTGCTCCACGGCAGCCGGTGCTGGCGGGGCCACGGGCTGTTGGGCGTTCTTCCAGGCGACGTAGAGCCCCAAGACGATTACGAAAAGGCCCAGCAGCAAGCGATTGGAGCGAAGAGGCGGCTGAACACCTCGAGGTTGTGTCGGCACAGAATCTATCTCCCGGGCTGTTGTTCCCAGAGCCCGCGGAGCAGGCCCCAGCTATATTGTTCCCGCTTTTTGTGGGCGGTGAGGCGAGCTTGATCTTGGCCTCGTCCCGGGCTCAGGTGCGGCAAATAGTACTGCGCTCGCGGATAGTTTCCGCCCGCGTAACTCGTAACGGAGAAAATCCCCGGCCGGTCGTGGCAGCCGAGACAACTCCGCAGGGTCTGCCCCATGTGCTTTTCCAAACCTTCGATATCCGATTGCTCGAATTCGTCGTAGGTATGGACCAAGAGCTGGGTGCGAAAATCCTTTTCGTCGCGCGAGACCGGTCGCAGACCGCCGGCCTTGTTTGCAAAGAGCGCGGACCGGCCCAGATTAAATTCGTAGAATTCCTGCTTGTCGAGTTTCGCGAAGATGCGCAGTTGCACACTTTCAATCAGCGGTGCGGCGGTAAGTTCCCCCTCCTGGTCGATGAGCATCATCTGCCGCACGAGGGCAACCTGCGTTCTCGCGGGGAATTGCGGCAACTCGGGATTGAGTTGCAGCACGTCTCCTTTCTTGTCTTCCTTGCCGAGCCAGCGGCGGGGAAAATCGTTGAGGCGTTTCAGGTATTCTAGGGTTGCTTTACGCCCTTCTGGCAGACGCAGATAAACGCGGAACGCGGAGCGGGCGCCGAAATCAAGAACATGCCGGGTTGCCGTAACCGCGCTGCTGTTGTCGATCGCGACTTCCACCCAGGGGCCATCGGTTTGCAGCAGATCGGAAGGGAGAAACACTCTCGCGGGATGGCCGGGATCATGCTGTTCGGCAAACTCGTGAGATGCGGCCGCGGCCGAATAGTTGTCGGGCAACTCATTAATCTGCTGCGAAGTCAAAGCCACTCGCTGCATGACTTTCACCAGACGCGACTGAAGTTCCCGACTCGTTGCCGCATGTTTTCTCTCGCTCCTTTCCGCCGTCCAGTCAAACACCGCCCACAAGTCGCGTTGCAAAACGGCCTGCTTCACCGGGTCTTCAACGAGCTTTTCTCCCTTTTTCGCCAGGAACTCCTCCAATATTTCTATCGACCGCTGATGCGAATCCCCTTCCAGCAGATGCTTCGTCTCGTGCCACAAATACGGATCCAAGCGATCATGCCCATACTCCTTTCCGTCCGGTCCGCGTCGGACCCAAAGTGTATGGTGAAGGCGGTTCCAGAGATGAGTGACATCGGAATCGTAAATGGCAACTCCGCCGCGAACAGCAGGCTGGTTTGGGGGTGCGGATAGAGCGGTCGAGCACACGACAGCTAATCCCAAATACACCGCACATTGATAGGCAATCTGGCAATGCAGACCGCGCATTTCAATTGGCAATGGCATTAGGGATCTCACGAGTCGCGCTCCGGCCGGAAGTGCTGCCTGTACTCTGTCCAGTTCGGGGATGGATGCGTTCTCGGCCATCACTTCAGCTCTATCACCTTCACCCCTCCCGCCGGTACTTCGACCTTTACCTGACCCAATTCCACTTTCAGCACCTCATTCGGATTCAGCCGATCGCGGGCAGTGGTGGCTGGGATATGGAGTTTGATGACCACCGACTTGTTCTGGCGGTAATCGGTTGGAGTGATTCCCTGCTGCGGCTTGTCTTGGCCCGCGGGATTCAGAAGGGTGACGGCCCAGCCGGCTTTGGTTCGGTTGACGAGCCATTCGACATGGCCACTGACTTCCACCGGCATCAGGCCACGGCTAACGTGGGCGATGAGGCGGGGGACGGCGGGATGGATGGCTTTATCCACTCCCATGCCGCGCGGCACGGAGAGATAGATAATCCGCCCCGCTCCGCGGTCGATGGCGGCGCAGAAGCACTTGCCATCGGGCGTGGTGGCGAGGGAGCGGGTCCCTTCACCGGCGATGGGGATTTCCTTGAAGCGGAAGAGCTGCGATTGCTGAATCTCTGGAGAGCCAAGCCACCGGTAACCAGCCGTTTCACTCGCCGCACCAGCCGTGGGAAGATTGAGAGCTGCGGCTCCAGGTCCGGTGAGATGCGTATCGGCCACCACGAGTGTTCCACCCGCGTTGACATAGGCATTCAACCTCGCCCCTTCCGCCGCGGTCAGGTCGATGTCCCCGGCGGCGATGACGACGGGGTAGGTATCAATGGTCCGCCATTTGTTAGCGTCGGGATAAGCGTAGATGACATCAAAAATATCGCCGTACACCCCCGGCACGTTCACTTCATTCGTCCCCATGATGGGCTTCTCGCTCTCCGGGCCGATGGGGTGATAGGCGGTCCAAAAATACTGCTCCAGCATTTTTTCGTGGTCGCCAAACAAGAACCGCTCCTGATGCCCATGCCAATTCTTAAAGCTGTTCGGCCAGAACGGCGCGGGCTCCCAGCCATGGGCGTAATCGACCAGGAACGCGATAGGGGTATAAGGGTCGCCGCGATCCGGCTCCGCAGCGGTGACGCGGAGGAATCGGTCCACCAGCTTTCCCTTCGGTGAAAGTTGGACTTCGTGAATGCCGGCCGCGGTGGTGCCGCCGGGCTGCCAGAATTCATCAAACCCTTGCTCGTGATAAAACATCGACGACCCGGCCATATATTGATACCAGATGTCGAACTTGTACCACGTCATCCCCGCGCCGCTGAAGACACTGTAGTAGTTGTCGAGGATGTTTTTCGGCGAGTGGTAGCTCTGCTGGTCGCTGAAGATGGTGCTGCTGTCGCCGAAGTTGCAGCTGCGGTACGTCGCCGTCGTCGTCCCCCACTGCCGGGCCGCTCCGCGCATGAAGGCCCACCGCATCGGCAGGATGGAAGAGGTCGCCGTTGAAGACTCGTATCCCACGGTCCGCGCCCCCCAGTCCGCAGTGAGTGGCACATAGACGATGTTCCCCACGCTTAGGCAGGAAATGACATCGGAGTACGGATTGGGATCGAGGTCCCGGCCAAAGACTTTTTGATACTTCTCCCGGTTGCTGGCGAGAGTTACGGGCACGAACGTCTCAACCAGTTGCCGCCGGGTCGTCGCCCCGTTCGTCGCCGCCTTCATTTTCTCCGTATCGGGATAGAAATAGCCGAGGCTCTCCCCCGCAATGCTGCCGACGTAGCGGTCGCGATATTTCTGAAACGCGGCAATCCCCTTTTCTCCGATGGGATTATCGGGGTGGTAGTTCATCATCATTGCCCAAGGGCGGTCTGGATGTTGATCGAGCCAAGTCGCGAATTTCTTTCCGGGCTCCAGCAGCTCGCCGGTCTTCGGGTCGGTCGCAAAAATCCCCGGCCCAGCACCGTGGAACGTGGGGACAATCCGAGGGTCGGAGAAAATGGGAACGTCGTCCCGCCCGCCATACTTTTTGGCGAAGTTCTCCTGCGTCTCTTTGTCCGCCACCTGATACGGGAACTTCACACGGTCCGGCTTATCCCCCAGCCACGTTTCAGCTGCAAATGCGGTCGGCATATTCCAGAGGTAGAGAAATCCCTTGTCCTTGAAGGTGCGTAGCTTCCAGGCGGGGGGAATTTCATAGCTCGCCGGCGCTTTGAAATCGGGTCGGCGGCGGGCGAGGGGCTCGAGGTCGGGCGAAATCCCCTGGCGATAACCGTCGAGGATTTGCCACGCGTGCGAATTGGGCCGGTCCTTGATGAGCGGCCGGTACAAGCTGTCGGTCGTCAGCACAATCACATCGACCTGTCGCGGCTCCTGCTCCTTGATGGTGGAAAGGAGCTTGATGGTGGCCGGCCCTTTTTGCAGATTCGCGGAAGCACTCCCCCAGCCGAATGCCCAAGTCCAGTAGAGCTTCATCTCGTTGTCTTCTTCGATGACTGGCTGCTCGCCGTACTTTCCTTCCCACACCTTCTGCCCCGGCTGTTCGATTTGAATCTGAAACCGCTCGGTTTTCTCCCGCCAATCGCCGTAGCGGACCCAGACGTAATACGTCCCCGCAATCGGGATGTCGATGGCCTTGGTCACCACGGCCTTGTCGTCGTCCGCCGCCGTGGCAATCGACAGAAAGCCGCTCTCCCCTCCCTGGTTCCATTCGGCCGCCCATCCCGGCCCGGACAACCCCCAGTTTCCCGCCGTCTTCTTCATGTCCGGCCGTCCCATCGGCCAGCAGTAACCGCGAATGCCATCAAAATGCTCCGCTTCAAGCCACAACGATTCCTGAGCTACCGCCGGCAACGCGGTGAAAATAGCAGTTAAGAAAAGCACAACGGTCTGGGTCCAGCGCATGGAAGCAACTCCGAGTTAATTTCAGTTCCTTAATCCTTGGGTTCAATCTTGGCATGCCATGAGGCCAGATTCAACCCGCCCCGAGGCAACAGGCGGCCCCGCGTGTACGCATCTGCTTGCGGACGGACCGAACCGAAGAAGCCAGCACGCGAGGCCGCGTGCGGCTACGTTGTATTTCCCCGCGTCCTCTACTAGCATCAAGTGCGGTTGGTTCGGCACATGACGAGGAGGCAACATGGCTGGCGGGTTGTCGCGGAGAAGCGGGCTGATTCTGCTCATCTCGGGATTGGCCTGTCTGGTCGCTCTCGGGTTCTGGCGTTTTTTTTCAGCCCCGCAACCCGCAGAGCCAGCTCCACCGCCTTCTTCGGAGACGAAGATTGCCGTGGCCGTGCAGCCGCTGCCAATTCAGATGTGGCGGGACGAATTCGTCTCTTCCCACGCCTGCCTCAAATGCCATCCGGAGCAGCACAAGTCCTGGAAGAATTCCTACCATCGCACCATGACGCAAGTGGCCGGTCCGGAATCGGTGGTCCCTTCGTTTGATAAAGTCCACCTGCAGTCGGCGGGATTCAGTTATGACCTGGAGCGTCGCGGCGACGAATACTGGGTTACCATGGCGGTTCCAGCGGTAGAGTCGCAATTGCAGGCCATGCGGAACTCCGAGGAGAAAGTTCCGTCGCCGGCGGTGGCTCAAAAAGTGGTGCTGACCACCGGTTCGCATATCGCCCAAACTTACTGGGTCGCGGAGGGAACCGGACTGTGGCAGGTTCCCTGGGTCTATCACATCGAAGAGAAACAGTGGGTCCCCAACAACGATTCCTTTCTGCTGCCGCCGAATTCGCCGAGGCTGTTTCATAAATGGAATACGAACTGTGTGAAGTGCCACGCTTCGGGGCCCATCCCCGGCTGGACGGCGGAGCAAGGTTTTCGGACGCGCGTGGCGGAATTGGGGATTGCCTGCGAAGCCTGTCACGGAGCGGGCGAAGCTCATATTCGTCACCGGGAGAATCTCGGTTCTCAGAGCAAGATTGATTCCTCTCCCGATGGGAAGGACCCTATCGTCAATCCGGCTCGCTTGTCGCCACCATTGGCCTCGCAGATTTGTGCCCAGTGCCATAGCGATCATCAGGTGGCCGATGTTCAAGATTGGGCGGCAAACGGCTCAAGCTTTCATCCCGGCGAGAATCTGGAAGAGCAGGTGCGGATGCACAAGTTCAACGCGCCGGGAACCAAGGTCGAATATGGGCAAGGCTACTGGGAAGACGGCACCTGCCGCACCGGCGGTGACGAATATCTCGGCCTGGTGGCATCCAAATGTTACCAAGGGGGAAAGCTCTCCTGCCTCACCTGCCATTCGATGCATAATTACGCCAGCACCACCGACCAGCTTCGGCCGCAGATGGATGGCAACCAGGCCTGTTTCACCTGCCATGAAGAAATGCGGGAAAAGCTGCAGGAGCACACGCATCACGCGCCCGAGTCCAGCGGCAGCAACTGCCTGAACTGCCACATGCCGCACGTCGTGTATGCCCTGTTCAAAGGGATTCGCAGCCACCGCATCGACAGCCCCAGCGCCGCCGTCACTGCCAAGACGGGCCGTCCCAACGCCTGCAACCTCTGCCACCTCGATAAGCCGCTCGGCTGGTCGGCGGAGAACCTCACCAAGTGGTATGGTCAGCCGGCGGTGGAATTGACCGACGAGCAGAAGACCACCTCTTCGGTTCTGAACATGGCCCTGCAAGGGGATGCCGCCGACCGGGTGATTGCCGCCTGGCATCTCGGCTGGGAGCCCGCCCGCCAGGCTTCCCGCGGCGACTGGCAAGCCCCGTTTCTGGCCCAGCTGCTCGACGACCCCTATGCCGTCGTCCGCTACGTCAGTCACCGCTCCCTCAAAAAACAGCCGGGTTTTGAAAAACTAACCTTCGACTTCACCCCCCCCAGCAGGAGTTCGCCGAGCTCCAAAACCAAGGCGCTGGAAATCTGGCACTCCCAAGCCCCCACCCGCCAGCCGCCGGGGGAAGCGGGCAAGTCCATCCTGCTCGACAGCAATGGCACACTCAACAACGCTGCCATTGATGAGCTACTTCGCAAACGGAACAACCGGCCGGTGACGATTTTGGAGTGAGGCGCTGCCTCGTCCTTTCTGTCGCCTCGCCCCCCGCACCGCTACCGGCTCCCTCTTTTCCCGGATAAAATCAGCCGCTCCGCCGGCCGCCCGGTTCACGGGCGGCTCTTTGATTTCGCAACAAGATTTCTGCAGGTTCCACCATGTCCAGCTATCAGTTCCCCGTCGTCGCCAGGCCTCCCAAAGTGGGCAGGAAGGAAGTTCTCCTCATTGCCAGTGGCGACTTACGGCTGTCGGCGAACCAAAAATGCTGGCCGGCGCAGGCCGACATGGAAGCGGCCCTGGCGGACGCCGTGCGGGAGAGCGGCTATCAGCTCACGCGGGCCCACGCCTTCAAGCCAGCGGAGCAGCATGGGTTCATCGCTTCGCAAAAGGAAGGGATGGAGGTCTTTGCGGGCATCGACCCCAAAGCTCCGCTCATCGTGGCCGAGGCGGTCTGGCAATATTCGCACCATGTGCTGCACGGTTTGATTACCCACCAAGGGCCAATCCTCACGCTGGCCAATTGGTCGGGAACCTGGCCAGGGCTGGTCGGCATGCTCAATCTCAATGGCTCGCTGACCAAGGCGGGCGTGAAGTACAGCACGCTGTGGAGCGAAGATTTTGGCAGCAGCGACTTCCGCGAAAAGCTGGCCCACTGGCTGGCGAAGGGAAAGCTCAAGCACAAAACCGATCACGTCACTCCGTTCAAAGATGTCAAGGTTCCCAAAGAGGAGCGGAAACTCGGCGAAGCGCTCGCCCAAGAGCTATTGGAAAAGAAGGCCATCCTCGGCGTCTTCGACGAAGGGTGCATGGGGATGTTCAACGCCATTATCCCGGACGACCTGCTGCACGCCACCGGCTGCTTCAAGGAACGGCTCAGCCAGTCGGCTCTCTACCACGAGACGCTGCAAGTGAGCGACGCGGAGGCTGCCGCCGTTCGCCAATGGATGGAAGAGCGAGGCATGAAATTCGTCACCGGCCCGGCGCACGCCACCGACCTGACCGACGAGCAGATCAAGCTGCAATGCAAAATGTACGTCGCCGCCCTCCGCATCGCCGACGACTTCGGCTGTGCGGCCATCGGAATCCAGTATCAGCAGGGGCTCAAGGATTTGCTCCCCGCCAGTGACCTTGTGGAAGGAACGCTCAACAACTCCGACCGCCCCCCCGTTACCAGTCGCGACGGCAGCCGCGTTCTGTACGAAGGTCAGCCGCTGCCGCACTTCAACGAAGTGGATGAGTGCGCGGGGCTGGACGGCCTGCTCACTTATCGCCTGCACAAGGCGATGGGCCAACCGGTCGAAAACACGCTGCACGATCTCCGCTGGGGCGACTGGGACGAGTCCAAAACCGTTAGCGACTACGTCTGGGTCTTCCTCATCAGCGGCTCCGCACCCCCAGCCCACTTCACCGGCGGCTGGGCCGGGGCCAGCAGCGAACGCCAGCCCGCGATGTACTTCCCCAGCGGGGGCGGAACGCTCAAGGGCATTTCGAGGCC
>CAYUJE010000020.1:0-2535 GCA_964444865.1 uncultured Pirellulaceae bacterium | reverse complement strand
TTGGGAGTCAAGGTTTTTCTCTGCGGAACGAATAAGGAGGGTAAAAACTGGGAGTAATCGTGGCCTGTAATTACAATGACGAGAAACTAGATATTCAAATCTCAATTTTCAAATCTCACACAAATTCCAATCGGTAAACTGGAAATCAGAAATGGGCGTATCGTTTCCACATTGTTTGGTTCGTGCTTCTTCATTGTTTAAGATTTGAGATTTCATTTTTTTCACTTCGAGTCCCCCTCATGCCTTTGCAAGTCGTCTGCCCTGCCTGTAATGCCAAACTCAAGGCCCCCGATACGGCTGCGGGGAAGAAGACAAAATGCCCCAAGTGCCAGGCCATCGTCACGGTTCCGGCCGATGCTCCCCAGGCTCCCGCGGCCACGACGAGCGTGAAGAAAGCGGAGAACTGGTACATGCAGACGACCGACGGCAGCCAGTTTGGCCCCGTTCCCCGGTCAGAGCTAAATGAGTGGTTCCAGGAGGGCCGCATCTCTGCCGATTGTCAACTCCTCAAAGAAGGCTCCGACCAGTGGCAATGGGCCAGCGAAATCTATCCCAGTCTGGACCAATCCGCCGCCGCCCCCACTCCCACTCCCACCAAGCAATCGACTGGACTCGAATTTCTCGGCCCCGCCACCTCCGCCAATAACGATCCCCTGGGCCTGGGGAATGCGGCATTGGGAACGCCGCTTTCTTCCTCGGCGCTTTCCAATTATCAAGCACCTGCATTTCCTGCTGCCGCTCCCTCCTTCGGCGGCGGAGGTGGATATGGCATATCCACGAATCCTTATTCCAGCCCCAGTCCAAGTTCCTATGGCAATTATGGAGGCAGCTACGGCAGACAGACTCGCAGCGGCTTGCACCCGATGGTCGTTGTCGCCGCGATCATTGAATTTTTCTATGGTGCTCTGTATGGAATTGGCGCACTGCTCTCCTTCATCTTGATGATTGTGCTGCTCGTGGGAGGCGCATCTCTTGCAGCAAATATGCCTGGTGACAATCCCAACGCCGAAAATCTTGGTCCCGCGCTGGCCGGATTGACGGGGCTGGGCCTGATTTGCCTCCTTCCTTTCATGATCCTGTTCCTGGCGCTCTCCATCCTCTTGATCTATACAGGAATCGGGTTATTGAAACGCCGGTTCTGGGCCAAGATTGTGTCTATCGTCGTGAGTATCCTCTTCATGTTGCTGCAAATGATTTCGATCATGGGGGCCGTCATGTCCCTGGAACCCTGCAGCCTGGTAACGTCGGTGGTCAGCTTCGCCCTGGTCACCCTGATCCTGGTACCCATGTGCGTCCCCGATTGGACCAGTGACTTTTCCTAGCCTGCATTCTGACCCCTATCGGTGCCAATCAGGAAATGTCATGCCTGGAACAGAGGGGAATATGACTGGCTGAATCATGGATGGCGAAATGACCAACCCTTCTCACCAAGTCACATTCATCCCGCTGTACATCCCAAAGCCCGGCACTCCAAAACCGAGGACTTCTTCGTAGAACGTGTTGGTGATGTTGTCGAGCCGGGCAAAGAGCTGCACTCGCTCCGTCGCCTGATAGGTACCGCTCAGGTTCAGCAGCATGTACTGGCCGAGTGTGCTGTTGCTGGTGTCCAGACGCGTGCCGACGTAGAGGGTGGAAAGCGTAACCGAACTGCGGCCGTCTTCCGACAGCCGGGTGAAGGCGAGAAGCATCTTGTTTCGCGGTCGGCGGAGGAGCGCGGTCCCCGTATCCAGGTTCAGCGTGTTGTCAAACGTGTAACTGGCATTCATCGATAGCTGCTGGGTGAGGAGCGATTGCAAGTTCAGTTCCACGCCGCTGGAGCGGGAGCGGCCGACGTTCTCCAGCGAGAAGGTGTTGAAATCGAAGACAATCAAGTCGCGGAAATCGTTACGAAAGTACGTCGCGTCCAAATAGATCGCGTCTTCCCAGATCTGCTGGCGGGCACCGATGTCCCAGCCTTTGCTCCGCTCCGGCCGCAGGTTGGGGTTGCCGAACATGAACAGGTTTTCCGCCAAGGCGGGCTGGCGAAAGCCGGTGCCGAGCGAGCCGTGGATGCCGGTCCCTGTCGAATCCACTCGGTACAAACTGGTAAATCGATACGTCTGGGCGCTGCCAGCCCGGCTGGCGTCGTCCCAGCGGAGGCCAGCGGTGTTGAACCAATTGGGGCCGAGTTGAAAGGCGTCCTGAATCCACACCCCTTTGATGTTCTGGGTGGCTTGGGGATTGTCCGAGGAGACCGCATCCTCCGCCAGATAATTTGCCCCCGCCGAAACGGTGTTCGTCTCGGTCAGCAGGGCGCTAATCTGATAATCCACGTCCCGCGTCTGGCCATGAAATGAAGAGGGAATGAACAATCCCGGATCGGTATCGCGGCGGCCAATGTCGTTGAGACTGAAGCCGACCTTTTGCTGAACCAGCCCCTCCACCGCCCAGTTGGTGAGCTGCACGCGGTTGGAGAAATTCTTGGTCAGGTTCTTGCGGATCAAGTTATCGACCGGCAGTGGGCCGGGAAAAGGGACGTCATCAATTTCGGCGGCA
>CAYUJE010000019.1:1613-32716 GCA_964444865.1 uncultured Pirellulaceae bacterium | reverse complement strand
TCCAGCTTTGGAAACAGCTTCAGCGCATTGTCCCGCATAATTTGCCGGCCGATGTGGAGGGCCTGTTCTTCGCGGAGTTCTCCCCGGTCCACTTTTTCAGCCAGGGCTTCGGAGATGCACTGGCGGGTCCAGACGGTGGCGGCGTAGATCCCTTCGGCCTGCGTGGTGTCGGCTCCCCACATGATGCGGTCGCTGGGCATCACTTCCAGCCATTCCTGATACGCCCGCCGGGCCGTGGTGTACGACATCTGCGGCAGCCAGACGGAATCGACCCAGACGTTGCGGTATTTCATGGCGATGACGCCGGTCTCGCCGACCCAGGGAAAACCGCCGTGGAACAAAATGAACTTCGTCTTGGGGTTGGCCGCAATCATGTCCACCAGCAGCATCGGATTCGAGCCCTGAATGCGTGCCTGGCCGGTGTGAATCTGAAACGGCAGTTCGTACTTGGCAGATAATTCCACCAGCCGCCACATGATGAAATCCTGAAAGTCCTTAAGCTCCTCGGGCTTGAGTTCGTTTCGCGGCCGGCCAAAGGCTTTCTCCGCCCGCTCCTTCGAGACGTTCTGAAAATCGAGCGTCCGCTGGTAGGCGAGCGTTGTCTTCAGACAGATGGCATCGGAAGCGACGGCTTTCTGAAAAACGAGATCAATCGCGGCTAGATAATCATCCAGAGTTTTCACTTCCTTGCCATTTTGCTTGGCAAACTCATAGGGGCTGTCGAGTGAACTGGCGAACGAGCCAGGATGAAAGCCGTCGACCATCGTGGTGACATTGAGGACCGGGACCGAGTAACGATACGGACGGTCGAACTTGAAGCGGGCCCAGTAGGGGTCAATCAACATCAGCTCGATGTTCGCCCGTTCGGTGACAACGTGGTTGAGCCATTTGTCGCTTTTGTCGTTCTCAAAGATCCGGTCGTTGAGCTGCCGGGCCTGTTCCGGCGTCATCGTTTCAAAATCGACGCCATAGAGATCCGTGAACGCCGGCAGCAGATAGCGATAAAAACTGGTCGCCCGGGCGTCCTTGAAGTCGTGCTGAGCCTTCTCCCACCAAACGTCAAACGGCTTCCCCTCGGGCCACGGCGAAAGCGGATTGATCCAGGTGTAGTAGCTTCCTTGCCAGACGGAATGAAGCGTCATCCCTTTCCCTTGATCCGTCACATCTCGAAAGGGAATCTCTTCAAACGGCCGCAGGTGGTCGTGCGTATCAATCGCGGGCACCGCGTCAATGCTGGCACGAATCCGCTTGTAGAGGTCGGACTTTTTGATGTCCTCGCCGCGAACTTCGGTACTGGCGAACTGGAACAGAACTGCGACTGTGACAATCGCCACAAAGTCACGAGTGTAGCGGGTAGGGGAGGAATTCATTGCAGCAGGAGAAGGGGAAGGTGGGAAAGCAAAGCAGCATTAATCATAGACATTCTTGGGACTGGTAGTTACCAGCGAGCGGCCTGCGTAAGCTGGCCGGTAACTCGGCACGGGAAGACGGCTTTTTGGCGGCGCAAACTCACCGGCCAGCTTACGCAGGCCGCTCGCCGGAATGCTATATTGTCACTGGCGGCAGAAGCACATCCTGAACAGGGCGGCCGCAGGGACCAACAGAGGCGAGCAGCGGTGTATTTTTATTTGCTGATGACGACAGGGGCTCGAGCGGGGACTCATTTCTTGCTCAAGGAGGGGCCACTCTCGCGCATCGGCCGTGGGCTGGAATGCGACGTTGTCCTGTCCGATCCCCTCTCTTCCCGCGTGCACGCCACTTTGGTTGCGGAAGAAGGAGAGTGGTGGGTTCGCGACGACGGCAGCCGCAACGGGACCTTCGTGAACGGTCAGAAGGTCGACGAGGCCCGTCTGACCGAAGGGGACCTTCTCAGGGTTGGCTCCAGCGAGTTCACGTTCCATCAATCCGCCGAAAAGCCGGTGGATCGCCTCCGGCTTGACCATACTCAGACCATCGTGCATGACCGCATCGTGGGGCGGGAAACGAGCCCTTCGTCCTCCGAATTGCTTCGCAACTCGCAGTCCGGCCAGGATCTCTTCATTCTGCATCAACTCAGCATCCGCCTCCTCAGTTGCACCGACCCCGATGAAGTGATCCGGGTTTCGCTGGAACTGCTGCACCATCGCACTCATTCCTCCATCGTCGGCTTTCTCTGGATGAGCGACGACGGCCAGCTCAAGCCTAAGCTGCTCATACCCGATGGGGCCACGTCGCACGGCCTCAGCCAGTCGCTGACGGATATGGTGGTCCGCCAGGCCAAAGCGATCTGGGTGAACAATCAGCGGCCGGAAGGAGGGACCACCGTCCTGCAGCACTATGCGGATGCCCTCTGCGTCCCACTCCTCGACGAAGGCAAAACCATCGGGGCAATTCATCTGTATCTAGAAAAAGGCCGTTTTCAACAGGCCGATTTTGAGGTCGCCATTCCCGTCGCCAACATCCTGTCCGTCGCCTTGGTCCGAGCCCAAAAGGAAGCCGCGCTGCAAGTGGACCATCGCCGCCTGGCTGACAAATCAGCCGTCCTCGACGAGTTGATCGGCGAGAGCAAGCCGATGACCGACTTGAAATCCAAAATCACCCGCGTCGCCCGCGCCACGGGTTGCGTGCTGATTCGTGGGGAAAGCGGCGTGGGGAAAGAGTTGGTCGCACGTGCCGTTTACAAATCGAGCGGGCGAGCGGATCGGCCGATGCTCAGTGTGAACTGTGCCGCCATTCCCCGCGACCTGATGGAGAGCCAGCTTTTTGGCCACAAACGGGGCTCGTTCACCGGAGCCGATTCCGATCACGTCGGCTGGTTCCAGCAGGCCCACACGGGAACGCTGTTCCTGGATGAAGTGGGCGAAATGACTCTGGAAGGGCAAGCCAAACTGCTCCGCATTTTGGAAGGACATCCTTACTTGCCGGTTGGCTCGACGAAAGAAGTGAATGCCGACGTGCGGGTGATTGCCGCCACCAACAAAGACCTGACGGAATTCGTCCGCGAAGGGCGGTTTCGCGAGGACCTCTACTATCGCCTCAGCGTCTTTGAACTCTACATCCCTCCGCTGCGTGAGCGCGGGATCGACATCGAACGGCTGGCGGACCATTTCCTGGAGCACTTCCGCCGGACCCACGGCCGGCCGACCATGACCCTCTCCCCCGACGCCCGGGCCAAGCTCCTCGCCTACCAATGGCCCGGCAACGTGCGGCAACTCCGCAACGTCATCGACAGTGCGGTCGTCATGGCCGAAGGAACCATCATCCTCCCCGACGACCTCGCCCTGCGAGACGCCGGCGCCGCCCAGGGCCAACTGGAAACGCTCCGCATCGACTTCTGGGAACGGAAGCTCATTGTCGAATCCCTGCAACGGACCGGCGGCAAAGTCCCCGAAGCAGCGAACTTGCTGGGACTGGGAAGGGCGACGCTGTATCGGAAGATTGAGGAGTTTGGGATTGATCGGAAGTGAAACTTCTTGCGCCAGCGTGAGTTCGCCTCGACAACTGAGAGAAGTTTGCTGAGAGCGAAGAGCGGCTGTTTCGTGCAACCTATATGAACGGCAGCTACAATCAGCCAGATGGACTCTTCATCGCGACAAGCTCCGGCCGCTGTGCCGGCACATGAGTTTGCGACGACTCACTGGAGCCTGGTGGTCTCTGCCGGAAAGCCTGAAGGCAAGGAGGCTCGTGAGGCGCTCTCCTCGTTATGCCAACGATACTGGTTTCCGCTCTATGCTTACGTGCGGCGTCGCGTCCCCAATCTGCAAGAGGCTCAGGATCTGACCCAGGAGTTTTTTCTTCGATTGATTGAGAAGAACGCGGTGGCCAGAGCAGCCCCTGAGCGAGGCCGCTTTCGCAGCTTCCTGCTGGCTTCGCTCGACAATTTCCTGGCCAATGAGTGGGACCGGGCGAATGCCAAAAAAAGAGGGGGCGGGTGCGAGGTGCTGCCGCTCGATTTGAGCGCGGGGGAGTCGCGACTGAATTTGGAACCTACTCACAATCTTACGCCTCAGCGGCTGTACGAGCGGGAATGGACTTTGACGCTCCTGGGCCTGGCGATGGATGGATTGCGAGCCGACTGCGAGTCCACCGGCAAACTTCGGCAGTTCGAACTCTTGCAGGGGGCACTGTCCGGCGACGGCGAACGGCTGAGCTATGCGAGCATCGCCGCTGAACTGCAGATGACCGAAGAAGCGATCCGACAAGCCGCTCATCGGCTGCGGAAGCGTTATCGGGAGTTGTTGCGGGCCGAGGTGGCGCAGACGGTTTCTGATCCCAGCGAGGTGGACGAAGAAATTCGCAGTCTGCTGGCGACCTTGGGCTCGTGAGAAGTTTTCTTGGGAGAATTGGTGTCACAAGGGGAGCCAGTTGCTTTAGAAATAGGTAGAGCCACCCAGAACCTAGGAATCCAGCCATGCCCGAATTTCCTCGCTGCCCGAAATGTGGGTCCGAGATTCCGGCCCATTCGCCGCAAGGTCACTGCCCCAAGTGCTTGCTGCAAGCGACTTTGGAGAGTCCTTCGGTCGAGAATGCCGGGCATCAGCAAACAGCAGCACCTTCGCCGGGTGCCTCGGCCGGATTCGTCCCCCCCACGGTGGCTGAACTCTCGCCGCGCTTCGGGCAGCTTGAAATCCTGGAACTTGTCGGAAAGGGGGGAATGGGAGCCGTTTACAAGGCCCGCCAGCGGGGTCTCGACCGATTGGTGGCCCTCAAAATTCTACCTCCCGACATTGGTCATGACCCAGCATTTGCTGAACGCTTTGCCCGGGAGGCCCGGGCTCTGGCTCGCCTCAATCACCCGCATATCGTGGGAGTCTATGATTTCGGCCAGGTCGACGGGCTGTACTACTTCGTGATGGAATTTGTGGACGGAGTCAATCTTCGCCAGGCGATTCACTCCGGCAGCCTGCAAACGAAAGACGCCTTGGCCATCGTGCCGCAAATTTGCGACGCCCTACAGTTCGCCCACGACGAGGGAATCGTCCATCGCGATATCAAGCCCGAAAATATCCTGATCGATAAAAAGGGGCGGGTGAAAATCGCCGACTTCGGCCTCGCCAAGCTACTGGGGCACGAACAGGCCGACCACAACCTTACGGCAACTCATCAAGTGATGGGAACGGTTCGCTATATGGCCCCCGAACAGATGGAGGGCTCGCGCGCGGTCGACCACCGCGCCGACATTTATTCGCTGGGGGTCGTCTTCTACGAGATGCTGACTGGCGAAGTCCCCATTGGCCGCTTCGCGCTCCCTTCGCAGAAGGTGCAACTCGACGTCCGGCTTGATGAGGTGGTGCTACGGTCGCTGGAGCGCGAACCCGTGCGGCGGTATCAGCATGTCAGCGAAGTGAAAACCGACCTGGAAAATATCTCCCGCTCGACCCCACCTACCAAGCGTGCCCCACCGCCGATTCAAGCTGCCGAATTCGATGGAGATTTGGAGGAGGCTCGGAGCCAGGTCCGAGGACCGGCGATCGGCCTCGTGGTGACGGGGATACTGCACTGCCTGTTGTTTCCATTGCTACTCTGCATGGGACTTCTAAGCATGGTGCAGTGGGTCTCGATTCATAACGCGCCAACCCCGCACTCGCTTGAGTCGCACGAAGTTGTGCCTTCCCCATCGGCAGAAGATCATTCTCACCAGTCGAATTGAATCAGGAAATCAAACGATGCTCTCAGTACTTTCTCTCGGCTTACTGATCCTGCTGTCGGTCATCTTCAGCTTTGGAATCGGCATCGTGATGATCGTTGGCGGCCTGAAGATGATGCGACTGCAGTCTCATGGCTGGGCGATGACCGCCAGCATCCTGGCTTTGCTGCCGTGCGGCCCGGCCGGCCTGGTGGGTCTGATTGTGGGAATCTGGTCGCTGGTCGTGCTCAGCCGGCCGCGCGTCAAAGCCGCTTTCCAACACCCGGGGCAGACAACGCAACTCCCCGACCTGCCTTCGGCAACTCGCAAAAAGCCAATTGGATTCGCCATAGTTCTTGCGCCGCTACTGATAGTCCTCGTCGCAATTGGCGTGTCTGCCGTGATAGTTAGTTACCTGCGGCTAGGTGGAACATCGTCGGACGTGGCAACACCGAGCCCGCCAATCGCACCCCAAGATTTTTCTCCGGATTGGGCGGCATCCGCTGGGTGGAGGATGGGACCCGATGGTCCCAAATTGACCGACTCTCTCGCTCGCGCGTCGCTGAATCTGAAGCCAGCCCAAGTTGATGAAGTGAACAAAATCCTGTTGGCCAGTTATCAGGAATTTCCGGCGATTGAGGCGCAGCACACCCAGCAGAGTACAAACGATGCTGGACATATCGTCGTGCAGATCAAGCCATTTCCTGGACCGGTCGCTAAGCTTGAAGACCGCCTCTGGTCGCAACTGGACGCAATCTTCGACCCGCAGCAGCAATCGATAGCCCGTTCAAACCTCAAGTTGGATCCGCCCGAAGAACGGCCGCCCATCGCTGTAAGCGACTTGGTTCGACCCGGCTTCTATGGCTGGGGGAAAAATGGGGCCACTATTGAGATCTGGCGTGTGGGAACATGGTATCACTGGAAAGTACGGACACGAAATTTTGATCACTCCTCCAGTGGGCCTAACCTTCCGGAAGAATATCGCCGCTTTTGGAAGGAGCCAATGACAGCACCCGCGGAATCGACCAAAGGGTCGCACTAGGAATCGTTGTGTGTGTCTCTCGGTGCGATGTTCATTGGAGTCTTGGACATCTCTCAATCATTCCCCAGCTTCACCTCTTTGTACCCGCTGGAATCAGCCGCGGCTCGGGAGAGGCCGGTGGTGTTGTTTTGCATGGTGATGTTGCCGAGACGGTCGACGGCGATGATGCCGCCGTCCCCTTTTTTCAGGCGGGTGGTGAGGATGGCATGGACGGCATCCTTCAGCGTGTCCCCTTTGTACGCCAGCCGGGCAGAGATGTCGTAAGCCACAGCGTGGCGGATGTATTCCTCGCCGGTGCCGGTGCAGGAGACGGCGCAGGTGGCATTGTCGGCATAGGTGCCGGCTCCGATGATCGGGGAATCGCCGACGCGGCCCGCCTTTTTGTTGGTCAGCCCGCCGGTGCTGGTCCCCGCCGCCAGATTGCCATGGGAATCAAGAGCCGCACAGCCGACGGTCCCCTTTTTTGCGTCGTCCGATTTGGGTGAGGCCTGTTCTCCCGCCCGTTTTTTCTGCCACTCGTCAAAGGCTTTCTGCGTGAAGTAATACTTCTGGTCGACGCGGTCCACGTTCATTTCGCCGGCGAACTTCTCCGCCCCATCGGCGACGAGAAGGACGTGCCTTGTCTTGGTCATCACCAGGCGAGCCAGGGAAATCGGGTTCTTCACCGTGCGAACACCCGCCACCGCACCGCAGGCTCTGGTTCGCCCATCCATGATGGAGGCATCGAGTTCATGCTTTCCTTCCGCATTGAAGACGGCTCCCTTGCCGGCGTTGAACAGCGGATCGTCTTCGAGAAAGCGAATGACCTTCTCCACCGCATCCAGGCTGGTCCCTCCCTTGTCGAGTTCCTCCACACCGATGGCAAGCGCCTTGGTGAGCGACGATTCCACGGCGGCAATTTCTGCCTTGGTCATTTTGGCGGGGTTGGTCCCCGCTCCACCGTGAATCACGATTGCGTAACGTTTGGGTGTGGGCTTGGCGGGCTCGTCGGCGCGAACGATGAGTGCGAGCAACGGCAAGATGAGAAGACAGAGCAGGGTTATTCGCACGGCAGGGTGATGGGATAAGGAGATAATGGGATGAGGAGATGGAAACATTTTACCCCTTATCCCCTCATCCCATCACCTCCTCATCGTTCATCCACCGTCCTGTTACGGCGCACGAAAAAAGGTCATGGCACACCGATCCTTCGTTGTGCCATGACCTCTATCCTGATACGAAGCCGCCCGTGCTGCTTCGATCTCCCGGTAATAGTGCTATCGGCAAATCCCACGGATGGGCTTAAGCCGAAGTTGACGATTGCAGGGCCGCTTTTACCGCTGCAGGGAGCTTTCCGGAAACGTGAAGCCGCGATAGCGTTTGCCGCGAGAGGCTTTCTCAGGGGGAAGTTCATAGTCCTGGAACTCTCCCTCCGCTGACGGCATAGGGGCCGGCGGGGATTCGACATCTTGGGGAGCCGGTGCCGGGGAGGGGGCCGTGTCGGAAGACTTACCCCCCACTCCGTCGCAGCCGCAACTCGGGGCGATGCTTCCGCAGGACGAGCAGCCGCCGTAAATCTTCCCCCCGAAATGCCAGCCATGCGCCCGCTTCAGCAGACTGGCGTGCCCGCTGCAGCCACAAGAGTTGGCCGAGCCGCAAGAATTGCAGCCAGCCGATGCGCCGCAGTCGCTGCAGCCATGTAGGCGGCGATGGTGCATGTGCGGCCCATAGCACCGGTGCGGCGTCTGCACATAGCCATCCCACAGATGATTGACACACGGCGGCGTGTAATCGCAGGCTCCCGGCGAGTAGACGTATCCCGTGGCCGTCCCTCCCCAAATGTCCCACGTCGCCAGACGGTAATGCACCGGTGCATGCGGCGTGATGGCCGCGCGGGGCGCGGTCGCCATGGGGGGGGCGACATCCAATTCATCCGCCGCATTCCGGGCGGAAATCGCCGAGACTCGTGCAACCCGAGGTGCGCTCAGCCGCGGCTCGGCTGCATTCGCGGCGAGAGCGCCGAATGCGGCTATCGACAAAACGATCCATCTTGACCACTTCATGTGATTCTCCTTCTTCCTGACGTCCCTTGTACTTGCGGAAGCGGCTGGACGTTCCCCAAAACTCGCTTCCCGTCCGCGCGCGCCTGAGCGCCTCACGGAATCCATGCCATGCGAAAAGATGCCCGACGATTTACCAACGGGCAAACACAAATGTTGCTTTTTGGCAACATTTTTTGAGCCCGGAGCCGTCATAGACGGAACTCTCGGTACGAAGGATGGCACTGGCAGACAAGCCGCGGGAAATCCGCTACTGTCACGTAGGATTCTGCTGGTTTGTCAGCCAGTGCCACTCCAAAAGGGAATTGCCGATTTTGCCGGAATTGCTGATTGCCGCTGTTCAAGCTTCTGCCTGGCGAGATTCCGCCGCGGCAGTTGGTGCGGTGCTGGCTGCAGTGTCCATTCTGCTGGGTTTGTGGAACTATCGACCCGCGATTGCCGAAACGACTCTTGTCTCCGCCGCCTGGTGGACTGCCGCCACGGCCGTCGCCATTACCGGCGTGGAACTTGCGAAAGCCGCGATTCCCCTGGCAGATTCCTGGCTCATGCCGCTGCGGTTTTGCGCGGCCGCTCTCAGCTTCTGCCCGTTCGTCTCGGTGCTCGGGGCGAAACGTCCGCAGCATCTGGCCTGGAATTTTGTAGTCCTTGCCCTGTGGGGAATTGTCTCGCTCTCCGCGCTCTCGGCGCTCGCGATGCAACGAAGCGACCGCTTTGTTTTGGGAGATGCCCGCGCCTGGATGCTCTGGGTACTTATCCTGATGGGCCTCGTCAATTATCTGCCGACGGGCAATCGATTCGCCGCCTGGCTGGTGTCCCTTGGCCAGATCATCCTGTTCGCCCCTCATCTGCCGCTGCTGCGCGGCATGGACTTTCTGACCATGCTCCCGGCTGGACCCAGCGTGGCGTTATTTCTACTTGCCATTTCCGTGGCTATCGCCAGAGTTGGTTCCAGTAGGACTGGCAAACCGCCGGAAGCTGGCTCCTTCGATCAACTCTGGCTCGACTTCCGCGACACGTTCGGCCTTCTGTGGGGACTTCGCCTGCAAGAGCGCGTCAATGCCGCTTCTGCTGCGGCGAAGTGGGAGGTCGACTTACAGTGGCACGGCTTCTCCGAAAGGGGAGTTCCCGCGAAGCACCGCGAGGCACTCCGTCAGGCGATGACCGGCCTCCTTCGCCGCTTCGTCTCTCATCAGTGGATTGCGGCCCGACTGGAGCGAGGCGTAGACTGAACTCCAAGGTGAACGGAGTTGGGCGAGGGTCTGCCGACCCCGCACTCACGATTGACCGCAGGTCTCCCTGTTCGCAGGAGACCTTCGGTCCGGCGCTTCGGCGGGGTCAGAGACCCGCGCCGAACCGTGTGAGTCCCGCGCCGAACAGTAACGGAATGCAAAGGAAGTACCATGCCAGCCACAAACGATCCGCTCGTCTTCATGCTCTCCCCCGAGCGCATCTGCAACAGTTTGCCGGGGCTTAACCGCCTGCTGGAAGTGACGCGAGTGCTGGCCTTGGAAATCGACCTTTCCCGGGCTCTCGATGCGATTGTGAAGGAAGCCTGCAATGCCCTCCATTGCGAGCGGGCGATCCTCTATCAATACGACCCTAAGCGAGAAATCCTCTTCACCACAGCCGGCACCGATGTCCCCATTCACCTCAAGATCGATCAAGGGATCGCCGGACTCGTCGCCCGCCAACGGCTGATGCTCAACGTTGCCGATACCGCCAAGGAACCTCGCTGGGACAGCACTTACGACAAAGCCGCCCGCTACAGCACCAAAACGATTCTCGCCGTCCCCCTCGTCGCCGCGCGGGACGGCCGGTTGCTCGGCGTCCTGGAAATGCTCAACAACATCGGCGGCCCGTTCGATTCCGACGATGAAAGCCTGGCGATCGCCTTCAGCAACCACGCCGCAGCCGCCCTCGACCGAGCCCGCCTGGTGGAGGACATCGAGCGCCGCAAAGAATTGGAAGCATCGCTCAATATTGCCCGCGAAGTCCAGCGCCGCTTCATGCCCAGCCAAATGCCCTCAATCGCCGGCTATGAAGCGGCTACCTGGTGGTTCCCCAACGAAGCCGTCGGCGGCGATTACTGCGATGTGATTCCGCTGACCGAAAGCCGCACCGCGTTCTGCATCGCCGACGTCTGCGGGCACGGCCTCGGCCCGAGCCTGCTCATGGCCTCCGTCCGAGCATCGATTCGCACCTTGCTGTTGCGAGAATCCTCGCCGCAAGTGCTGCTCGAATCGCTCGGCCGAGCGCTGGCGGATGACTTTGAAAATGGAGCCTTTGTCACGATGGTTTTGGCAATGCTCGATTCCCAAAGCCACCAGGTTCAATTTGCCAACGCGGGCCATGCTCCGGCGATGCTCTTCCGTGCGGCAGACCGCTCATTCCTCGACCTCGAATCCACCGGCCTGCCCATCGGCGTCCTCGATCCGCCGGATTTCCCGCTGGGGCCGGTCCTCTCGATGCAACCCGGCGACATCCTCGTCCTCGGTACCGACGGCATCGTGGAATCCATGGACCAGCGCGGCACGCAGTTCGGCAACGAGCGGCTGCAAGAATGCATCGTGAAAGGATCCCGCGGCTCCTTGGCGGAACTCGTCCGCAACATCGGCCGGGCCGTGGAACTGCATTACGTCGGTGACAGCCCGCCCGATGATCTCACACTCCTGGCGGTCCGCAGAAACTCGTAGCGCGGCATTGCCAGGCCTTCGGTGAAGTATTGGGGGCGTGTTGGAGCACTGCCTGGGAGTATCTCGCGGATTTCGCACGATGAACGGCCTGTTGGAAGCGACAACCGTCCGACTCCAGACAGCGCGGTTTTGTGCGGCATGGGCGAACCTGGCTGCTTTCCCCTGACACTATCTAAACCCCAAGCGGGTGAGTCGGGCGGGAGTTTGTGCTCTTACGACCGCACTTTTTCAGAGAAAGAATCTAGCCAGCGCCTGTTGTGACGAGTCTAATAGGAGGAGCCCCAACTTTCCCTGTCAGTACTTCTGCTTTCATCCTTTCACGAATTCCCCTCAGTTCCCTGTGAAGCTCGCATCCCTTCTACTGCCGATCTGCTTGCTGCTGGGATCTGCGTCCGCGCAGGGAGCTGATTCGCTGGCGGTGTTTGAAGCCAAGGTCAAGCCTTTGCTGGTGCATCATTGCTATGAATGCCATTCTGAAAAGGCGAGTGAGCTGAAGGGGAATCTCAAGCTGGATTCGCTGGAAGGGATTATGAAAGGCGGGGCGAACGGCCCCGGCGTGGTGGCGGGGGATCTCGAGAACAGCTTCCTGCTCCGGGCGATACGTTACCAGGAAACCGACTATCAGATGCCGCCCGCGGGCCGACTTTCGGATGAAGAAATAGTGGTCTTCGAAGCCTGGGTGAAAGGGCTGAAGGATTCAAAGAATCTGCCCGCGAAGAAGTAGGTCTTTCCGCTGGCTTTGTTCCGGCGAGGCAGAGTCTCGGAACCAGAGAGCAGACTCTTAGCCGAATCCCGCCAGACGCTGGACCAGATAGGCCATGCTGGCTTGTTGTTGTTGCAGGATGGAGAGGGAAGCGAGTGCGTTGGCGGCCAGCGTTTGATACTTGGTAATATTCTTGTTCTCGACGTCGTCGTCAACACCGTTCAACTTGCTGATGCTGGTGGTGAGATTCTCGTCCCAGGCGTTCAGGAATTCCGCGGAAGAACTGATAGTGATGTCGGTAAAGCCATTGACTTTGCCGGCCAGCACCGTGAGTTGAGCGGAAGCTTCGTCCACGACTCGAATGGCCTGGGCGGTGTTCGTGGAAAGTCCCGACAGCGCACCCCCGGAGGCAAGCTGGTCGAGCGTGCCGCTGTTGCCGCCGAGGATTTCGAGCTGAATTCCGCGCAAGCCGAGTTTCGTCTGTTCGGTGCCGGTGCCCAAGGCAAATTTGAGCGTGAGAGAATCGGAAAATGACAGGGGGCTGATCGCGCCGGTATATCCGGCGGCCAAATCGATTTCGACGTGCGTTCCATTCCGGGTATAGGTCAGCCGATTGCCTTCGATGCTGGCGGGAGCCAGTCCGTCGAGTGTGGCGACGGCATCGGTGCCCTGAGACGTGCCATTTCCAATTCCGCCGGTGGTTGCAAAGGTGCCGCTGGTGACGTTGATGGCAATCGTCGCCTTGGTCCCATAGTCGACAGTGGAGAATGTCAATTCATCGCCGTCGGCCGTGGCGATGACCCCTGTTCCATAGCTGGCGTTGTTGATCTTCGTGGCGACGCTGCTGAGCGTGTCGTTGGCGGCGATGGCGACGGCTGCCGAGCCGAGCTTGCCGCTGAGTGTAAAGGAAGCCGCGGCCGTCACCTTTCCGTCTGCGCCGGTGTAGGACAGCGAACCTTTGGTCGCTGCTGCGGTAACACTGCCGGAAAGGGAGGTGCTGGCCCCGAGCGAGTAGACTTGCACGTTTTTCACCTGGGCGGCATTCTGTCCGGTCACCAGGTAATTCGAGCCCCCATCCAGAATTCGTTTCCCCTCGATGGACTTGCGGGCAAGCAAGGAAATCTGCTGCAGCGCCGCGTCGATTTTTTGCTGGTTTTCGATGCGACTGGCGGTAGTCAAAGATTGGTCGGCGTCATCCAGCAGCAGCTTGCGGATATCGGAGAGCTGCTTGATGGCGGTATCCAGGCTGGTTTGCAGTTGCGAGCCGATGTTAGCGGCACCATCCACCCGTTCCACGGCAGCCTGAACGGCGGATTTCTCACGTTGCAGCGAATCCAATTGCACGAACTGCGAGGGGTTGTCCGATGGCGAGTTGATTTTTTTTCCGGTGCTGACCCTGAGCGTGGAAAGAGCGACTTGCGCATTGGCAACCGCCAAGGCTCCCAAGAGCTGTTTTTCAAATCCGCCAAAGGAGGGTCCTAGCCGCAGCATATCATTCGCCTGCTTCCTTTTTGTCCGTCCAGGGCGTGGCACTATGTTGTGCTAGTTGCAACACTGCCGGCTCCGATTCATTGGGGGGCGGCGTAGCCGGCGCGACCATCGAGGTCGGGTTCTGTTCCTGGGCCACCAGATAGCTCTTGAGGCTGCCGAGTAACTGGCGGGCTCGATCCAATACATCCCGCTGGCGTCGGTCGCGGCTGCGCTGGGGACGAATGGCAACATGGATGAGTGTGCGGGAAAGTGATTGTCCCTTCCCTTGGCCCGTCCCTTTCACTTCGTCAAACTCCAGATCAATCACGAAGGAGATCTCGCGATCTCCTCTCCGTCTGAGGCTGGACGGTCCCCCGACATCAATCTTGAGCGCGACTCGCCGATCGTCCACGGGAACGACCTCGGAATCGTGATCCGCGATGAATCCCTTCAGTTTTTCAACCACAATATACAGCGGCACGGCGGTGGTCAGCGTTCTTTGCAGGAGTTGCTCGGTCGGGGTGGCAAAGAACCAGGAGAACCAACTGGTCTTTTTCTGCGGTTCGGCCGCGCCGCTGATGCCGGCACCAAGTTGCACCACGCGATTACGTCCGTGCTCTTTGGCTTGATACAGGGCCCGATCCGCTCGGCGAAGCATGGTTTCGGAGGTGTCCCCGTCCTGCAGTTCCGTGACGCCGAAGCTGGAAGTAATGTTCTTGCCCTCGATGGCGTGCTGCGGAGTGCTTTCCAATTCCTGGCGGATTTGCTCGGCCCGCTGCGTCGCGGTGGCATTGCTGCAGTCGGCACAGAGGAGCACAAACTCTTCACCACCGTAACGAGCCACCAGATCGCCTGGGCGGCTGAACCGCTTCAGTAGCGCCGCGAAGGCAATCAACACCGCGTCCCCCGCCTGGTGTCCGTAGCGGTCGTTGATTTTTTTGAAGTGGTCGATATCGCAGATAATCAGGCTGCACGGCACTCGCCTTTCCAGGTGAGTGATGACGAACTGTTCCTGGGTTCGGTCAAATTCCTCACGGTTGGCCACGCGCGTCAGGGGGTCTCGCGTGGCTCGCTCATGCAAGGACTTGAGCCGCTGTTCCAGCGTGACTTGCTGGGAAGCATCTCGCAGCAGCATGGCAGCGCCATGCACGACGTTTCTCTTGCCATGCACGGGGACTAAATGAGCGTCCACTTGCACCATCTGGTCATGGCGGGCCTTCAAGGTAAAGCGGCGGAATGACTCTTCTCCTGTTTTGATGGCAGCCGCGATGGGGCAATCCTTTTCCGTAACGACCTTTTGGCGTTCGTCTTTCAGCCCGAGCAGGGAGGGGGTCCAACTTTTTTGCTGGACTCCGGAGGACGCAATTCCCGTCAGGCGTTCGGCTGCCCGGTTCCACTGGGTGATCCGCAGTGTGTCGTCTACGAAGATGACCGCATCGTGCATGCTCTCCAGCAGCTTTTCCTGGAACACCGTGGAAGCGTGCGGTGCACTGGACTGGGAATTTGAGGAGAGGTGCCACATTCCATCCGATGCTTCCCTCTGCAACTGCTTGAGCCAGCGGCGGGCGACCGCGGCACTGAGTTGAACCTGGTCGGCGGAAATCAGATTGCAGAAATCCTTGACCAGCAAAGGGTCAAACTGCGTGCCGGCGAATTCAAACAGTTCGGACAGAGCCCGTTCACGGGACATTGCCCGTCGATAGACTTGATCAGTGGTCATAGCGTCGAAGGCATCCACAATTGCCACCATGCGAGCACCGAGCGGAAGGGCGTCGCCGTGAAGCGTTTGTCCCTCGCGCCGGCCGTCATACCAGGCTCCGCTGTGGAGCACGATGTCGAGCATGTTCTGCGAAACGCAGCAGGATCGCAGGATTTGCACTCCCACTCGACGCTGCTGTTCCATGCTGACGTGCTCTTCGGTGCTGAGTTGGCCCGGCTTGAGGAGCACACGATCAGGAACGCCGATTTTGCCTATGTCATGCAGGAGCGCTGCGACTTCGATTTCATCATTTTGCGCGCCTTGAATGCTTTGAAGAATGAGCCAGGAAGAACACCCCATCGCCACGCGCAGACAGTGTGAGGCGGTCGGAGCATGTCGGGCACGCAGAGCGGCGAACAGCGAACTGGCCATTCCCAGCCGCACTTGCACCAGTTGATTTTCAAACTCGGTCTCGGGCAAGACCAGAGGAATTTCAGATTCCTGTGCATTATCCAGAAGCGCAGACACCGCCGCCAGTCTGGCGTTAGCCGACTGCAAAGGATCTCGAAGGACAGCCGTGGGAGGCGGTCCGCTAGGCGGATTAACAGTTTCCATAAGTGTGCGAAGGGAACTTCTGTAAAGCACAAACCTTCGAATTAACTAAACGCACGCGCTAATCGGGCAACTTCGGGGAGAGTCTGCTTACTGGAAACCTAGGTCGTGGCATGAGATAGGCCACTATGGAGTTGCCACTTTGGGAATTTTGCCGCAGTGACTTCGGGGGGGAAGTAAGCAGGTCCTGCGGTTTCTCGCGTCTTTGCTGTCGGTGCGGGATTTGCCGTTCCTTGCAAGACTGCCGGTTTGCGTCAAAGATGGGGTTAGACATTCAATGCCGGCTGACGGTGAATTCAGGAATTCCCTTTTGAGGCTCACGTGCTGATTCTGCTGACGAATGACGATGGAATTTATGCTCCTGGCCTGGCGGCCCTGGAAAACGAGTTGCGAACCCTGGGGGAAGTCAGCATTGTGGCTCCCGCCACGGAGCAGTCGGGGGTGGGGCATTCCATTACGTTTCTCAGCCCGCTGGTCTGCAAGGAGATTTATGACGGCGACCGCCGCCGCGGTTGGGCGGTGGAAGGGAGCCCGGCAGACTGTGTGAAACTGGGGGTGTTTGAGCTTTGCCCCCGCCGCCCGGATATCGTTGTCAGCGGCCTGAATGGGGGCCTGAACGCCGGCATCAACGTCCTTTATTCCGGTACGGTTGCTGCCGCCATCGAAGGTGCTTTCTTCGGCATCACCAGCTTTGCCTGCTCGCTGGAATATAACGAGCATGCGGAATTCGCCGCCGCCGCCCGTATTTGCCGCAACATCATCTCCCAGGTGCTGGAAAAAAAGAGCCCCGAGCCCAATCTCTATAACATCAACATTCCGACCGCGGCCGTCGCTGCCCCCGGCCAGGTTCGCGTGGTGCCCATGGGCGTAAGCCGGTATGGGGAACAGTTCATCAAGCGAAAAGACCCCAAGGGACGGACCTATTACTGGGCCACCAACGACCCACCTCCTCAGCCGGAAGGGCATGAAACCGACCTGACAGCGATTACCCAAGGCCACATCACGCTGACTCCGTTACAATACAGCATGACCAAACAGGCCACGCTGGCCGAAATGCAATCGTGGGAATTGAGCCCCCATCCTCTGCCCGGAGATAAATCGTGAACAAGCTATTCTGGTGCGCGCTGCTCGGGTTTTTCATTTCTCTCCTCGTCGGCTGCGGGCAACCCTCGCAGACGACACCAGTGACGCCGACAAGCGCGTCAGGCGGAGCAACGCCCGCCGGAGTGGTCGCCATTCCCTCTGAAGAACCGACAAAGACCGTCATGGAAAAGGCGGGAGTTGGCTCGGGGAAGAAAGGGAGGAGTTTGGATCAACATGAAGGAATCATTGTTACCCCGGCGAAGACCCTGTTTGCCGCGAAAGAGAAAATCAAGTTTGAGATTGAGATTCCACATGCCTTACAACTCTACAAGGCGCTCGAAGGAAATGCCCCCAAGAGCCATGATGAGTTTATGGAGAAGATCATCCAAGCCAACAACATCGCACTCCCCGAACTCCCTGAAGGGCATAAATACGTTTACGACCCGATGACCGAAACGCTGATGGTGGAAAAACCCGCTCAGTAAGCATATTCGGAACTCGGTTCGAGCTGCACGAACCCGAAGCGCCCGCGAGGAAGTCCTAAATTCCTGCCTGACGCTTCGGGTTTTCTATTTCCTGCTTGAAATGTTAAGACTTCTAATCATCATGGAACTTGCGGGGGTGAGGACGCACGAGAAAGCAATTCCCCTTGGAATCCGGCGACCTCCCCATGAAACCGACACTCCTCATTCTGGCACTTGTCTCCATCATCACCACGCTCGGCGGAGCTTCCGCAGCGGCGGCTGATTGGATTACCGCGCCGTCGTATTACACGCACGACAAGGTGAGCGGCCAGCGCGTGGCCCAGTACAGCCCCATCGGGCCGTTCTATTACTACCAGCGGGCCGACTTCACCCGGAGCGGCTATCGCAACTATCGCAGCACGATTCAGGCGGGCGGCAGTGCGGACAATTTGCATGTGGTTGAAGAATGGGGCAATCCCGTCATTCCGTACGAGCAGTGGCGATTCCCCTATCGCCCCTATGGCTCTCCGTACCAGGCTTGGGGCCCTCCCTTCGGCGGCCTGGGCAACGGCTACGGCGGGGGCTACGGACCGGGCGGACCTTTTGTGTTTCCAGGTGGCGGATTTGGTCCTGGCGGCGGAATTCCCGGCAGCAACAACAATCTCGTTGTCCCCCGCGATCAAATGCCCCAGCAGTGGATCGACGGTCATCACCCGACCTACGACGGAAACGACCGCAGCCAGTACTACGCTCCGTACTAAGGCCACGCTGCACTTGCAAACAATCCTGCGGAGACCTGCGCTGAAATCCTCCACCACCGAAGCCGTTGATTGTTCCCCGAGGAACCAACGGCTAGGATGCTAGGAGCGAAAACTCGCTTCGGATGGAGAATTCATGCGGTTTACACTTCGCCAGCTTTTTGGAGTCGTCACGATTGCCGCCGTGGCGATAGCGATCCTGCTCTATGCGACAAAGAGCTATCGCGAACGGCTCGCCATAAGTTCCCACTTGGAATCGATCGGTGCCTATCATGTGAGGTTCGGTCCCGGCAATTCGATCAGCGCCGCCTTTCACGATCCGGTCTCCTCGCCGACGATCGCCCAATACAAGCGAATTGAAGTCTTGGATTTCAAAGGGGCGCATGCCACTTCAGAATCTCTGTCCAACGTGGCGGGCTTGGAACAGGTTGGCACCGTTCTTCTCATTCTGTGCGATGTTCAAGATGAGGACCTGATACCGCTGAAGAAAATTGGCGGAATTCGCATTCTCTGTCTGAAGAACACCAAAATCTCGGATGCCGCCATCGACACCATTGCCAAAATTCCCGGCTTAGAGCGGGTCGACTTCTCGAAGACCCTTGTGACCCCCCAGGGGATCGAACGGCTGCGGGCCGCCAGGCCGGCGATTAATACCGACCCTCTTTGGCCCTGACCAGTCCTTCGGCAACCAATTGGAGAACTATCCCATGAAGTGCTTTGCCATCGTTGCAGTCATGCTTTCGCTCGTCTGCTCCTCGGCGTTTTCAGCCGACGATCCCCCCAAAGGCCAGGCCGAGGCGGCAGCCTATTTTGAAGCCTTGACCACTGCCGATGTGGAGAAGGCAAACTCGCTCGCCGGCATCCCCTTCTCGCTGGACCGCAAGAAAATCCTCAAGACGGCAGAGGAAGTCGGAGCCACGCACAAAAAGATTGCCGAATCAAAAGGGAAGCGACCTGTTCCCAAATACAAAATTGCGAGCACCGACAAGGCCCCCAAACTCGATCCCGAACTCTTTCCAAAATACGTTGCCTTCCGCCTGGCCATTGGCGACGAGTCGATCGACATCTACGTCTCCGTCGGCGAAGCCCCCAAGGTTCTCGGCTTTAGCGACTGAATACTGGCGAGCGGGAGGAATCAGAAAAGTTTTCGATCATTTCCTGTCGCAAAGCTTCTTGACGTTTGCTAGTCGGCTGTGCGATGCTTGAAGGTAGCTCTGGCCCCAAAAGAACGGCAGAAGCAATTTCCAGGAATCATCGCGTATGCGGTATTTCGCCTTGCCCGTGGCTGCCCTCCTGCTGAGTGTGATTGCGCTCGGCGGCATCTGGGGGGACTCCGTGGAGAAGGACGAGGAGACGAAGAAGGTCGAAGCACTCGTCCAGCAACTGGGGGACGAGGATTTCTCCAAACGGGATGCCGCCACCAAGGAACTGGATTTGCTCGGCGATAAGGCCCTCGATGTGCTCCGCAAGGCGGCAGCGGGGGAAGATGCCGAGATCCGCTGGCGGGCGCAATTGCTCATGGCCGCTCCGCGGCGCAGGAGCACTTCCACGGGAATGGAACTCGTATTTATCAAAGCCGGCGACTTTTCCATGGGCTCGCCCGAGAATGAATCCAGTCGCAACAACGACGAGCCTCGTCATCCGGTTTCCATTACCAAGCCGTTCTATCTTGGCACCTACGAGGTCACGCAAGACGAATACCGGCAAGTCATGAAAATAAATCCCAGCAGCTTTGCGACGGAGGGGAAGCGGAAAGCCGATGTGCGCGGGATGGAAACCGCCCGGTTTCCCGTGGAAGGGGTCACCTGGTTCGACGCCCTCGAGTTCTGCAACCGCCTTGGCAAGCAGGACAGTTTCGAGCCCTACTACAAACTCGAGGACGTGAAGCGTGAAGGGGACTCCATCAAATCCGCCAAGGTCACCATTCTCGGTGGCTATGGCTATCGTCTGCCGACCGAAGCGGAGTGGGAATATGCCTGCCGCGCGGGGACGCAGTCCCCCTATCATTTCGGCGGCAGTAGCAATGGGGCTCTGGCCAATACGAAAGGAGTGGTCATCGCGGCCGGGGGTTATGGCGGCGATATCAAAGGGCCAAATCTCGCCCGGACGGCAAGGGTCGGCAGCTATCCGGCAAATGCTTGGGGACTGTTCGACATGCACGGCAACGCGGGGGAGTGGTGCTGGGATGCCTATGACAAGGACTACTATTTCGCTTCGCCCCGAAATGATCCGCAGGGAATGGTGTCGGGAAAACAACGCGTCATTCGCGGCGGCTCGTGGCTGGTGACCGAAACCAATTGCCGTTCCGCCAGCCGCTTCTGGCAAACACCGGACGAAGCCAAGGATTTCGTCGGCTTTCGCGTCGCCAGGAATCCGTGATGCCGCGACTTCACTGGCTGATGCCCCTGGCCGCTTCACTGCCGCTCATTCTCGGCGGCTGCGGATCGACGAAAGCAATTCCCAAGCCTGTCACGAAGCGAATTCCGCAAGTTCAGCCGGCACCGATTGACATTGCCACGCTGCCGCTCAAGTACAAAGACCACAACGTCGTCTTTGTCAGCTTCGACGCCCTGCAAGCCGCCCACACCGGCTTTCTCGGCTACGAGCGGGACACAACGCCGACGCTCGACGCTTTCGCCCAGGACAGCTTCATCTTCGAGAATCAAACCTCCGTCGCCTCCTGGACCGTCCCCTCCTCAATGAGTTGGTTCACCGGCGTTTATCCGACCGAACATCGGCTGACGAACAAGTTCGCGGTGTATAACGAAAAAATCCAGAAGCCGGCGAGTCTCACGGATCTCGCCCCCCGCCTGATGACGCTGGCAGAAATCCTGAAGCAAAGCGGCTACGTCACCGGCGGCTTCACCGGCAATGCCGGCGTCAGTGGCCAATTTGGATTTGACCGGGGCTTTGATGTTTACTTCGCAGAGAAAAACAAATTCGGCAGCTTTGACCGCAGCGTTCCGGAAGCTCTCGCCTGGGTGAAAACCAACCAGGGAAAAAAGTTCTTCCTGTTCCTGCACGGCTACGATTGTCACGGCCAGCGCATGCCCGATGGCAGCTTTGACGATCGTTTTGTGGACGCCGATTACGACCGCAAATTCTCCGGATCACCGCAAGAGCAGGAAGTCCTCCGCGAAGAAGGGCTCGATAAGGGGCAACTCACGCTCCGCGAGGCCGATGTCCGCTTCTGGCGGGCGATTTACGACGAAAAAATCCAGCGGGCCGATGCGAAGTTCCAGCAGTTTCTGGATGAATTTGCCAGGCTGGGCCTGATGGACAAGACCTTGTTCGTCATCACGTCCGATCACGGCACCGAGTTCTACGAACATCGCCGCTTCGACCACGGCTTCACGCTCTATCAAGAGCAGATCCATGTGCCGCTGCTCCTTCGGCTGCCGGGGCAGAAAGGGGGCGGCTTCATTCAGGAGCGGCACAGCAGCCTCGACCTGATGCCCACGATCCTCGACCTGCTGGATGTGGACGTGCCGGACGTTGCTCAAAAACAGATGCGTGGGACCAGTCTCGTCGCCGCCATCCAGGGGGATTCCCAGCCGCAAGACATCATTTCTGAAACCGACTATCGGCAGTACACCTACAAGCGGTCCCTCATCTCCCTCGACGGCTGGAAGCTCATCTACACCCTCGAATCCCGCAGCCGCGAGCTTTACGACCTGAACACCGACCCCGCCGAGCAGCACGACCTCGCCTCCGCCGAGCCCGAAAAGGCCGACGAACTCCAAACTCGCCTCTTCGCCCACTTCCGCTCCCTCGGCCACGACCTGACGGTGCATTCCTGGGAACCGGGACTCAATCCGGTGTACAACTCGCAGGGGAAAGGGAAGAAATAGGTGGCAAGCCGATTATTCACTCTTGGGTCATCTTCGCGTTGATGCTTTCGATCAGTTGCTGACCTGCCTTGCTATCAGGCTTCAGTCTCAACAAGGTGCGCACAGCGTCACTCGCGGTCGAAAGATCTCCTTGATCCAACGACGCCATGGCGAGATGCAAATAGCCGGCCGCGAAACGAGGCTCGGCAGTAACCGCCTGCCGAAAGACGCGGATTGCTGCGGGAAGATCTCCGGAACGGGCCAAAGCACTGCCGAGTTCGTCGAGAACGGCGGCCCGATCGATGATATCAATCGGCGACTTGGGTTCGAGCGCAAGCGTCGCCTGAAAATAGGATACGGCCTGCGGCCATTTCTGGCTCTCCGAAAAAAGCCGCGCCAGATCAAGGCTCGCCGGCGCGTAGCTCGGCCGATCCTGGAGGGCTCGCAGAAAACATTTCTCCGCTTGATCAAACTCGCGGCGGTCCCGATGGATGAGCCCCAGATTGCGATAGGCCACCGCCGTCGGTTTGATGGCAATCGACTTCTGCAAATGGCTGACGGCTCGCTCCGTTTCGCCCGCTTCCCGCAGAATCATCGCCAGATTGGCCTGGGCACGATAGCTCTGCGGTGCGATCGCCACGTTGCTTTCCCACAGTTTTCGTGGGTTGGCCCAATCACGATTACGCTGCCAGGTTCGCGCCCCCAAAAGCAGCGCAAGAATGCAAATGATGGCCATCATTGCCCTAACAGATTGAAGCTCCGTTCGGCACAGCCAATTGCAAACTTGATACAACAGAAGCACCGTCAGAATCGTCAGCGGTGCCAACGGCAGATACATCCGATGCTCGTACGCCAAATCGGCAATAGGGACAATGCTCGAGGAGGGAGCCAGCGTCAGAAAAAACGTCATCCCCAAAAACCCCAGCCGCGGCCAGCGAAACAGCCCGATGCACGATGCCCCTAGCAGCACCAGGAGCGGAATTCCACAAGCGGCAATGGTCCACCAGTTTGTGGCGATCGGCCAGTTGTAGTCGAGGCAAAGCTGATCTGGCCAAACCGCCAGGCGCAGGTAATACAGGATGACCCCAGGCTGTGAGCGGAAGTACTCCCACCAGCCGATGCCTTTGGAGAGCGTTGCCAGATCACCCTGCGGAGCTTCGAACCGGGTAAAGAACCAAATAATTGCTGGCAGAAAGCCAAGGTAATACCCCCAGCGGCGACTCACGACTTCCGACCATGAACGCGACAAAAAGCTGCGGTCAAACAGAAGGGCGACCAAGGGAATGGCCCCAGCCGTTTCTTTGGTGGCAATCCCCAAGGAATAGGCAACGAGCGATCCAACGTACCAAGGCCATGCCACGGCTGCACGCGTTTCGCGAGCCAGCAGCCACAGTGTCCCCAGCAGAAAGAGAGCCGAGAGCGACTCAAAGCGTTGAACGATGTAGGTAACGCTTTGCGTTTGCAGCGGATGAATCGCCCAAATCAGCGCGGCAGCAAGCGCCAGCGGACCGGCGGCCTTTCGCCAAGATGATGCGTTTCGCTCATCGGATAGCGCATCATTGACGAGCATCATCAGCAGGCAAGCCGCCGCCAAATGAATCGCCAGGTTAACCGCGTGATAACCCCAGACCTATTGCCTTCCCCACCAATAGTTGAGGGCGAAAGTATGACGCCCAACGGGACGTCGATAATGAGTGTAATTCGACTCCGCCGGCCGCGGCCACAGATGGCGAATCTCGGGGTTATTGGCGATGTTCCTCAGATCGTCGAACGTGAACGGGACTGCAAAGGAATTCACATAAGGGACACTGACGGCAATCACCAAAAGAGAGAGTTGCAGCCAATTTCTTTCCCTTCTGCGCGAGGAATCAATAGCAGTTGTGGGCACCAATTTCTCACTCATTTCCACTGGCTCGCTTGCCGCAAGGTGCGTATTCGTTCATCCTAATTAGCGGTCCCAAGAGTCCCCACCGTGAGAATGGACGGATTGCCGTGGGTGGGACTGGCAGGGAAGCCTTTGCCGCATGCATTCCGCATAACCGTTACAACCCAGCATTACCTGTTCAGGAGACTTCGCATGTCCCGCTCGTTCACTTCCACCACGCGCCGCGGTTTTCTTGTTGCTTCAAGTTCAGCCGTCGCGGCTGGCTGTGCGGTGATTGCCTCGAAAAACATCTTGGCCGAAGAGCGTCCCGCGGTGAAAGTTCCCAGGGCGACTTCGGGTGATACCGCGGTCGAGCCGAACTGGGAGGAGAGGCTGACCATCACCGTCGGTCCCAAGGAGGCGGACATCGTTGGCACGTCGCAGAAGGCATTGCAGGCAGCCGTGGATTATGTTGCCCGCCTGGGGGGCGGGACGGTGAAGGTGCTGCCGGGAGAATATCGGCTGCGGAATTCGGTCTTTCTAGCGTCCAAGGTCCGCTTGCTCGGCAGTGGCGATGACAGCGTGCTGATCAAGGAGCCGTCGATCAGCACCAAGCTGGCGGCGGACTCCGACTGGTACGACCAGGAAATCACGCTCGAAGATGGGGCCGGCTTTCAGGTGGGGGATGGCGTTTGCCTGCGGACGAAGAACCCGCACAACGGCGGCACCAACATCCTTAAGCGGACCCTGATCGCTAAGAGCGGCAAGCGGTTCAAGATCGACAAGGCCCTGCGGGAGAACTTCTGGCAAGTCGGCGAATCGACTGCTTCCACGCTGTTTCCAATTGTCACCGGCGAGTTCATCGAGAATTTCGCCATCGAGAACATCGCCCTCGACGGCAATCGGGCCAAGAACGCCAACCTCGACGGCAACTACGCTGGCTGCATCTTTTTGCAGGATTGCAGCCGCGGGCAGATTCGCGGCGTCTCCGCCCGCGATTACAACGGCGACGGCATCAGTTGGCAAATCTGCCACGACATGCTGGTGGAAGACTGCACCAGCCGCGGCCACGCCGGCCTGGGCTTGCATCCCGGCAGCGGCTCGCAGCGACCGGTGATGCGAAACAACAAGCTGGCGGATAACGACATCGGCATCTTTTTCTGCTGGGGGGTGAAGTACGGCCTGGCCGAAGGGAACCAGATCAGGAACTGCCGTCTGGGCGTCTCCATCGGCCACCGCGATACCGACAACCTCGTGGTGAACAACGACATCGACGGCAGCGGCCAGGCCGGAGTTCTTTTCCGCCCCGAGCGAGGTCCCGGCTTCTGCGGCCATCGAAATATCATCGAGAAGAACCGGATCACCAACTCCGGGGGCGAGAGCGGCATCGGCATCGACATCCAAGGGGGGACTGAATCCATTACCCTCCGCTCCAACACCATTCGCGAAACCCGCTCCCCCGCCGCCCGCATCGGCATCCGACTGGGGAAAGAGACCAAGGAGATCACGCTCGCGGAGAATAAGATTGAAGGGGTGAAGTCGGACGTGGTGGACTTGCGAGCATAAAAGTGGGGCTCGCTCCAGGCGGCCCAAGATTCTCCACCGCGCAAAGCATCGGCCACCAAGACCCAAAACAGCTGGTTCTTGGCGGCCGCGCTTCCTCGCTACTCTTCTCTGCCAACTCCCCTAGCTGACTATTTGGGAATCAAGACGGTGTCGATCACGTGGATCACGCCGTTCTTGCACTTGATATCGGCTTTGATGACTTTCGCGCCATTTACTTTGACGCCGCCTGTTGCATCAATGGCAATCGTTGTTCCTTGCAAAGTCTTTGCACTATCAAGTTTCACCACGTCAGCAGCCATGACTTTGCCGGCCACGACGTGATACTTGAGAACAGCGGCCAGCTTTTCCTTATCAGCCAGCAGTCCTTCGAGCACGTCCTTGGGGACTTTGGCGAACGCCTCATCCGTTGGGGCGAAAACCGTGAACGGTCCTTCTCCCTTCAGAGCTTCCACCAATCCCGCCTCCTTAACGGCGGTCACCAAAGTCTTGAAGGACTTCGCCTTAACGGCGGTGTCCACGATGTCGTCTTCGGCCCGAACAGAAGTCGGAGCCAGCGAGACCAGTGCCGCCAGAGTCACACCAACCATACCTACGAGAAAGCTTTTCATCACAACATCCCTTTCGAAACTTCAACCCCGTGTTGTGCAGGCGGCTCGCCAACTCAGCGGTGCCTTGGACCTGCCCAACCTTTTGTTTACTGAACCGAATTGCCATCGTCTTATAAAATCGTTCAATTCGTTCAGTACGATTAGACCGGCAGAAAGGTTCGCGGGTAACAGGAAAAATCGACAAATCTCCAAATCAGCCTGATTGCCATCATAAATCCCTTGCAATATAATCAATTTCACGAGATTCGGAGGCGTTAGCAGGCCCCGAACGTTTTGGGCTAGGCAATACGGATTCGCAAGCCGCAATCATATTATCATCCAAAACGTTTATTTCTGGCCCATGCTGGTTTCAGGCTTTTGTTCCGGAGGATTTCTCAGATGTCACGTTCGCTGCTGGCCCTTCAAATTGCTCCTTTCGCCGCCACGATTCTGGCTGGTGCATCTGCGCTCTACGGAGCAGACGCTACCTGGCCCCAGTGGCGCGGCCCCACGCGGGATAGCCTGCTGCCGGCGCAAACCTGGCCGGACAAGCTCGACGCGGAGCGGCTCAAAGTGATGTGGCGAGTGGAACTCGGCCCGAGTTATTCGGGGCCCATCGTGAGTGAGAAGTCTGTATTCGTCACCGAGACGAAAGATAAGAAGCAGGAGGTGGTGCGAGCGCTGGATCGGGAAACAGGAAAAGAACAATGGTCCGCTTCCTGGAACGGCACAATCAGCGTGCCGTTTTTCGCCGCTTCCAACGGAAGCTGGATTCGCGCGACCCCTGCCTACGATGGAGAACGGCTCTATGTCGCCGGGATGAAAGACGTCCTGGTTTGCCTCAACGCCGCCAGCGGAAAAGAACTCTGGCGAGTGGACTTCGTGAAAGACTATGCATCCCCAGTGCCCGCATTCGGCTTCGTTTCCTCGCCCCTGGTGTCGGGGGAATTTGTCTACGTACAGGCCGGCTCTTCCTTCGTGAAACTCGATAAACGGACCGGCAAGGAAATCTGGCGCACCCTGAAGGACAGTGGTGGCATGAACGGGAGCGCGTTCTCTTCCCCTGTCCTAGCCAAGCTGAGCGGAACGCCGCAACTGATTGTGCAAACCCGCGATAAGCTGGCGGGAGTCGATGAAAACTCCGGCAAGGAACTCTGGTCCAAGGAGATCCCCGCCTTTCGCGGCATGAACATTCTGACGCCGACAGTCATCAACAATTCCATCTTCACCAGCGCCTATGGCGGCAAGTCCTTGTCGCTGCAGGTCGATGTCGCCGGAAGCACTTTCACCCCGACGATTACCTGGGAAAATAAAACGCAAGGATACATGTCTTCCCCCGTCGTCATCGGCTCGCATGCCTACTTGCACCTGCGAAATCAGCGATTTACCTGCATCGACCTGGCGACCGGCAAGGAGACTTGGACCACCAAACCCTACGGACAGTATTGGAGCATGGTCGCCCAAGGAGACCGCATTTTGGCCCTAGACGAGCGTGGCCAGTTGCTGCTCATTCGCGCCAATCCCGAGAAGTTCGAGTTGCTGGATTCGCGCAAAATCAGCGACGCTTCAACCTGGGCGCATCTGGCCGTTTGCGGGAATGAAGTTTTCATTCGGGAGTTGAACGCGATGACGGTGTATTCTTGGAAGTAAGGCACAGAATCAGTTTGCGATATTAACCACCACCGCCCCTCCACGACTGATCAGGTCGAGACCTGGGGAACGTGTTTGGCCGTGCAAGGCGTGGTCGGCTCGGTTCGCGGATGCGAAGAAATCGTCGGCGTCGAACTTGGCGTCAGGTTTTTTAGCGCGGCGGAGGCCGTTCCAACTGCGACTGACACCTTCGGAACTGGTCCCTTGAGTGAAGTTATAGGAGTCGAGCAGGTCGCGAGGGGCGTTCGTCCGCACACTGCCGCACTGGGTCGTGGCCCACAGGGGCAATTCGCCGAGCGACGCAGCCGAGCATTCCAGTTCGATGCGCCCCGCTTCACTGACGATGCGGTGAGCCTCATTGACCGGCCTCTTTGTCAGCTTCAGCCGCGTGCTGCCGAATTCGTTTCGCACATCGATTCGCCCGCCAATTTCTTGCAGCTCCAATTCCACGCGGCAGAGCCAGGCCTGGAAACTTCCACCGACATTTTTGATGGAGCAGGCGAGCGGCCGATAGAAATGAAACGTGCGGAAGACTTGCTCCGGGTCACTGCCGCCGTCATGCGAGGTTCC
Organism: uncultured Pirellulaceae bacterium; assembly: GCA_964444865.1. GTDB lineage: Bacteria > Planctomycetota > Planctomycetia > Pirellulales > Pirellulaceae > SXOA01. The sequence continues at coordinate 4,481 of CAYUJE010000019.1, read as the reverse complement.
CGCATTCGCCAGGTCCACGGTGCAGGTATAGGAAACATCGCCACTCACCTCCTCAATCGCGTAGAGCGGAATGTCCCTCGCAGCCACTGATCCCGTGACACCGCGGATGCGGGATTCACTGTGATAGTCCCGGTCTCGCGAATCGTCAGCCGTGATCACGAGCGCTGTCTTGATGTTTTGAACGTCGAGAGTCCCCTTCCCCCCACGAATCGCCACGGATTTGCATTCCGGCACATAAACTGTCAGTCGGGCGTGCCGCCGCCAGACGCTGCGATGGGAGCCATTCCCATCTTTGGAATTGACCTCCAGCCTCATTTGCCCGTTCCCCTGCTCTCCCGTCAGCCCCTCAATCTCAAGCGTATCGACTTCCTTCCCTTGAAAATCGCCATAGATGGCATAGTGAGCCCGAATTTCGACGAGGAATTTCTTCCGCCACTCAAGATTCGCAGGGGTCAGTGCCCGGCCATCCTTCGACTTCAAATACTCTGTCTCCGCCGCTTCGTTCTCCTCCTTAGTCCTGCCGACTTTCTCTGGTATGCGGCCGAACTTGTGAATCACCTTCAGGCCCTTGAGTTCGGTTTCGTCGAGCTTACCGTCTGCACTGAGAATGGTCTTTTCCAGTTCGACTTTCACCCCCGGACCGTCCCAACCGAGGAGGCGGACATTGTCTGCGGTAATGACGAGCAGTTTCTCGGGACCAAGATCGAAGGTCAGTGACTCGGTCTGAACATGAGTCTTTGCAACCGGCACGAATAGTTTTTTCTTTTCGATTTCGTCTCTTAGACGGACCAGGTCCGTTTTCAGTGTCTTCAGGCTGCGGAGGGCTTCCGCTCCGCTCGTTTTTTCGGATTCGATATCGGCTTGCAGCGCCCGCAAGCGGCTCAGAAGGCGGTCGTACTCTTCCTTAAGGGATTTAGAGACGTAGTACGTGCCCGAAACGGTGTCCTTGAGCTGCAGGTGGTTCTCCGGAGCGACGGCTTTGACCACCGGAGGTTCCGCCAACGCAGCGGGGGGCGTGAGCGACAACAAAGTGACGAGGAGCAAGGAATGAATAGGTTTAGTTTTCATGAGTTCACCATTGGCTATGGGTGGCAAGGAGCACTTCCGCCTGGCGGCGGGCGTCGAGCAATTCGGCTTGTTTCGAGGTCTTGTTCAACTCGGCCTCCAGAGCGTTGACTTCCGCGAGTAAGTCGGCGAGTTCGGCGGTGGCGTCTATTTCGCGCACGACGACCGGTGGCGACGGTAATTTTCCGGCACCAGGCTGAACAACATGGCGATCATTTTCGATGAACCAAAAAGCCAAAGGCACAAAAATAAGGACCAATACACCGGCGGCCGCAGATACGACAAAAAATAGACTAGCGGAACCACGTAGTGGGCCTAATTGACTCGCGAAGTTGCGTCCCTCGCTGGCAAGTCGCACCTGTACGCTCTCGATGATGCTTGTGGTTTGTGATGAATCATTCGCTGCTGCTTCCCAAACCGCTCGCAATCGCCGCGGCAGTGGTTCTGTCGCGGCAAGCTCTTTCTTCAAACGGGCATGAACTTCCGCCAGTGCTGCACAACTTGGGCAGGATTCTGCATGTACCTTTGCCGCGGAGTTTTGCCGCTCGTTGTCGCTGGACATCACTTCCAAAAAGTCGTCGCAGTTCATGACAGGATGCTCCGTAATTTCGTCAAGGCGGCGCTCAGTCGGCTCTTCACCGTTCCAGGGGAAATGCCCAGGGCTTCCGCTGTCTCCTGCAACGTCAGCCCACCGGTATAGTGCAAAACCACCACCTGCCGCAGGTTCTCCGACAACCCCTCGACCGCAGTCCCAATTTGCTTCGCTTCTTCGACCTTCAACGCGACATCACCGGGTGAATGCTGGCGATCATCAGCCACATCGACGAGCACGTCGCCCCGGGAGCGGCGGCCAAGCTGGTCCACAAACGCCCGGTAGGCAATCGCCATCAACCAGGCCCGTGGGTTTCGCAGCGGCGGTCGGCGATCAAAACTCTTCCAAACCCGCACGGCTGTCTCCTGAAAAACGTCTTCCGCGTCCGGCGTGTTACCGCAAAGTCTCCGCAGCATGGCCAAAACCGCGGCTCCGTGGTCATCGACCATTTGGAGGTATTCGTCGCGGTCGGAATTCGTGGCCAAGTTCGCGTCCGTCTTCAGGCGTGGATTTCCCGACTCGTTGATGCCCCCGTCATTGAGACTGGCAAAAGGGCCGAGGTGTTCGGCAAATTCCTATGGTATGCTCAAAATCCCTCCAAATGCCCTGAATCTTCGGAGAACTACCATGTCCCACGCCAGAATCCCGCTCCTCATGCTGTCGCTCCTCATGCTGGTCCACTCCGCCTATGCCCAGGACAAGAAAATGACCTACACCTACAAACAAGCCGGCGACGTGGCCATCAAAGCCGACGTCTACGCTGCTGCCGGAGAGAAGCGGCCGGTTGTTGTCTGGATTCATGGCGGGGCGCTCATTATGGGGCATCGCGAGAGCATTCCGGGCTGGCTGACGGAAACGTGCCGTAAGAATGAGTATGTACTCGTTTCCATCGACTATCGGCTGGCTCCGGAAACGCAGTTGCCGCTGATCATTGAGGATGTGGAAGATGCCTTTCGCTGGGTCCGTGAGAAGGGGCCGGAACTCTTTCAAGGCGATCCCAATCGCATTGGCGTCGTTGGCGGATCAGCCGGCGGCTATCTCACGCTCACCTCGGGCTTTCGCGCGAAGCCGCGTCCACAGGTCCTGGTTTCGCTCTGGGGTTACGGCAGCCTGGTCGCCCCGTGGTATAGCGAACCGAGTCCGCACCCCCGTCACCACGGCAGCAAGCTATCTCGCGAAGATGCCTTCCAGCAAGTCTCCGGCAAGCCGAT
>CAYUJE010000019.1:0-1513 GCA_964444865.1 uncultured Pirellulaceae bacterium | reverse complement strand
CCAATTCGGTAGCGCGCTATCTAAGTGTCCCGTTCAAATGAGTTAGTTGCCTACCGACCTAAATCCTTTAATGGCGTGAATTCTTCCCTTCGCCGCACTCTTGTGCCAAAGCCTTTCTCTTAGGAAATCCTGCTTTTTTCATTTTTCTCCGAACCTTGACGACTAGTCTCGGGGTTACAGAATGATAGGGTTCGCGTGCGCTTAGGCCACGCGTGTCAAGAAAAAAACCTGTGTTTTTTGCAGCCTCTTTCTCGAATACTGGTGGATGGTAAACGAAAGAGGAAGCAGCACCGGGGGCATCCTGAAACCTAGCGCAGATAGTCACTCGGCCTTGGGGCTCATGAATATCTGCCTTTCAAGTTCCCCGGAAACCGGAACGGATTCACTGGAACAGCAAGAGGATACAACGCATGTCACTGGCTCCTTCGGCCGACGATGTCAAACTCGCGGCCACCTTTGAAGAGTTGAAAAATCAGCTTTTGAAAGAAAATGATCTAGACCGTCTCGACAAGCCGCTCGCTTTCTGGGTGCTGCCCGATGACCGCCGGCTGCCGCTGGCGTTTTTGGGCAAAACACTGCGCGAGTTACTTGTCGCCCGATTTGCCGAATTGGCGGCAACGTCCGGCGTCGGCCAGAAAAAGATGGCCTCTTTAGTGATGCTTTTACATCGAGCCACCACCCAGGGCCCCATGGAGAATCCGTTCACACCGGAAGCTGCCGCGGCTCCCGGTGATGCGCAGCCCGAAAACGCCGACCCCAGCGTCTTCAATCCGGCCATTGTTTCGGAGTTGATTTGGACCCAGTGGAAAGACACCGTTCGCCTGCACGGAGTGGGCAACGAGAAATTGGGCCGTCTCGCGCCGTCGCTCCAGGCGCTGCCAACGGTCATCTGGGAATCGCCTCTGGGGTTTTACCTGGACAAATCGCTGATGGAAATCCGCCAACTCAAGACTCATGGTGAGAAACGAGTACTGGCGGTGCTGGAGGTCTTTCACAGCGTGCATCGCATGCTGGGGGCGGTCGCCAGCACGGGGCTTGCCGTCCGCCTTTCGCCGCGCTACATCGCGGAAGTGGAAGACTGGATGGCCGAAGCGAAAGCACGTGAGACTCCACCCCGGCAGGAAGAAGTGATCGAAAGGCTCTGCGAACCGCTGCTCAAACAGCTGGATGTGGACGTTGGCACGACGGTGAGCGGTCTGGCTCGGGCGCGGCTCGGTGTCGGCGCACCGCAGAAAAGCGTCCGCGAACAGTCGCGCGACATGGGGGTTACGCGGGCCCGGGTCTATCAGCTACTTGAAGATTGCCATCGCACCATGGCGGTCCGCTGGCCCGAAGGAAAACGGCTGCTGGACGAATTCGCTCAGCGCATGGATCAGATCTATTCCTCCGCCGATTCCGCCAACCTGCTTGGCAGTTTGCGCGAACTGCTGTTTCCCCTGAAGTTCGACACCCTCACCCCGCACCTGCTGGCCGAAGCCGGCGCTGAATGACGCGAAACCCGCCGACCCTGGAA
>CAYUJE010000018.1:0-33360 GCA_964444865.1 uncultured Pirellulaceae bacterium | reverse complement strand
TCCTCGCCACGCAGAACCCCATCGAGCAGGAAGGAACCTATCTGCTGCCGGAGGCTCAGTTCGACCGGTTCATGTTCCATGTTTGGGTCGATTATCCCAATGAGGAAGATGAACTTGAAATCGTTAAACGAACGACTGCCGATCTGGAAGTGAAAATCGTTCCCATCTTGCACGCGGAGCAGATCACGGCCCTGACGCGGATTATTCGCAAGGTTCCCATTGCGGATCATGTTGCCAAATATGCCCTGCAACTTGCCCGCTTGACGCGGCGGAACGAGCCGGAGGCTCCCGACTTTATTAAGGCGAATGTACTGTGGGGGGCGGGCCCGCGGGCGAGTCAGTATTTGGTGCTGGGAGCAAAAGCCCACGCGGTGCTCATGGGCCGGATGTTCGTCACCCATGAGGATATTCAGGCGATTGCCCCGCCGGTATTGCGGCATCGCATCAAAACCAATTTCAACGCGGATGCGGAAGGGATCACCGCCGATGATCTCATCCGCAAATTGATCGAGCATGTCCCAGTCATCTCAGGCGAGGCCGCCGGTGGAAAGCCCCAACTCTTTAGATCCGCGGACGCTGGCTAAGCTGAAAGGGCTGCACTTGCGGGCCAGACATATCGTGGAAGGATATGTCAGCGGCCTCCATCGCAGCCCCTATCACGGCTTTTCCATCGAATTCGCTGAGCACCGAGAATATGTGCCGGGAGACGACCTGCGCTATGTCGATTGGAAGGTCTTTGGCCGGACCGATAAAATCTATCTCAAGCAGTATGAGGATGAGACAAATCTGCTTTGCTATCTGGTGCTCGATGTCAGCGAAAGCATGACCTATCGCAGCAGTCCCGCGGCACTTTCCAAACTGGAATATGCCCAGGCATTGGCAGCTTCCGTTGCGTGGCTGGTGCTGGAACAGCAGGATTCAGCGGGGCTGGTAACCTTCGACAGCCAAATTCGCACCATGCTGAGGCCGGCAAGTAATTCCTCGCACCTCAAGCAGATGATTCAGGTCATGGAGACGGCCACTCCCGGTAAAAAGACGGCTGCCGGACCGATTTTCCATGAATTGGCCGAGCGGCTGAAGAAGCGTGGCGTGGTGATGATCTTCAGCGACTTTTTTGACAACGTGAATTCTTTACTCGCCGGACTCAAGCACTTTCATCATCGGCGGCACGACGTGGTGCTGCTCCATGTGCTCGATCCTGCGGAACTTGATTTTCCCTTCCAGCGTCCGACGCAATTTCAGGGGCTGGAAGAATTTCCAGACGTAATGACCGATCCGCAATCGCTGCGGCGTGCTTACTTGAAAGAACTCGGCCTCTTTCAACAGAAGCTGAGGGAAGGCTGCCGGACGATGAACATGGATTATGAACTGATGCGGACCGACCGGCCTTTGGATGCCGCTTTGCGGAGTTTCCTGGCCGGTCGGATGGCAAGGATGAAGTAATGCTCGGTATGGCGATACTGGCGATGTGGCAACTGGGGAGCGGCTGGATGCTCCTGTGGGGGCTCGCCGCTGCGCTGCCGATCCTCATTCACCTTTGGAGCCGCCGCCGGTATCAGCAGGTGCCGTGGGCGGCGATGGAGTTTGTGCTGGCGGCCATGCGCCGCAACGCACGCCGCATTCAACTGGAACAATGGCTGCTTCTTGTCCTGCGGACGCTGATCGTCATTCTATTTGCGTTGGCCCTGGCCGACCCGGCGTTTTCCCTAATCTCGTCCTGGACGGGGAGAAGTAGCGGCGGCCAATCGCACATTCTGATTGTCATCGACGGCTCGTATTCGATGGATTATCGCCTGGGTGAAAAGTCGCTGTTCGAGAGCGCCAAGGAAATGGCCTCGCAATTGGTGTCGCAGGGACGCCAGGGAGATGGTTACACGTTGCTGCTCATGGGAGAGCCACCGCGCACGATTATCGGCGAGCCGGCTTATGACCCACAGGATGTGCAAGAAGAACTGGCGGCTCTTACGCTTCCCCATGCGGGAGCAAATCTTTCCGCTTCGCTCGCTGAGGTGGAAACGATCCTTCGCCATGCTCAAGAAAGTGAACCACGGCTGTTGCAACGTCAGGTGATTTTCTTTACTGACCTCGGCAAGACGACCTGGGAAGATGCGGCTTCCGCGGATTGCCGCGAACGCCTGGGTAGAATTGAAGATTTGGCTCGTTTGTCGCTTGTGGATTTCGGCCGGCCTGGCGGAGAGAATCTGGCGGTTACCCGGTTGGAAGCTGACCAGCCGATTTCCACTTTGGCGAGCGAAACCACGTTTCGCGCCGAGATTCAGAGTTTCAGCAGCCAGGACCAGCCGCGGCAGTCGGTGGAGTTCTTCGTGGATGGCATTCGGATCGCTGAGCCGTCCGTGGACCTACCTTCCGGCGGCAGGGCGGGAGCGACCATTTCCCACAAATTTGAGACGGCGGGAGAGCATCTCGTCGAGTGCCGCCTCGCAGCCGATGCACTGCCGATTGATAACCATCGCTGGCTTAGCGTTCCAGTTCGCGAATCCATTCGCGTCCTCTGCATTCGCGGCAAGCCCGGAGAATCTCGGTATGTCGCCTTGGCCCTGGAGCCTCGCAAAGACAACAAACCACGAATTCGCGTGGAACAGGCTCCGGAAAGCACCTTGCTGGAGGCCAATCTTAAGCCTTACGACTGCATCTTCCTAAGCAATGTTGGTCGCTTCAGCCGAGACGAAGCTCAGGTCCTGCGGACCTATCTACATTCTGGAGGGGGCCTGGTTTTCTTTCTCGGGGATCAAGTGCAGAGCGAAAACTATAACCAGGAATTGGCTGGCGAGGACTCTGCCCAACGGATTTTGCCAGCCAGGCTCGGCGAGGCCACCAAGGAGGCCGTATATCAACTTGATCCACTCAGTTACCGGCATCCTATTGTTGCGCCGTTTGAGGGCTTTAAGAATGCTGGACTGACTACGACTCCGATTTGGAAGTATATCGAACTCAAGCCGTTTCCCGAGGCGAAGACCGCTTTGGCGTTTGTGGGCGGGGACGCGGCAATTGTTGAAGAGAGATTGCAGAAAGGGCGGAGCATCATTTTTGCCACCGCCGCCTCGCCGGAGTCGCGGGACGCTACCTCGCGGAACCCTTGGACCGCAATTTCTTCCTGGCCCAGTTTCACGCCTCTCGTGCAAGAGATGCTGCAATTTGCCGTCAGCCGCCGGAATGAAGGGAGGAATTTGCAGGTCGGAGACGAACTGGTCGGTTCCTTCCCCGTCCCCCAACCGCAGACTCCCCTCTCGATCTTGCTACCGGATGGCCGGAGCGAACGGCTGTCGCTCGTTGCGAAAGGGGATGAGTCGCTTTGGAGTTACTCGGGGGGCACTCTCAGCGGTGGTTATGAGGCTCGACTCGGAACACCCACTAAATCGGCACAGACGTTCGCCCTGAATGTCAACACGCGGGAAAGCGACCTCGAACGGCTGCCGGCAGATTTGCTGCCGAGCCAATTCAACTTGGATGTCCAGGGAGACAGTAGCTCGCCCGCCATTCTGCCGGGCAGCACGGAATCATTCTTCCGTGAGCTACTGCTGGGCGTGCTGGTTCTCCTTGCCTGTGAATCCGTCCTGGCCTGGCGGATGGGGAGGGGGAAGGCATGAGCGACTTCTGGAGTGAAGCTCAAAGGATTTTCATTGGCGAGAATCTGGCGGACGAAACGGCCGGCGTTGAAACCAGTATTCACCAGACCTGGCCGTGGCCCCCCTGGGTGCTGTTGGCATTAGTTCTGGCTTTCTCGGCCGTCGTGATTTTCGTCTACGTCCGGGAGCGAAGCAGTGCGGGAAGGATTGCCAAAACCGGTCTGGCTGGGATTCGGTTGTGCCTCGCCGGCGTCGTAGCAATGATGTTACTGGGCTGGACAATCCAGCGGCATCGTACCGATTTGCCCGATGTGGTGGTCATACTGGACGATTCCCAGAGCATGGGGCTCACCGATGCATTCTCCGATCCCCAAAGGCATAAGGACATTCAGCGGCGGTTAGCGACCGTGAAGCTGCAGGAGGGGACGCGGCTCAATCTGGCGAAGACACTGCTCCTGGAAAAGAAAGGGGCGCTGCTGTCGGAACTGTCGCAAAAATATCACCTCAAGTTTTATCTGGCAGGGGGATCGGCTCGTGCCCAGACAGATGATAAGGACGAAGTTGTCGCGACGCTTTCGTCGCTGGAGGCGAAGGAGCCCGCTAGTCGTCTTGGCAAATCACTGCGGGATGTCCTCGAGTCGCAACGGGGACGACCGACGGCGGCGGTCATCATGCTTACCGATGGAATCACCTCGGAGGGCAAGCCACTGTCGGAGGTTGCCGATTATGCCCGCCGCAAGGGTGTTCCGCTGTTCTTCGTCGGTCTGGGCAGCGATCAACCGGCCCGCAATCTGCGTGTGAGTGACCTTCTGGTAGATGATGTTGCCTTCGTCAACGACTTGGTCAATTTCGATTTCAAACTCACTGCCGAGGGGTACACGGGGCCAGTCACCGTCCGCCTCAAGCGAAAAGGGGAGGCTGCCACGCTCGCGCAGCAGACCGTGCAAATCCCCAGAGAGGGAACCCGTTCTTCTCTGCGGCTCTCGCATCGGCCGGAAAAAAAAGGAGAAATTGAATACACCATCGAGATCGACGTGAAGGAGGGGGAAACCAGCAAACAAGACAATCAATTAACGCGGACGGTGCGCGTCACGGAGGAAACGATTCGCGTCCTGTTTGTGCAATCCGGACCCAGCTACGAGTTCCGCTTCCTCAAATCCATGCTCGAGCGGGAACTCAACCGCAATGAGCCCAAAGAGAGCAAGGACCGAGGCTTCCGCACCGTTCTGCAAGAGGCTGACCCGGCCTATGTGGAGACCGACAAGTCGGCCGAAAAGGTATTCCCGGTTAGTCGCGAAGAACTGTTCAAATACGACGTGCTGATTTTTGGCGATGTGAATCCGGCATTTCTCAGTCCTTCGGTGATGAGCAATATCTACGAATTCGTCACCACCCGCGGTGGCGGGTTGATTTTCATTTCTGGGCCAAAATACACGCCCCTTTCTTACCGAGACACGTCCCTGGCCCCGCTCTTTCCTTTGGACCTCGATTCCGTGCAAGTTCCTGATGTCGATGCCATCATTAAGGAGGGCTTTCGTCCGCGGCTGACCGCGCTCGGTATGGCCAGTCCGCAGATGCAAATCGCGGATTCGGCCGGTGATAACTTGAAATTGTGGAATGAGCAGTTGCCGCCGCTCCGGTGGTATGTGTCGGCTCCGGACCTGCGTCCTGGCGTGCGCGTGCTGGCCGAGCACCCCACTAAGAAGGGAATCGGAGGCCAGCCGTCGCCGCTAATCACCTTGCAATTTGTTGGATCGGGAAAGGTCGTCTTCCACGCCACGGACGAAACCCACCGCTGGCGATTCCGAGCTGGCGACATCTATTTTTCGCGTTACTGGGTGCAAACCATTCGTTACCTGGCCCGCGCCCGTTTGTTGGGGAAGAGCCGGGCAGCCGAGCTAACTGCCGATCGGGAAGAATATCGAAGTGGGGATGTGGTTCGACTGCGAGCCCGATTCTTTGATGACCGGCTGGCTCCGCCCCAGGACGACGGCGTGAGCATCATTGTGGAACATGAAGGGAGCCAGCGAAAGAATATTCGCCTGCGGCGAGACGCCGCCACCCGCGGTCTGTTTGAAGCGACGCTCGGCAATCTGGCCGAAGGCAAATATCGCTGCTGGATGGCCTCTCCCACCTTGGAAGGCCAGCCGCCAGCCGCCGCCTTCAGCATCGTTGCGCCCCCCGGCGAACTCGCCCGGACGCAAATGGACTCTGCCGATATGCAACTGGCGGCGAAAACTTCCGGTGGGAGATACTATACATTTTCAAATGCCAGCCAGCTTGCTGACAACCTCCCCAAGGGGCGGCAAGTTCGGATTGCTTCGATGCCGCCTCGTCCGTTGTGGAATGCCCCGCTGCTGGCGGCTTTGTTTGTGGTGCTTCTCGGCAGCGAATGGATGCTGAGAAAGCGCTGCGGACTGTTATAATCCAAAAGAAGGTCGGCACATTCGTAAACTCATGTCCCATCCTCTTCAAAAACGCGTGCAGCAGGTAGCCCAACGGGTAAGCCGACTGGCTTGGCTGTACGTTTGGGGCCGATTTGCGATTGCCCTTCTGCTGGTCATTTTTGCCGCCTGTGTGGTGGATTATTTTCTGCGGGCGCACGATCCGGGCATTCGCATCATTTTTTCCCTCTCGGTACTCGCCGTCCTGGGCTGGCTGTTCAACCGCCTGGTATTGCAAAGTCGAGGAAATTCTCCTTCGCTCGTTCAGTTGGCGCAGCGGATTGAGCGGCGATTTCCGGAACTCGGAGAGCGGCTCTCGAGCGCAATCGCTTTCCTGGCTCAAGATGAGAAAGACGCCTTCGCCGGCTCCGCGGACTTGCGGCGGACGGTCGTTGCCGAAGCAGAATCGCTCACCACGGATTTGGATTTTCAACTCGCGGTAGACGCCCGCCAACCGCGACGGGTGATGCAGATTCTGATTGTCGTGGCGTTTTTACTTCTGGCCATTGGAGCAGCTTTTTCATTTCCCAGCCGCCTGGCCTTGGCCCGTCTCGTGCTTCCCTGGCAGGATCGGGAATGGCCGGCGAGGAACTCGCTGGCGTTTGAAGGTGCACCGGATAAGCTGGCAGCGGGGGACAATTTTGAAGTGGAGTTGCTGGACCGAAACGGTTCCTTGCCTGCCGAGGTGCAGATTCAGATCCGCCGGGAAGTCGATGGCAGGAAGAGGACCGAATCCAAGGAGATGAAACTGCTTGGCGACCGGATGACTTTTCGGCTGGATAACGTGACACAGCCTTTTGAATATCGGGCCGTCGGCGGCGATGACCAGTCAATGCCCTGGAGGTCGCTCCAAGTCTTCACACCCCCTAAGGTCACGGACCTAACCACGCTGGTTCAGCCTCCGGCCTATTCGGGGAAGCGTCCGGAAGCCGGGGGCAAGCTGCTGCGAGTCCTCGCCGGCTCAACTCTCAGCGTAAAGGGAAAAACCGACAAGCCGATCAAATCGGCCACACTGCGCAGCGAAACTGCGGGCGAGAAACTGCCGGCAGTGCAGATCGCTGAGGATGGTCTGGCATTCGTCGCCCCCGCCATGCAGTCCCCTCTCTGGCGGGCAGAAAAGTCCGGCGTTTATTGGTTTGAGATCGTCGGCGAAGAGGACCTCCCCAGCGGGAAGGATTTTCGGCTAGAGGTGCAGGTTGTACCCGATTCACCACCCAGCATTGCCTGGGAGACTCCGGCCGATCATGCCTTCGTCACCCCGCGGGCTTTGGTGCCGGTGAAATGCTTGGTGAAGGACGATCTGGGCATTCGTACCATCCAGCTCAAATACTTGCGCCCCGACGCGACCGACCAGGGAGAGCTCGTCGTCTCGCTTTACGCGGGTCCGACCAAGGTCAAGCCGCTCGCCAAGGGAGAAGATCGCGGCGGCGAATCGCGGATGATCGAACAGGCTTTGGATCTAGCACTCATTCCGGGGCTCACCGTGGGAAGTGTGCTCGCAGTCCGCGTGACTGCATCGGATTATAGGCCGCAAGAGACAACGACTTCGGTGCGGCGAATCACGATCATTTCTGATGAGGAGTTGGAGAACCGAGTTACCCAGAAGCAAACCGCCATCTTGGAACAACTTGCCGAAGTTCTTAAGCTGCAGCGCGATGCTCGCGCGCAGACCGCGGCCTTGGAAATACAACTCAAGGAAACCGGTAGGTTCTCGCCCCAGGAACTGACTCAGCTAGAAGCTGCGGAGTTGAATCAGCGAAATGTTCAGCGGCAACTGGCGGGTCCGCAGGACGGTGTGGAAGCCCAGGTTGAAGCGTTGTTGACGGAGCTTGATAGCAACCGTCTGGCGGATCAGGCCGCCGCTCGGCGAATGACCGAATTACTTGCCAAAGTCCGCGAGATCAACCGCCAGCCATTGCCGCTCATTTCCCAGGAACTTACCGCAGCGGTGAAGTCTGCCCGGGCAGCAGTGGAGGGGGCCGACGATCAGAAAAAATGCGATGACAATGCCGCCGATGCTTCTCGATCGCTTGGTACCGCGGGCAAAGAGCAGGACGATGTCGTGGCAAGGCTGGAGTCGCTGCTCGGAGAACTCTCTCAGTGGGACAACTTCAGCCGTCTGGCGCGGGAAGTAAGCCAGATTCGTGTTGACGAGGAAAGGTTGACTCGGGACACCGAAGGGCTGCAACTCAAGGCGGCGACGGCGACGACTCCCAACGTTGCGGAAATTCGAGCGGGGGCACGGCAGCTATCTCAGCGGCAATTGGAACTGGCTCGCCGATTCGACAAATTGCAGACCCGGATGGAGGAACTATTGACGCGGCTGCGGGCCAATGACCCCCTCGTTGCAGCGACTCTGGCGGATGCCCTCGATGCCGGAAGAAGGTTTGCGATCGGCGGGCAGATGCGTAGCGTGGCTGGCGAGCTTGGCGAGCAGCGTCTGGGGCAGGCAGCACAAACTCAAGCACAGATTCTGGAAAACCTGAAGGAATTGACCGATCTATTGGCGAGCCGAAGAGATCGCGAGTTAGCGCGGGGGGTGAAGGCGCTCGGCGAAGCGGCTGGCGAACTCGACGACCTCGCGAAGCGTCACGAGCAACTGCAAAATGAACTTGATGCTGCGGCGAAGGAGAAATCTGGCGAGGAGCAGAAACGCAAACTGGAACGCTTGTCCCCGGAACTCAAAAAACTAGCCGAAGAAGTGGCGGAACTGTCTCGCAAGCTCGAACGATTGCGGGCGAGACGGGCGTCGGAGGCTGGAAAGCAGGCGGGGGGCTCGCTCGGTCAGGCGGGGGGAGCCGCCGAAGAAGGTAATGCGGACGAAGCTCAGAATCAATCGCGAAAGGCCAAGGATTTGCTCGATGAGGCGAAGCAAGAACTTCAACGGCAGATTAAACAAGCTCAGCAGGACCTGCAACGCGAGGAGTTGGCCCGAATGGAGCAGCTCATCCAGGGACTCGTCGCGCGGCAAAAGGGAGTGCTGGCGGAGATTCAGCGACTGGAAGTGCTTCGAAATGAGAAGAACGGTCAGCTGTCAAAGCCGCAGCAGTCCAGCCTGCGACAGACGGCGGGAGAGCAGCGTTCGCTGGCGGATGAAACCGCCAATGTCGGTCAGTCGCTGGCTTCCGCCAAGGCATTTGAGCTTACGCTCCATGCCGCTCAGAGGGAAATGCTGCTGACCGCTGCTGCTTTGGATAAGGGAGAAACAAGTTCCGCCGCAACGAAATCCGCCACCACGGCCCTCACCCGGTTGGAGCAACTGCTCGCGGCGCTCAAGCCCGATGAAAGCACCCCAACAGAGCCGCAAGATCCGCCCGAGGGAAATGGCGGCCAGAATCAAGGGAACCAGCCAACGCTGCAAAACCTAGCGGAGTTGAAGCTGCTGAAACTGATGCAGGAAGCGATTAACCAGCGGACCGCGGAATTGGATGAAATTAATCGAAAGACCGGCGGGCTGACTGACGAACAAATTCGCGAGTTGGAAAGCATTGCCCAGGAACAGGGCCAACTGGCAGATCGGGTGCTGGAAATGATTCGGGCGGCGGCAGAGCGTCCGGAGGACGATTTGGGAAATTTGCCAAATCCAGGCGACAAACCAGGAGGAGATGCGGATAATGAACGGGACGGGGCGAACCCCGGCCCGGCCAAGAAGAATTCGCTCGAGGATGACCTCCTGCGCGAGCTCGAGAAAGGGAAATAGAGACTTCCGATGATTGCCCGATACTATTTTACCGCCGGCCTGCTGATCGTCGCGTTGGCTATCGCGCCAACGGTCGCCTGTGCCCAGACCGCCAAACCCAAGTTGGAAGATGAACTGACCGACGATTTGCTCAAGGACCTCCCCAAGTCCAACACTCCTCCCAAGGCGAAGCCGAGCAAACCGGAGAGCAAAGCGGAGGCTGAAAAGAAGCTCCTGCAGGATCTTCAAGGGGGCGAGGATATTGGCGCTCCGCCGGAAAATCCGCTGGCTCGCATTGGCGAAAAGATGCGAGCTTCCCAGGAGAAAATCGCCGGTCGCGATACCTCTGCCCAGACGCAGACGACGCAGAAGGAGATTTTGGCCGACCTTGCCAAACTCATTGAACAGACCAAGAAGCAATGCAATGCTGGGGGGAGCGGCAACGGCAAGCCTGGCAGTGGGAAGCCGTCGGCTCAGGCAGGAGCGGGAAATGGCCAGGCTCGTCCTGGTCCCGCCAGCGAGGCGACCGACCGGGTCGGCAAGAGCGAGCGAGAAAATGCCGAAGCAGCCGACGTCAAAGACATGCTGCGTCGCATCTGGGGACACCTCCCCGAAAAAATGCGGGATCAGATGCAGGCCCAACTCAGCGAGCAGTTCTTGCCGAAATACGAGAAGCTGATTGAGGAGTACTATAAGCGACTGGCGGAAGAGCGGTTGGATAAGTAGGATTTCTTCCTTCTCCCCTTGGGAGAAGGAACATAGCGAGCCACGCATGAACACACAGAGCCGCCGACAATTCATCACCCGAGGAAGCCTTGTTGCTACTTCAGCGTTGGCGTTTCCCCGACTCATTCTGGGCCAAGGCACGGGAGACCAGGATCGCATCGCCGCTGAGCTTCTCAAGCCCGCCACGCAGCAATCGATTGATCGCGGGTTGGCTTGGTTAGGTGGGCGGCAGGTAGAAGACGGCTCGTTCAAGAGCACTGGTTTTGGCCGCAATGCGGCGGTGGTGGCCCTTTCGGGCATGGCGTTTCTGGCCGGTGGCAACACACCCGGCCGCGGTGAATATGGCCAGCACCTCAATCGCTGCGTTGGGTACATCCTCAAGGCGGCCGACGACAGCGGGTTTGTGTCGCTCCGTGAATACACCAGCCACGGGCCAATGTACGACCACGGCTTTGCCACGCTGTTCCTGGCGGAAGTCTATGGCATGAGCGCCGATTCCGAAGTCAGACGGAAGCTGGAAAGCGCCGTCAAATTGATTTGCACCACTCAGAATATGGAAGGGGGCTGGCGCTATCAACCCAAGCCCTTTGAAGCGGACATTTCCGTCACCATCTGCCAGGTGATGGCCCTGCGGGCGGCTCGCAATGCGGGGATCTATGTCCCCAATGAAACGATTGACCGCTGCATTGATTATGTCAAACGGAGCCAGAATTCCGACGGCGGATTTATGTACCAGCTTTCCGGCGGACCCAGCCGCTTCCCTCGCTCGGCTGCGGGGGTGGTGGCCCTGTACAGCGCGGGGATCTACGAAGGGGACGAAGTCCGCAAAGGTCTTGATTACCTGATGCAGAACATGCCCCGTCCGGAAGATTTCAGCCGCGATACCCACGCGATGTATGGCCATTACTACGCGGTGCAAGCGATGTGGCAGGCCGGCGGTGAACACTGGAAGAAATGGTATCCGGCCATTCAAGAGGTCCTTGTCCGCCAGCAACAACCAGATGGCTCGTGGCAGGACTTAATCTGCTCCGAATATGGCACGGCCATGTCGTGCATCATTTTGCAAATGCCCAATAACTACCTACCGATTTTCCAGCGCTGATGAAACTCTCTTTTTCGCTGGTGGTCATTGTGGCGATTGCTCTGCCACTCTTGGCAATTGCGGCAGGGCCCTTGCCACTCGCCCATCCCGTTCGTGGCGAACCCTTTGCCGCCAAACTGGCGGGGATCGATCCGGACTGGAACATCAGTCTGGCAACGGATGGAAAGGAACGTGTGCTGGCACTCCCCGACCTCGCACTGTGGGGAAGTTTTCGAGACGCTTCCGCCGGACCGCAACTTCTCCTTGCCGACGGCAGTATCGTCCTGGCGGATGTGCTGGATTTGGGGACGGATAGCGTCACCATCGGCGACGCCACCGGCCTTGGCCGAATCCTGTGGAATGAATCGACCCTTCCGCTCCGCCAATTGACTGCCATTCTTTATCAACCCTCGGCTGATTCGCTGGAACGGGACAAGCAACTGGAAAGGCTCCATTCCACCGAGAGGAAGGAGGACGAGGTCTGGCTAACCAGTGGCGAGATTATCACCGGCCGCGTCGTCTCACTCCCCCGCTTCGGCCGCTTCTTGCCTCCCGCACCTCCGCCTCAAGCCGAGGTGCTGAAGTTGTCCCGTCGTGGAGTTACCGAGCCACTCACCATTCCCTTGGCAAAAGTCGCTGCTCTCGTCTTCAGCGCGGCCCAAAGCCCGACAACAAAAGCCAGGCCTTCGGCCTGGCTCGGAACCAATGAGGGATCGCTTCTTTCCGCCCGGAAAGTAACGACGGAGAAAGACCAGGTGATGATTGAGTTGCAGGGTGGCGGCTCGCTTAAGGTTTTCATGGAGACGGGAGACGATGACACGCCCACCTTCTGGGATCAAGTAACGCTGCTGCAAACGACTTCGCCCAAAGTCGTCTATCTTTCTGAACTCCCCGGCCCCGCTTACAAGCACATTCCCTTCACTTCCCAGGAGTGGCCACTGGGCGTCGACCAGAATGTCCTCGGCGGCCGTCTCCGCACTGGCGAAGCCGTCTTGCTTCGCGGACTGGGGATGCACAGCGCTTCGCGGGTCGCCTACGATCTCAAGGGAGACGAACAGCGGCTGGAGGCTCTGTTCGCCCTCGATGAGCGGACCAAACTCCATGGCAGCGTTATCGGCAAGGTGCTGCTCGAAATGGAGCCCGGCAAATGGACAACCGCGTGGGAAAGCCCAATTGTTCGAGGTGGCGACGCGCCACTTTCCATCTCGCTTCCGCTCCAGGGTGCTCGCCGCCTGGTGCTCCTGGTGGAATTCGCCGACCGCGGCGACGAGTGGGATCACGCCAACTGGCTCAGCGCCCGTTTGGTTCGCTAACATCTTTTTCTCCGTGTGAATTCATGTCCGCTAGTAACGATGCCGGCGATTCGGCCACCACGCTCTCCGAACTTCGGAACCTCGTCCGCGATTTCGTGGAGGAACGCGAATGGCGGCAGTTTCATTCTCCCAAAAACCTCAGCATGTCTTTGGCCATCGAGGCCGCGGAGTTGATGGAACACTTTCAGTGGCTCGATGTCCCCGCATCGCGAGAAGCAGCGAACGACCCGGCCCGGCTCGCCCCCATTGGCGAAGAGTTGGCGGACGTGCTGTGCTATGCGTTTGCACTCGCCAACGAGTTGGGGCTCGATATTGCGACCGTCGTCCGCGACAAAATGGCCAAAAATGCTCTAAAATATCCCGCGGAAGAATTCCGCGGCATCTACGGCAGCGGGGATCGTAAGCGCAAAGGCTAAGGGGGAACCACGCATGTTTTTGTCCCATCGAGTGCTGACGAAAATCGCATCTGCATTCCTGCTGGGTGCAACCTTTACATTCCAGAACGCAAGCGTGGCAGCAGATCAACCGGTCTTCCGCTCGCATCCGCCGATGCGTCCGCTGCCGACGCCGGTGAAACGTGAACGGGCCAAAGGGCCAACGCATTTCGTCGATGCGGCTCATGGAGATGACAGTGCCGAAGGTACCGAGCAAGCTCCCTGGCAAACTCTTCGCCACAGCCTGCGCAAACTGAAACCGGGGGACACGCTCTACCTTCGCGGTGGAACGTACTACGAGAAGGCCTTTCTCAGCCAGTCCGGCAGCGAAGGCATGCCCATCACCATCGGTTCGTATCCCGGTGAACTTGCCATTCTCGACGGCGCCCATCGCGAATTCGCTGAATCCCCCGCAACCAGTTGGCAGCCGCTGGAAGGAGGAGCCGAGGGAGAATACGTCTCGACGAAAACCTACTTCGCAGCGGATGACCACCAGGTTCCTCGCCAGTTTCTTCCCGGCTCCTGGGAGCCGATGTGGGGGAAGGAGGAAGAGCGGCCCCTTGCCCTGGGCTTCTTCGCCGACTCGCTGGTCCCGCTTCACAGCTACCGCCTGGCCGCGGATCTTCGCTCCCAGAACGAGATGTGGATAGGGGGCAAGAATGAAATGCGGGAGAGCGGAATCTACGGCGGCCCCGGCCTGTGGTTCAATCGCGAAACCGGCCGCATCCATATTCGCCTCGCCCATCATCGCCTGGCGGGACTGGGAGATCGGGCCTACCGCGGCGAGCAGGACCCTCGCCAACTGCCGCTGGTCGTTGCCGCCGGTTTTGGTGAATCGGTGCTCAGGGTTTCGGGTGTGAAACATGTCAAGCTGCAGGATCTGGTCCTCCGCGGAGCAACCGGCAGTCCGCTGATGGAAATCTACGGCTCTCAAAATGTGGAACTGGATCATGTCACGGTCTATGGCGGTTTTCCGGCACTGCTCATCAATGCCTCGCAGCACATCGCCCTCACCAATTCGGCTTTTCGCGGCAACGCCGCCCCCTGGACCTCGCGGGCTCACATGAAGTACCGCGGCACTGCCTCGTATCAAATCGTTCTGCAAAGCAATCAGCCGCTGAACGAAAACATCGAGTTTGCAAACTGTGAATTCACCGATGACCATGACTTTGCCTATCTGCGGCATGTGAAGGAACTGCGTTTCCACCACAACCTGGTCGATAACTTCAACGACGACGGCTTGGAATGCGGCCCCAAATTGCGTTCCCACACGATTTTCATTTTCCAAAATCGAATCGGACCCTGTTTGATTCCTCTGACCCAGCACGAAATCGACAAGGACGATTCACCCCTCGACCACGACCCCAAAGCGGGCGTCTTTGTCTTCCGGAATGTGATCGACCTGCGAGGCGGCGTTTTCGGCACCCCTCCCAGCGAGCCCGATCCCAGCGGCGCCTATTTGCATCAGGAAGGGCACCTCGTCAGCGATCACGGCAGCCCGACCTGGCCCGTGATGCACGTCTATCACAACACGCTGCTCCGCCAGACACCCGTCTTTCGGGATAGCTACCTGTTCGGCCTGGGCTCCGCCGGCCTCCGCAACACCCAGCGCGATGTCTTTAACAACATCTTCGTGCAAACGGATCGCCTCCCCGGCATCGGCTTTGTGGGAATGCAGCGGGCCGACCAGGTGCGGGAAGGGGGTAACCTGATTTGGGGACTGCAAGAAGGCCCCAAGCTTCAAGCGGATCCCTTTGCCAAATTCCGCGCCTCCAAACTCTTCGCCGACAGCCGCAATCAGTACGAAGCCGGCTGGACGACGCACGATCAGGCGGCTGATCCCAAATTCGTCCGGCTCACGGCTGACGATACCATGTCCCCCGATTTGCGTCTGAACGAAGGAAGCCCCGCTATCGACTTCGGACAGCCTGTTCCCCCCGAGTGGCCCGATCCACTGCGGGAACTCGATAAGGATCGCCCCGATAGCGGTGCGCTCCCTCAAGGTGCTGCACCCTGGACCGTTGGAGTCGACGGACGAATCAGTCTGTTTGGAGAAAACAGCCAGCAGCGGTAACGCGCCAGCCCCTCAATACCGGATGCCACTTGAAACCCTGAATCGCTCCACTTTTTTCCGTGGTGCAAAACTCGGCAGTCCGGATTTCGCAAAGAGTTATCTGGCCAGCATTTGCGCCGGCAGGCTCTTGGAGTTTTGCACCACCCCCCTCCTCGCAAGTGGGGTCTCGCGATTGATTTGCAGTCGGAAATGGCGGGCGAACCTCAGAGCCGTTACGCTTACGGTTTTTCCACGCACTTACAATAATTTGTCAAAGAACACTCCGGCTTCTCGCCGGACAGGTACAGAATCTATTGTACACTATTCCAAGCGGTTTCCAAAGTCCCCAACCGGGGGGTTTATGAAAAAAGTCGGCCGCGAGCCCTCCTGCGAGCCAGCCGTGTTTTGGTGGCCACCGCGGACAACGCTCCATACCGGCCTGTCGCCTCGTCTCCCCTCCGTCTAGGGGCCGTGATTCTTTGGATTCACACCTCTTTCTTCGAAACACTTGCGTCAACGTGAATCACCGCAAGTGATTGTGTAACCCTAAGTTCCGCTGATTCATGTTCTCGCAAGTCGGTGAATCAAGGCCCAAAAAACGGGTTTCTTGATTCATCCTTGATAGGCCAGGGTTCGCTTTCTTTCGCCCTCCAGGTCATTCATCCAGGAATTGCTCGCTGTAATCTTTCCGCGATGCAAAACTCCCGTCTGGCAAACTCGCAACTGCTTGGCAGACCCTGACTTGTGACTTTCACCTTCCGGAGTTTTGCATCAGTCTCCCCCTTTTGTCATCTCCAGTACCTCCGTATCAGTTCTCCACGAACACAGGAACCTCTTCTATTATACAAAACAGCATTTTAATACTAAGTGTCCAGTTCGCAATGAAGCCCGGCCACCTTTATCCGCTCTTTGACGAGCCCACGTAGGGGTGGAGGTTCTGGCCGTCGGCGGCGAAGGAGGCGTGGTCTTCGCTCAGCCACTGGCCGGGAGTGGGAGAGAAATGGCAGTAGAAGCTGGGCCACAACTCTGCGGGGCTAATATCGGACTCGCCGTTGACGTTCGACGTTACTGTTGCCTTCCCCGTGTCAGGACAAGGTGGGCCAACCCAAAAGGATGTTTTCGGAGTTCCATACACCACCCGGTTGTACCTCTGTGAACGCTTCGCTTTAGCGGTTGCCCGCCACCACGCATCACTCGAGGCCAAGGCGACTGGCTAGGTCTTTCCTTGTACGACTCTTTCATTCGCTACCTTTCTCCGGCGTTCGCCGACGCACCCTGACACCATTGACTCTCTGTTCCTATTCCGCCTTCCTTTGGCTCTGGCGAGACTTGGGATAGTCCGCTCCTGTGGCGTTTTTCCATACCCAGCCAAACTCATTATTCCTCAAATCAACAACATACCTGTTGTCTCCGTCACGATAATGGACACTGCTAACTCCTACGAGCATAAACTCTTTTGTAGACTCATCAGCCAGAGTTATGACAATCTTATAGAACTCTGTGGTTGTGACTTTGCCGCTTGGCTCTTGATAAATACCCTTTACCTCAACAAGAGCAGCAATTTTCTTGATCTGCTCTGCGTTGGTAGTCATTACCTCGCGATTCTCCTCTGGCGTCCACCCCAACATGGTCACCGAAATTTTTTTCGCATTTTTCAGGATGGCCGGAAAATAGCTACTATCGCTCGCAGGCGGGAGTGCAACCGTCTCTGTTGATTGATCGCGACTATGATTGCCTGCACATCCTCCTTGAACCGCAATTAGCATCAAAAAAAGTGCAAATAGGACGCATCGCACAAGCACTTGCGGGCAGGAGTCAAGGTCGTGGTGGCAAATCAAACGGTCCAATTTTAGTGATGGGGGGTAGCTTGGGCTTTTTAGGCTCCTTGGAAGCAGAAAACATCTTCCAGTTTGCTGTACCACCGGGAGTGTAAACATTAGAATTTCCAGCGTAAATGGTTGCTCCGGACTTATAAGCATACATCTTATTACAGGAGTAATCAGTCGATACTGTGCCCTATCGCTAATGTTGGCCGCTGGCGATCGAGTTTTCGGTGGAGGAATGGACCCTCTCTGATAAGTGATCTTCCAGAGGTGCACTCTGCACAACCGGGCCGACATGCTCGCCCAATGCGGGCATGGCACTGCCGGCTGCTGTCGGAAGTATACTAGCGCCGTTCACATCGGTGGTTTGCCCGTCGGTCTTCGCCCCCATCATGAAGCTGATGCTCGGCGTGTTGATGGTGACCTGGGCCTGATCGGCTTCGGGGCGGGAGACGCTCGCCGAACAACGCGGGCTAGTTCACCCGCGTGGTCACTTCGGTGACGATGGGTTTGGGGTTCCGCTTGCTGCGGACTTCGACTTGGAACTTGAAGGCTCCGACTTTTTCACCGGTGGCTTTCACCTCCAGGGGAGTCAGTTCCTCGGACGCGCGGATGGTTTTGATGGGACTGAGCTCGTATTTGCCCATGGCGGATGAAATCACCGGGTATTTGTTTCCAGGCACAAGGCTCTTGAACTTCAGGCCGTCGGGGAGGATGAGCGTGATGGAGACCTCGTCGTCTGCCTGCGTGCTTTCGTTTTTCAGATCAATGCGATACGTCACTTGCATTCCCACGCCGATCGGCTCATTCAGGGCAGCGACGTTGATTTTCAAGTTCCCCGCGTTGGCCGGCGGTTCGATGGCAGCCCCGGGAAGGCCGGAGCCGGGTGCCCGAGGGGGCGTGATGGCGGCGGCAGTGACGTTGATGACCGCCTGACTGGTTTGCACAGGGGCTTGATCCGAGGTGAGCCGGGCATTGAGGAGCGCTTGAGCGTCGACCGCGGCCCCTTCGAACTCGATTTCCTTGACGACGGTTTCGCCGGGAATCAGTCGGGCAATCAGCCAATTCAAACCTTCCTCATCGACCGGCGCGCCCCCCGTGGCTCGGATGGGGGCCAGGCTCTTGGGGAAGCTGACCGTCAAACGGAGATTCGTGAGCGGGGCGGACGACCCGTTTTTGATTTCAATCCGGGTGATTTCCTTTTTGCCCATTTCCAGCTTGCGCGGCCCGCTAATCAGCACGGAAACTTTCGGCAGGGCGAGAGCACCGGAAGCGGCGGCAACCGCTTCGACGCAGCCCGTGGTGGCCGCGGAATGGCCGCCGTCCGCCAGCACGTCGAGACGGTGGCAGAGTTTGCCCGGCTGATCGACGCGGAAGGTGACGGCGAAGCGTTTGGTCTCGTTGGGGGCGATGCTGTCGAGCGATTTGACAATGGGGCTCACTTCGCCAGCCGTGTGCGTCAGGCCGGGGTCGAAATTGTCGGTGATGGTGACATTATTCAGCGGCGTGCGCCCCGTGTTGGTCACTTCCACCTTGAATTGCACTTCCTGGCCGACTTCCACACGAGTGGGGGAAGTCGACTTCACGGAGAGGGCGGAGGCGAAGACCTTGGTATTGACGTTGGCTTCGGAGACGAGCTTTTCGGCACTTTCGGCCCGGAATTTCGCCCGGATATCGGCCGCCAGCGACGCCCGGCAGTTGAGGTCCACCACCGTGGCCGTCCCCGGCTGCAAATCCCCCAGCCGCCATTGCAGCATCTGGCCAAACGCACCGGCGGAAGGTGAGGCATTGAGGAACGAAACGCCGCTGGGAGGGGTGAAGCTGAGCTTGACATCGCGGGCGACGACATCGCCGGAGTTGAAGACCTTGACTTGATAATTCACGGTGCCGTTGAGCGCCACGACTTCCGGCCCAACTGCCTGGGCGTGCAAGCCGGGGGAACTCCAGGTGACGGAGGTGAGCCCCTGGCCGACAACCATCGTGGGAATGTCTCCCGGTTTCGTCTGGGGGCGGATGATTTGCACACGGACGGCGGTGATGCCGGATTGGCCGGAGGTGGAGAGAAGTTCGGCGCGGGCGGTGCCGTCATTCTGGGTCTTCATTTCAATCGACTTTTGGCCAGCCGCGCCGAAGGTGGCATCGGGACCTTCCAAAACGTCGTACCGCACAATCCAACCGACAACCGGCGCGCCGCTGCCGCGATTGACTTGCGTGGTGAGGATGTGGCGTCCCCCCGCACCGGAGCGAACGATGGCCGGCGCCGGGTATTTCCATTTGGCATCGACCCACAAGATGGTGGCGGTCTGCCGCCGCTTTTCCCAGTTTCCTTCAGCGGGAGCCCAAACGGTGAGGCTGCTGGTTCCTTCGGTGGGAGAGGTGACGCTGATCCAGCTTTGCCCTTTTTCAACGGCGACGTCATCCAACGGAGACGGTGTGCCGCGGGTGATGACTTGCCGCGTGGTGGAGGTATGGCCGCGGACGTAGTTGGGGCCGATTTTGTGGGGTGGGCTGCGGAAGTAGCTGGCAATGCCCCGGTCTTCCTCGCCGACCTGCACAATCTGGCCGACACCATCGGGCGCGAGCATCCACTCCAAGGGTTGCTTGGTGAGATAGTAGCCGCTGGTGCCGCACAGACCGGCGGTGACTACGACTTCGCTGCCGACGGGCGCGACGAGTTGCGCGGGACAGACCTTGAGTTGCGGGCCGTCCGGGCAATCTTGCGGGCCGCAGGGGGGCTGCTGAATGGGTGCAGGTGCGGGAACCGCGACGACGGGCACAACGACCAGAGGCTGGGCAACAAGCGGCGGATTGCAGGGTGGCTTGACGCCAGGGGGGGAAGCGACCGGAGGGGCCATGGTGGCCGCCGCGGGGCGGGTGAAGAGCGGGCAATCGGGGCCGGCGAGAGTGGTGCTCCCGCCGCTGAAAATCCTCTGTCCCGACGGATCAATAGCCGGCAGCCGCAATTGCGAGCAGCCGAGGGCCGCGCACAAGAGCAGGGGAGTGAATCGGAAGTAATGGGGAATGGACATGAGGTGCAATGCAGCCTGGTGCGCAGGGGGAAGCTGCGCTCTCAAGCGTACCATGCAAATTGGCCTCATGGTGCTATTTGGCAACATCTGCCGTAGCTGCCGGGCAACACGACTTCAAGTCCTGCGGGAAATGCGGATAATTCCGGCAGCGTGCGGCTATATCTAGCCCTCGGCAATCTGTCGAATCCGGATGTCCGGAAAAAGAATCGTGCCCGGCCTCAGCAGATGGCCAAGGCTTCCGCCTTTTCCAGGGTTGCTTCGAGTTCCGAGCAGATGATTGTGAGCGAGACGTGGTCCAGCCCCAAACCGGCATAGACTTCGTCGGGGGGCGCGACAACATTGTGCACACCGAGCGAAGTGCGACCCGCCCGACTGCAAAGATAATTGGCCACGGCGATGAGATAGACCATCTCCTTATGCGGTCCCTGGTAATTGAGCGGATGGTGGTGGTAGGTAATGGCGTCCACGATTTGCGACGGAAAGTTCCAGCGCTGCGCGACATATCCCCCCAGCGTGGCATGGTCAAACGAAAGAACCTGATTTTCCGCTTCGCAAGTGGGAACATCGGGGCCAATTTCGTCCAGCACCCGCACAAAGTGCCGCCGCAAAGTCTGGTCGAGAAGAATCAGCCCAATATCGTGCAGCAAACCGCCCACATAGGCTTCTTCCGGCATGGAGCGTCCGCATACGCGAGAGACTAGTCTGGCACAAACGCCCACGGAAACCGAGTGAGACCACAAGCCCTCGCGGCGGTAATTGCCGTGTGTGCCGTCGTTTTCAAACATTTTGGACATGAAAACAGTAATCGCCAGATTGCGAATTTCCCGCACACCCAGCAGATTGACCGCGGTGCGCACATCGGCAATTTTCTGGCTCAACCCGAAATAGGACGAGTTGAGACGCCGTAGGATGCGGGCCACGAGGACCGGGTCCCCTTGGATGGCGTCACGCAATTCTTCCGACGACGTCAATTCGTTTTCGGTAAGGGCGAGCACACGCTGCCCAACAGCTGGCAAGGAAGCAACGGTTCCGATATGGCGGAACAAACGTTCCAGCGCTTCACGGCGTTCGGCGGGAATTTCCTGCGATAGGACGGGGGCTTCAAGGGTTTCCAGGCTCATCCGCAACAACCTCGGCAAACGGGTGGGGGCCATTTCGCTAGATATGTATAGGCCACTGCGCCTGCCGCTGGTGGTGCGAAAATAACACGGGCCATCTGTAACGATGGCATGGAATGTAAAAGCGGTTTGACCCGGCCAACTGGCAACGTAGATTTCCGAGGACCATTGGCAGATTCTTAGGTCGGCGCAGTGAAATGAGTGATCAGGGTTAGAAATGACCAACTCCGATAATCCCAACGCAATTCCAGGACTCATGAGCGGTAAACGACTTGCGCCGACCGAAAAAGACCCGTGGAATCCTGTCGACGCCCGCCCGGCTGCCAAGCCCGTCGGCAATGCGAGCCTGGAGAATCAAGACGCGAAGCTCTCGGAACTGCTGTCCCGCATCCAGCAGATGACCTCGCCCGAGACTCGCAAAACTACCCCCCCGAACCAAACGTTCGGAGTCTCGCCGCAGACGAATGCCGTCGAAAGGGTACCCAGTGCAAGCGTCCCCTTGGACGCCTTCATTCCGCTCGAGCCCGCTTCGATCCGCCAGGCCGGCCTGACCGACACCGAGGTGGAGTCGCTGATTCTGAAATACCTGCTGGCCCGCGGCGACATTACCGGGCGGGAAATTGCCGAGCAAATTCGCATTCCGTTCGTCCTGCTGGACCAACTGATGCGGCAGTTGAAATCGGATCAATTGCTGATCTACCGCGGCGCCGCGCCGATGAACGATTACGTTTACCAGCTCACGGACCTGGGACGCGAAAGGGCTCGGCGGTATCTCGACCATTGCACCTATTTCGGTGCCGCCCCGGTCGCGCTGGCCGATTACCTCGCCGCCGTGGAAGCTCAATCTCTCACTCGGCAACATCCGACGGAAACCGACCTGAAGAAAGCTTTCGACGATATCATTGTCAACCAGAAAATGCTCACCCGCCTGGGACCCGCAATCAACTCCGGCCGCGGAATGTTTCTGTTCGGCGCGGCGGGCAACGGCAAAACGACCATCGCCGAACGGGTGACGCGCGCCTTCGGACAGTTTATTTGGATTCCGCGCGCCATTGGCATTGATGGCGAAATCATCCGCTTGTTTGATCCGGTCAACCACGAAGAAGTGCCCCCTCCCACCAATTCCACGCTCTGGAATTCGTCCACCATCGACCAGCGCTGGGTTCGCATCCGTCGCCCCACGATTGTCGTCGGCGGCGAACTGACGATGGATAGCCTGGAGATCTGCCTCAACCGGTCCACCGGCATCAGCGAGGCTCCCCTCCAGCTCAAAAGCAATTGCGGCACGCTCGTCATTGACGATTTTGGCCGGCAGAAGATGAGCGTTGACCAGCTACTTAATCGCTGGATTGTTCCTTTGGAAAAGCGGTACGACTTTCTTAATCTTCCCAACGGCAAGAAAATCCAAGTTCCCTTCGACCAGCTCATCGTTTTCTCCACCAACCTGGAGCCGCGGGACCTGGTGGACGAAGCGTTTCTCCGCCGTATTCCGTACAAGATCGAAGTCGTCAATCCTACGGAGGAGGAATTCCGCAGCCTCTTCAAATTCATGTGTCCCAAGCTCGGATTTGAATTTGAGGAAGTACCGCTCGATTACCTGATTGAGACGCACTACAAAGCCAAAAACCGCCCTTTTCGCGCTTGCCAGCCACGCGACTTGCTGACACAGGTGAAAAACCACTGCTTCTATCAAAAGCTCACTCCGCGAATGACGTGCGAGTTTTTTGATCTGGCGGCGGAAAACTACTTTGCGGTGATGTAGTTCGCGGAATTACCGCAGCAACTCATGCAGCATCGCGTTCGTGAACACGAAGGGCCCGCTAGGCAGCTGGTCGAAATGGAAATCAGCCAGCAAGTCTGTCGGCATCACGTGATTCGCCGCGGAACGAAGTCCGAGGCTCCAGGCTAGAAAGCCAACAAATCTTGCTGCCGGTGCCCCTTGTTCCCGCAGCAGCGAAATCCGCGTGTCTCCATGCCGCTTGGCCAATCGGCGGCCATCTTCGCCGATGACGAGAGGCACGTGCGCGAACTCTGGCGGCGTTGCCTGAAAAAATCGGTACAAATCCAGTTGCCGGAATGCGCTCGGCAGCAAGTCGTCGCCCCGAAGGACTTCGGTCACACCCATCGCCAGGTCATCCACAACGACCGCCAATTGATAAGCCGGCGAACCGTCGCTCTTGTAGACGACGAAGTCGCCAAGTTCCTCGTGGACGTTGCAAGAAAGTTTTCCGGCAATGCGGTCGTGCAGTTCATGCCTGGTCGATGTGGTGCGAAACCGCCAGGCAAAAGGCTGGCCGCGGCTGGAAAGTTCCTCGGCGTCCTTAACGCTGCGATGCGCACAGGTTCCTGGATAGTGCGGCCCTTCCTGACCGGCATGCGGCGCACTGGCGGCTGCTGAGATGTCGCTGCGGGTGCAAGTGCAGGGATATACCTGTTCGGCCGATTTAAGCAAATTTAACGCGGCCTGATAGGATTCACTCCGCTCCGTCTGAACGTAAGGCGCATGCGGCCCGCCGATGTCCGGCCCTTCGTCCCAATCCAGGCCCAGCCAGCAAAGGTCATCAATGGCCTGCTGCGCCGCGCCGGGCTTGATACGAGGAGAATCAATGTCTTCCATCCGTAAGACCACTTTGCCGCCTCGCGAACGAATGGAAAGCCAGGCGAGCAAATAGGTCCGCGCATTGCCGATGTGCTGCGCCCCGGTCGGCGAGGGTGCCAGACGGCCGACGAGGGGGCGTTCTGGAATTTCATGATTCATTGCGAACTATTCTATCACCACCTTCAGCGCAATTTCTGCAGCAGCTCAGGATCCTGGCTAGTCCGGAGAATGCTGAGCGCGGCGGAACGAACCTTATCATCATGGTCTTCGCTCAGGTGAAGTAGCCAGGGACGCGGGTCGACGCCGCGAGCGCGAGGAAGCGATTGCACCAACTTGAGCCGTACCTCCGAGTCGGGGTCGGTGAGTTGCCGAGCGAGCGCCAAATGAATGCCTTTGTAACCGCGCCGCGCCAGTTCCTTTTCGGCAGCCGCGACGGTGGCCCCATCGTCCGACTGCAGTTCCAACATCACTTCCAAATCCGGAGACGCTGCCAAATCTTCTACCGTTGCGGAAGCCTTAATCGGCGGAAGCAGCGAAGGCTCTTGTTGGGGCAAAACCTTGGGCTCGCTAGGGGGAGAGACTTCCTGAATCGGTCGTGCTCGAGGAACGTAGATCCCCCGCGGCTCGCGCGGGTAGGGAGGAATTGGGTTGTGTTCAGGGAATTCAGCAATGGGTGCGGGCTCGTCTTCCACAGGGGGCGGAAGCAGGTTCTTGGGAGAAACGATGGGGGGCAAGTTGATTGGGACTTCGGGTGCATTGACTTCCGGCGGCGACTCGATCGCAACCGAACTTTCGACTTCAGGAACTCTCTTACTTCGCTCTTCCAATTGTGCCAGCCGCTCGGCGACCAACGCTTCATCCGGCTGCGGCAGAGCGAGAATTACCTCGCAATTCGCCAGAACATCGGCCGCATCGACGCCGCTTCCCTTAAGCGGCCAGAGGAGAATTCCCTCGGCCCACTTCCGCGCTAAAAACTGTTGCTCGGGTGGAATCGCATCGGACGCTTCCGCCAACGCCTTCACAAGTGCGGCCACTTTGGTGCCTGACTTCTTCCTGGGCAGTTGTCGCCAGGCCGCAAGCCGGCGAGAAATCTCATCGGCGGCAGCCGCACAGAGGAGCGGATCCTCGCTTACGAGCGCCCGAACCAGCGGCTCCACGGCGGCTTCATCCAGTAATCCCAATTCCCTCGCGATGGCATCCGCCTGCCGCGGCGTTTCGGCCGCCAGCAACTCCTTTTCTAGTTGCTCCGCCCTGGACCGCGCGGTCCACCCCTTGGAACGCTCCACAAGCTGAAATATTAGCGCGCCCCCGGCCAGGGCTAGCAAGATCAACCAGGCTTTAGTTTGTGAATTGCCGTTCATGGCGTCGCATTGTCGCGACGAAAGAGTGACTCGCAAAGACCAGTTTTGGCCTCGTCGCCGCCCGCATCGGCTCGAATTCCTAGGCCCGCCATCCCGCCGCCTCCTCGCCATCCAGCCGCAGCGTCAAGCACTTGGCACTGCCGCCCGCTTTGACGAACTCGGAAAGGGGTGTCTCGATGGGTGTAAACCCGCGGCTGGCGAGGTCGCGGTGGAGATTGGGGCAGCCACTGTTGGTGACGACGGAAGTCCCCACAACGACAGCGTTACAGGCAAAGGAATGAGCTTCCTCGACGGCGACGGGAATCAACTCAGGAACAGTTTCTTGGAGTGCCTTGCGGCCATAGTCGTCGAAAGCACCGGGAAAATAGATCGCCTTGCCGGGAGCGAGCGGACAGAAGCAGGTATCGAGATGATAGTAATGGCCATCCACGAGTTCCAGCGGGATGACGCGGGAATCCGTCAGTTGCCCTACGAGCTGCTGGGCATGGACATCGCTCCGAATACGATAGCCGGCAATCAGCGTCTCTCCGCAGTACAGTGCATCCCCCGCCCCTTCAAAAAACCGTTCCTCCGGCAACCGTTCGACTGTAAAGCCATTGGCTTCAAACCAGGCCGCACAAATGGCCTCTTCCCCTTGCCGCTGCTCGTGGCGAAAGTGGGACAAAATGGCCCGTTGTTTGTAAATCAAAGCCGCATTCGCCGTGAAAACCAAGTCTGGAAGCCCCTGTTGCGGAGTGAGGAGCGAAACCTTCACGCCAAGGCTCTTGAGAATCGCAACCAGCGATTCCCATTGCTGGGCCGCCAACTCTCGGTCCGCCTGCCGGCTGCGGCTCATCCAGGGATTGATCTCGTACTCAATCCCGTAAAAATCCGGCGGACACATGAGGATGTGAGGCATGGAAGAAGGGACTGGGGGCTAGGGACTTGGGGCTGGGGAAGAAGGCGAGCGGGGGGCGTCAGCCCCCTGATACTTCGCACCTCGCCAGCGGATAAAGAATTATACGCCGTTCGATTATTACGGCCGAAAAACTCGTGTTGACTCGCAAGACTCCCTGCTTACAATCTGGCTCGTGCGTTGGAGAGCACTGTGCTATGTACGGCACACTATCGACTTTCGCCAGCCTGAATTTCCCCAGAAAATCAGGCCGCCGGGTCGGTGGCAAGGATGCCGCTGGTTGGGATTTTCTATACACGGAGTTGAGCGGGCTGGAAAGCTTGCTTCACACAAAAATCCCGCTAGCAGCTAAAATACTCCGGCTGTGGCCGCGCCTTTCCCGCGGGCCCACTCGCCACGCAGGAGTTGACCGTGAATTTCGGTGATGCCAAAGAGCAGATTCGCCAGAAGGTCGACATCGTCGATCTCGTCGGCAGCAGCATCAGCCTGAAAAGGTCTGGGCGCGGCTACGTCGGTCTCTGCCCCTGGCACGACGACAGCAAGCCGAGCATGCAGGTCAACCCCGAACGGCAAACCTGGAAATGCTGGGTCTGCGACATCGGCGGCGATATCTTCAGCTTCGCGATGAAACGCGACGGCCTCGATTTTGTTGAAGCCCTCAAGATGCTGGCGGAGCGAGCGGGCATCCGGCTCGATGACGGGAATCGAAAGCGGATCGAACCCGGCAGCCCCGATGATAAGAACACGCTCTTTCAATGCTGCGAATGGGCTGCCAAGCAGTTCCACGAATACCTCCTGCGGAGCGAAGGAGCCGAGGTCGCCCGAAGCTATATCGAAGAGCGGGCGATCACACCGGCCAGCGTCGAAAAGTTCAAAATCGGCTTCGCTCCGGACCAATGGAGCTTCCTGACCGACCGTGCCAAGACGACTCCCTTTTCTCCGGCTGTTCTGGATGCTTGCGGCCTGCTGATCAAGAATGAAGAGAAAGGCCGAACTTACGACCGCTTCCGCGGCCGCGTGATGTTCCCCATCCACGATGCGCAGGGCCGCACCATCGCCTTCGGCGGTCGCATTATTCCGAAGCTCGCCAAGGAAGATGCCGCCAAGTACATCAACTCGCCAGAAACGAAGCTGTTTTCCAAGAGCGAACAGCTTTACGCCCTCGACATCGCCCGCCACGCGGTGCAAAAGAGCCGTAACATCACGGTCGTCGAAGGATATACCGATGTCATCATGTGCCATCAATATGGCGTGGATGATGTCGTCGCTGTCCTCGGCACCGCCCTCACCGAGCGGCATATTCCATTGCTACGCCGCTTCGCCGATACGGTCAATCTCGTCCTCGACGGCGACGAAGCCGGCCAGCGGCGGACCAATGACATTCTGGAGATCTTCGTCTCCGCCAACATGGATCTGCGGATTCTGACGCTCCCCGAAGAGTTCGACCCGGCCGAGTTCATGGTCGAACGAGGCGGCGATGCCTTCCGCGAACTGATGGCCAGTGCCGTGGATGCCCTGGAACACAAAATCCGCGTCTCTACCCGCGGCATCGATTTGGTCCGCGAGACGCACAAAGCGAACCAGGCACTGGAAGAGATTCTCACCACGCTTTCCCGCGGTTTACCGCCGGGAACACTCGATTCGACCGCGTTGCGAGCCAATCAATTTATATCCAGGCTCGCCCGAGAATTTCGGCTGGAGATGGCCGATGTGCGGGAGCGGTTCATGCAACTGCGGAAGGATGTGGCGGCCAAATTGCCGTCGAGACCCGTTGCGGCGGATGGGACGAATGCGGCTGAGAGGACGTATAAGCTGGCTGAGCTTTCACCCCGCGAGAGTGAGTTGCTGGAACTCTTCATCCTGCACCCGGAACTCGCTCCCACGGCGCTGTCGGAAGTTTCTGAAGACGATCTCGCGGCAGAAGCGGCCAGGTTGCTGTTTCGGACTTACCGCCAATCCGAAGAGGCCGGAGAGTCCCTCGAATTTCAAGTTATCCTGGCTCAGATTGAAGAGCCGAGTCTCAAAAACCTGCTGGTGCAGCTCGATGAGGTCGCAACCCGCAAATCCGCCAAGGCGATCCACGATCCGCCGACGCGCATGCGTGCCGTCATCCGCAGTTTCCAGCAACATCACGTCCAGCGGCAGCTTCGGGAAACCGAAGCGAAGCTGGAGCAGAACCACTTTAACCCCGAGGAGGAAGTTGACGTTTTGAAGAGCATGATCGCGGCTCAGCGCCGCCAGCAGGGAATCATCGCACCCACGGAGGGGTAGTTCGTAGTAATCGGCTTTAGCCGGTTATGAGCGATGGAGCTTGCTGAGTGAGAAGAGCTAACCCGCTGAAGCGGGTTACTACAAACGATTTTGACCCACGCCCAGTTCAAGGAGGAACGACCCGTGACATTTCCCGTATCCGAATTGCAGACGCTTGTTGCCAAGGGACGCACCCAAGGCTATCTGACCTACGACGACGTCAACGACTATCTTCCCGACGAAGACGTCAATCCTGAGAAGCTCGACAACTTGCTTGTCGCGCTGGAAGAAAAGGGAATCGAACTCTTCGACAAGGCTCCCGGCCACATCGCCCCCAAGCCGATGCCGAAAGAAGATGACGGGCCGGTGCTCCTCAAGTTCGAGGACATGGCCAAAAAGCTCAACAGCGATCCAATCCGCTTGTACCTCTCGCAGATGGCGGAAATTCCGCTCCTCTCCAGAACCGAGGAAATCTCGCTCGCCAAGAAAATCGAGGTTACCCGCAAGCGGTTTCGCCGCACGCTCCTCTCCTGCGACTATGCCATGCGGGCCACCGTCGCCTTGCTGACGCAGGTCTACAAGGGGGAACTGCCATTCGACCGGACCATCAAGGTCTCACTGACGGAGCAGCTTACCAAAGAGCAGATTCTGGCCCGGATGCCGCACAACCTGCGGACCATCGAGCACCTGCTGGACGCCAACCGGCGGGACTTCGCCAAGCTGATCCGCAAGTCAGCTTCCCGCGAAGAGAAGATGACCGCTCGCAAGATGTTCCTCCGCCGCCGGCGGAAATGCCTGCAACTGGTCGAAGAGCTTTCGCTCCGGACTCGCCGCGTGGCGCCGCTGATGAAGCAACTCGAGGATCTCTCGCGGCGGATGGACTGGATCAAGAATCGGCTCGACGAGATTCAGGGCAATGAATCCGCCAGCCGCGAGCGAAGCCGGCTGCGGCACGAGCTGTATGACCTGATGATGATGACGCTGGAGAGCCCGCGGAGCCTCCGCGAGCGTTGCACGACGGCCCGCAAGCAGTCGAGCGAGTACGAAATCGCCAAGCGAAACCTTTCCAGCGGCAACCTGCGGCTGGTGGTCTCCATCGCCAAGAAGTACCGCAACCGCGGGCTGACGTTCCTGGATTTGATTCAGGAAGGGAACACCGGCCTGATGCGGGCGGTGGACAAGTACGAGTATCGCCGCGGCTACAAGTTCTCGACGTACGCCACCTGGTGGATCCGGCAGGCCATTACGCGGGCGATTGCCGATCAGGCCCGGACGATCCGAATTCCGGTGCACATGATTGAAACCATGTCCAAGCTGCGGAAGGTCAGCAAGCGACTGCTGCAGGAGTGCGGCCGCGAGCCCACCATCGAAGAGACCGCCGATGCGGCGGGGGTGAGCCTCGAAGAAACCCGGCGGGTGCTGAAGATCTCGCGTCACCCGATCAGCCTGGATCGACCGGTGGGAGAAAGCGAAGACAGCTATTTCGGTGATTTCATCGAAGACGATGACATCGAAAGCCCGGTCAACTCCGCAACGCAGGAGATGCTGAAGGACAAGATCGATCATGTCCTCAAAACGCTGACCTATCGCGAGCGGGAGATTATCAAGCTTCGCTATGGGCTCGGGGATGGGTATACTTACACGCTGGAAGAGGTCGGGCGAATCTTCAAGGTGACGCGTGAACGGGTACGGCAGATCGAGGCCAAGGCGGTCCGCAAGCTGCAGCATCCGGTTCGCAGCCGGCAACTGAAAGGGTTCCTCGATGGCCTGGTCAGTAACGCCAATAACTGACCTTCGCCACCAGCCGGTCTTCCCAGACCGGCTTTTTTTGTAGCCTGTGTGCGGGAACAAGGAACGGAGAGCATGGTGCAGCAGACCGAGGGGCTGAGGGGTTTACATCGCTTGCATCAGCAACTGCGGGAAGTGCTGGAAAAGCTGGAGCGTGGGCCGAAGCTGGCCAAGGGCAGGCAGCAGTACGTTGTCCAGAAGCAGACCGAGCTGGAGCAGCAGCGCGACAAGCTCAAGAAACTGAAGCTGGCCGCGGACCAGAGCGGATTGCAGCTCAAGACGAACGAAAACAAGATTGACGGGCTGCGCGGCAAGCTCAACGCGGCCAGTTCCAACAAAGAGTTCGACATCATCAAGTCGCAGATCGAAGCCGACTCGATGGCCAACAGCGTGCTCGAGGATGAAATCCTCGAACTGCTGGAAAAGGTCGATGAGGGAAAGCGGGAGCTCGACAAGGTCGAAAAGGAACTCGCCGCGGCCAAGATTGAGGAAAGTCGGATCACGCAGGAAGTGAGTGCGGCCGAGGCGGGGTTGCGGACGACAGCCTCGGAATTGGAAGGGGCCATCGCCCAGGCCGAGAGCATTCTTCCCGCCGACATCAAGACCGTCTATCGCCGGCTGGTCCAGGCGCACGGCTCGAGCGCATTTGCCGAGGTGGACGTCAACGTCTGCTCGTGCTGCTACGTGCAGTTGCCGCCGCAGATGCTGATGGAACTGAAGTCCGGCAAGATCATGTTCTGCAAGACATGCGGCCGCCTCTTGTACGCGAGCCTCAAGACGGCGGAAGATTGAAATCTCGCCGGAGGGCGAGGTGGGGCCAGTTTAGCCCGACTCGCGAGCGAGGGAGATGGTTGACACCACTCCCTGGAGACATTCTCGATGTTCGGGCCTCGGTTGCGAAGCAACGCAACTCTCTCCCTCGCTCGCGCGTCGAGCTGGTCTGGTTCTGCTGAGAGGCGTTGCAATCCGAGCTTGTCCACGCGGAAATGTTACCATCTATGCGTTCTGCAGCGCCCGACGGGCGATCAGGGCGTCGAGTTCCGATTTCAGCCGAATCAGAATCTGATCGTACGGATACGCGCCCAGTTCTTCGCTCCCCCGCTTCAGGTTCACGAAATTCGCGCCGCACCACAGCCCCAGGTCGGCGTCATCCGTTTCGCCCGGCCCATTCACCCGGCAACCCATCACGGCAATCGTGATCGCATGGTCTTTGGCGTAGGCGGTCATGGCCTTCACGTCCTGGGCCAGTTCGATAAACGCTTCGTTCTCGACCCGCGAACAGCTCGGGCAACTGATGATGTTCAGCGTATCGAGACCAAAGTCGACGAAGCTCCGCACCCGGCCGGCCGCGATATCCGCCAGGATCTGACGCCCGGCGGCAATCTCTTCGGACTTGCGTGAATTGGGGACCGTCAACGACACGCGGATCGTGTCGCCGATTCCCCGGCTGACAAGCTGCTCGAAGGCGATGCGGGTCTTGATGATTCCGTCGGGGGGCAGCCCTGCCTCGGTGACGCCCAGATGCAGCGGCACGTCCGGACGCTCGGCCGCGAATCGCTGATTGACTTCAATCACCTGCGCGGGATCGGAATCTTTCAGAGAGACGACGTAACGCGTGAAGCCAAGCGAATCGAGCAGTGCGCAGTGCTCCCACGCACTTTCGAGCATCGGGCCGTGCGGATCGCCTGCTCCGTACTTTTCGACCTTGGCCGGATCGACCGAACCGCAGTTCACGCCCACGCGGATTGCGCAGTCGTTCTCGGCACAGATGTCCGCGATGAATTTCACCTTGTCCTGCCACGGCTTGGAGCGCTCGTGGTGGTACAGGTGCCCCGGGTTGTAGCGGACCTTGTCCACGTGCGGCGCGACCTCGGCCACGAGCCGATAGTTTTCCTGGAGATCGACCGACAGGTTGGCCCGCGTCTGCAAGCGGATCTCGGCCAGGGCCTGCGCATCGCGCGAACTGTCCACGGCAATCCGCACGATGTCGGCCCCCGCGGCCAGCAGATCGTTCACCTGCCCAACGGTTGCCGCCACGTCCTGCGTGTGCGTGGCCGTCATGCTCTGCACGGCGATGGGGTGGTCGTGTCCGATCGTCACCCGTCCAATGCGGACGGACCGGGTAGGATTGCGCGGCAGTTCCAAAATTCGACTCTCCGATTGCCACTGATTTCACGAACGACCGAGACAGGCCAACTTTTCCCGAGCGGCTGCCTCTCGCGGAATTATAGTCGGCGCGTCCATTCGGCGGTATAGCGCCTGGCGGGACATCCTCGGCAGCGTGTCAGTGTCCAGTGCGTCATCACGATGCGAATGGCTCCTGCAGATCGGCAACCAGATGAATCTGGCGGGCGACCTCGCGGAAGCCGAGCGACGGGTACAGGTGCTGTCCGATGGCGTTCTGCACGAGAGTTTCGATTTTGGCATGCGTCAATCCCGCGGCCCGAAACTCTGCGAGAGCGTGCTCGATGAGTTGCCGCCCGAGTCCCTGGCCGCGTCGTTCGGGTACGACGACGATGTTGGGAATATGGCCGATCCCGGCCTCGGCATCCTTCCACGTGGAGATGTAGCCGACGATCGCGCCCGCTTCTTCCGCGACGAAGATCCCGGCCGGATCGCGCTCGGCATCCACATCCAGATGCCGGGCCTTGCGCCATTCCCAGTTGTGTCCGTGGATCGGACCGAACAGCCGTTCGATCCCCTGGTCGATGGACACGCCGTTAAAGGCGGCCACGGTCATGGCTTTGAGCGTCGGCAGATCGTCGGGGTGATAAGGTCGAATCGGCATGTCGCTTTCCGTGGAGCATTCGCACCCGGCGTGAAAGTCTGTACTTCATCATGCGGTGCTCCAACTTTCAACTTTCAGTCAGTCAGTCAGTCAGTCAGTCAGTCGGGCAGTCAGTCGGGCAGTCAGTCGGGCAGTCAGTCGGGCAACTGAGGTGAGGAACGGCGATTCGCGATTCATTTCCTGAAACCGGGGTTGCGGCAGAACGGGAGTTTCGGTTACAAGTCGCAACGTGGCGTGGTGAGATTGGCACCGCGTCACGCTCGCCGCGGGCCGATTGGGGCCACATACGCGGTAGAGTGCTCCACAGCGGCGCGGTGTTGCAGAAGTGTTGGCACGCGGGAAACCGCGTCGAACGGATTCATTTCTGCAGAGCGGCTACTGAAAAACGCAGG
>CAYUJE010000017.1:4513-34667 GCA_964444865.1 uncultured Pirellulaceae bacterium | reverse complement strand
GATCACCATCTCCACTTTGTATCCCGGCGAGAGTCCCGCCTGCACGCAGGCCCGGACCGGTGCCCGACCGGCGGGAACCCATGCATCCCAGACGGCATTGAAAGCCGGCCCGTCCGCCAGGTCGGCAAGATAGATCACAATCTGCAGCAACCGCTCGCGGCTGCTGCCGAGCTGCGCGAGGGTGGCGTCGATTTGACGGAGCACCTGCTGCACCTGCCCCTGCGCATCCTGCGCAGGATCTTCGGCGACCTCGACCCAATAGGCCACTCCGCGGTGAACCACCATGTCCGACCACCGGGAGGAATGTCCGTAACGCTGAATTTCATGCATGGCAGCTCTGTTTTCTGAGAAATGTTCGCCAACCCTCAGGATGCCAGCTTCTGCCACCTGGTGTCAATCTCTGCCCAATCCACGAACTGCACGAACTTGTTGACGTACTCTTGTTTCTTGTTCGTGTAGTCCACGTAAAACGCATGCTCATACACGTCGCACACAACCAGCGGCTGGCCGAGCCAGATGACTCCAACCTCGTGCAGGTCGCTGGAGACATTATAGAGCCGGCCATTCACCATGTCCCGCACCAGCATTCCCCAGCCGTTGGCGGCCATGCAGCAGACTTTGAAATCCTCGATCCAGCGGTCGAGCGAACCAAATCGCTTGGCGAGAGCGGCGCGGATGTCTGCCGCTGGCTCGCCCGGCTTGGGTGTGAGACCGTCGAAGTACAGCTCGTGCAGGACAACGCTGTTCATGCGATTCACTTTGTCCTTGTGCATGAACGTGAGGGCATCTCCGCCGAGCGGCTCTTTCCCCTGATAGAGCCCCTCGAGTTGCTGTTCAAGGGTGGTGAACCGCTTCAGGGCTCCTCCATAATGGGCCTGGTAATGCGGCGTTACCTGGGCCTTGGTGAGCAGGCCGGGAATTTCCTCGTACTTGAGTGGTTTCATCTTGCCGGTGACAAGCCCCGATTCCTTGGCAAACGACAAGCCGCCGGCACTCGGTTCGGCAGCCCAAGTCTGAGTCGACATGGCAGCAGCACTAACGCCCAAGAGGCCAGCGGTTTGCAGAACTTCACGGCGTGAGAGAGGAGTGAGCATCGACATGAAAAGGTCTCCTGCAAGTGGATGAACGGTCAGCCTTCATTGTAGGGTGTTTATGGAACGCCGTAGGGCCGGAGGGTGTTTCCTCGCCTCAGGGCATTCTCCGACTACGCCTACGGACATCAGTATTCCTCGTGGACAATTCGACGTGGTCCAGCCATCGCGTCACGCGACCGTGTGCGGCCTATGCTGGTCACGATTGCAGCTCGATCTCCTTCGTCCTTTGCCCACCTTGATGACAGCAGGTAGTGTAGATTGACCAAATAGCGCTTGGTTTCGAAATCTAGCAGCGAAAGTTGGCTTCCAATGAAACGACGTTTCTACGTTCTCCTGGCCATGACCCTGCCGTCCCTGTCGAGTGCCCAGCAGCCGGAAATTAAGCAGCCAATCGAATTTCGCGGACATACCGGCTCGATAACATCGCTCGTCTTTGTCGGAGAACGAGTGCTCGCTTCAGCCAGCAGCGACAAGAGCATCAGACTCTGGGATGTAGCCCACGAAAAACGGTCAGAGTCCTTGAATGGACATGAACAGTCGGTAGAAGCACTTGCAGTCACCGGGGATGGGCTCACGTTAGCATCAGCCGACACTGGCGGAATCGTCAAGCTATGGGATGTGTCCGCTCGGAAGGAGCGTAAGACGCTGCCGCGCTTCAAAGGGGGAATAGATGCCTTGAGGTTTTCTCCCAAAGGTAAAGTGCTGGCCATTGGAGGCGGAGGGTATGACAAGGCTGCCGAAAAACCCTGGTCAGAACTCAAACTTTGGGACGTTGAGAAAGGTGAACAAATCGCTGAACTGGAGGGACATCCGACTGCCGTCAAGTCAATAGCGTTCTCCCCCGACGGTAACACTATTGCTTCATGCGGCACAAATGGAACAACAATCCTTTGGCAAACTATCGCACCCTACAAGAAAACGGTGCTGGGAGAGAACCCTAAGGGGGCAAGCAGTGTGGCCTTCGGTCCAGACGGCAAGATCGTTAGCTGCGGCAGTTACACAGAGTCGACCCTGGTGAAGTTCTGGACTGTAGCCACGGGTGAGGAGCTTCCCACAATAGAAGATCGCTTCGGTCCGTTTATCATCTCTTTGGCCTATTTACCCGGCGGCAAAACACTGGTGATGGGCGGGATGAGGCAACGGGCCATCCTTGATGAAGACCGAGGCAGCTACCTCGCGCTGTGGGACACCGCCACACTCAAAGAACGGCTGGTCATTAGGGGGCATTTTCGGCCAATCCTATGCATCGCGGTCAGTGCTGACGGCAGCCAACTGGCGACTGGCGGTTTGGACAAGGAAGTTCGTCTCTGGGATTTGAAGGGGCTTGAGAAATGATTGCCAAAGTCAATCGAGCCCGGAAAATGGGCGAACTTGGAAACAGATTCAAGCCTCACTAATTTGTGTCGTTGGACGGCCAAAAGAGAAGAGTGTGCCTTCCTCGCACAGGGAGATCAAAGCACCCCCCATCCAGGGACTTGACGGACACTTGGGATATGTGTACAATTGAGTCTAATCGGCCCGGCGAGAAACCGGCTTGATCTTTGACAATTCGAGAAAATATGGTGGTGAGTTGGAGGGGCGGTGCGCACCGTTTCGTGGAGATGGGCGTGGTTGAGAGCGGACGTGGGAAAGCGGAAAGCGGAAAGCTGAGACGGGATTCGAATCTCCTGTCTCCGGATTTCTGTCCCCCACTTTCCGGGAGGGGGGTGGTGCAAAAGTCGGCGGTCACGTTGCGGCAAAGGGTTGATGGCTCAAGACTTCCGACAAGGCAAAGGGCGACTTTTGCACCACGGAAAAAATTCAGGCGCTCGGGCGCGGCGATTTTGGCTGGTGTCGCAGGGAATGGGGACGACGAATACGGACTGAATCAAGGAGTTGTCAGTCAGCTTCGATTTCGTGAATCAGAAACGTCTATAATTCATTGCCATGAATCAGACTTGCGTCAAATACAGATGAATCTGGGAATATGACCACGGGCCGCTTATTCCAGCCCCATCGCCCCTGCCGGCGGGATTTGCACTCCGCCGACGCGGCCCAGGCGGCTGCCGGGGAGGAAGCGGGGTTCGATGCCGAAGATGAAGCCGACGTTGTTGCGGCTGGCATCGACGTTCATCCCCAGGCGGACGAGGAACGATTCGCCGACGCGGGTCATGGATAGGGTCTGCCCGATGTTGCCCGTGTTGGAGAAGTCGATGGAGGTGCCGCCGGTGGCAATCCACTTTTCGCTCATGCGGTAGCTCAAGCTGGCAACGACCACGCTGCTGACAATCGGCCCGTCGGTGGAACGATAGCCGACATAGAGATTTCCGTACTCCGGCCGCGAAAGGAGACCACCCACGGTCACCTGCCGCAGACCCGCATCGAAGAAGTCGTAGTAGCCGTCGGAGAGGAGCGTCACGCGGTCCCCCACGTGCCAGGCAAAGTTATAGTCGACTAGTCCCAGGCTGGAGCCAAAGTTGTCACGGGCTGGGGAGGGGAAAAAGACGGCGTTGGTTTCCGAGGAGATCCAGTCGACGATTCGCTCCTGTCCCGGCAAGCCGCGCTTCGTTTGCCAGCGCTGCTTGATGCCCATGCGGACCTGCATCATGTCATCGGCGATTTCCGTGACCGGAGAAGCCACGGAACCCTGCAGGTCGCTCCGCAGGGCGAAGAACCGGTCGTCAAACCGGGTCGGTGCAAAGGTGCCGTTCGCCTGCCCGAAAGTATTGACGGGGATGCGGCGGCGGAAATGCTCCGTCGAATCGTCATCGAGCGAATCGTAGCGCGGGAACATCGTCATGTCCTGGCTCGAATCGGCGACGAAGGCATCGACGTCAAAGACAACCTTCTGTGCCAGGCCATTGAGATTGAACAGCTCGCTTTGAATGTTCGGATTGGCGCGCCAGAGGGGGAGGCTGGCGCGAATGCCCGCCTGGCCGTAGACCCGGGAAGTGGCGTCGTCGTTGATGTCGCTTCCCCAATAGGCCGCTTCCCCCAGCACATAGGGGACCACTTTCACCGGCCCGGCATCCAGCGGAATGTCGATTTCGTTGCGCGTGGCGGCTCGCATCCCCAGGCGGTCCACTTCCCCAGGGAGCGGCGAAAAGTTCGCCTGATCCACCGGGTTGTTCGGTGTGCCGGCGGGGAGCAGATGGTCGTACGAAGCGAAAGTGTGCGTCGAAAACGTCGCCCGGTCCCAGGCAAAGGGCTGCCCGAACAAAAAGTAATCGAACCGCGGCAGCCGCTGGGTCTGCATGAAATAGGGATTGATGCGTGCATCGGCAGAAAGGTTGAACGACATGTTCTCGTGGAGCTTTTTCAGCTCAACGCCCGTCGTTTCGTCTTTCAGCGTGTCCCATTCCTTCTCGTAGTACTGCTCCAGGAAATTGAAGTCGCTGATCCAGCCCGCCTCGGCGGTCAATTGCCAGCCATAAGGCATCTGCTGGCGATGATTGACCAGGGAACGTCCGCGGAAACTCGCTCCAGGCGGAACTACGCGGCGGTCAAAGCCAAGGTTGTCGGTCCCCTGTTCCTGGAGCAAAGTCCAGGAGTCAATGAATCCGTTGGTCGGGCCGGGAAGGCCGAGGAAGCTGGGAAGCGCGTAGTGATAATCGGAGCCCACGCCGATGCCCCGCTGGCTGAGGAAGTCCGTGGAGAGGCCCCATTTGGTGCCGGGGATTTTGTTTTGCATGCCGAGCAACTGATGCACGTCCCAGTCGAGTAGAAGTTGTTGGCCATAGACCCGGTCGCTCTTCACCCGAATGCGGTCGAGGTAATACGTCGGCTTGGTGAGGTCGGTGGCAATCGTGGGCCAGTAGAAGACTGGTGCCTCCGCCAGGTAAATGAAGTTGTTGCGGCTGGTGGCCATCAGTTGGTGGTCCACTTGCGGCTCTCCCGAGACGGGGTCCACCATCGGCTGCTGGCTGAAAGGATCGAGGAGGGGGCGCTGAATGTCTTCGAGTTCCACATTCCCCGAGGCGAGGCGATACCGCGGCACTCCCAGGCGGCTGCTGGTGAGGTCGGCGTCCATCGCGGCAAAGTGCTGCCGGTCGCGCTGCTCCAGCACCCGGGCCTTCATTCGCAGCATCCCCTGATAATCCTTGACGGGCGTCAGCATTTCGGCATTGAGGACCACGCCGTACTCGCGGGTGATGTTGTAATACATCCGGTCGGCATAGATGACCCGGTCTCCCTGGCGGAAGACGATGTTCCCTTCGAGATAGACTTCGTAATGCGACTCCCCGTCGCGAATCTCGCGGCTGGCGGGCGACATCAGGTTCATCTTCGGGCTCCAGAGAACGATGCTGTCCGCCTCCAACGATGCGTTGCCGAGTTGATCGATCCCTTCGACCATGATTTGCACGCCCGAGGTGAGCAGCGTGATCTGTTCCCCCGCAGCCGGGTCTTCGAAGGATTTGACTTGCCAGCGCCCGTGACCGCGAGGAAAGAACCGGACGCGGCGGCTGGTGGGGCGAATCGGCTGGGCGGTGGGAGGAGCGATCTCTTCGCCAGCGGCTCTGGGAGCAGAGAACTGAGCGGGAGTCACGTCACCGGGATTGGAATTTGGAGCGCGGGCTTCGAGGCCCCGTTCAAAGATGGCAGGGGCGACCTGCGACGTGGCTTGACGGGTGAGGGGGGCGGCAATCTGGATCCCCGCCAATGTGTGGAAACGGCCTAGCCAGGTCCGATCCGTGAGCGCCGTCCCTTGAGCGGAGCCGAGCGCCTGCGGATTTCCCAAAGGACCGAACTGCACCTGCACCTTTTCGCTGCCGTTCCCTTCGAAGTAGGCAATGACCTTGCTTGGCTGGCCGCTGAAAGCATCCGCGCGATCGATCCAGAAGATGGCTTCCGGAGCTTGGGCCACCACCTTCCCCTGACGAATTTCCGCATGGCCGCGAATGTGCCAGACTTCGTAGCTCCCTTGCTCCCAAGTGCGGGCCTCTTTGCCATGAATGACAATCTCGGCGGATTGCTCTTCGATGGGAACATCGACGGCGGCAAGGGCGGGGCGAACGTTGGCTGCCAACAGGAGAAGCAAGAGGAAGGATTGAAGATTGAAGATTGCGGATAGCAGAATAGGGAGACATGTTCTGCAATCCGCAATCTGAAATCTGCAAGTGAAGTTTTTCCCCTCAACCCGCCGATACAAGTCCGCGGATAACAGACAATTGCGCGCGATGCCGCCAACGGCGCGCATCAAAAGAAGCGCACTCGTGAGAGCGAAACGAGTTAACGGAGATGAGGGTTTCAGTTCCAAGCTTCCTGCTGGATGAAACGAAATGGGCGCAAAGGGGCGGACTGCCGATCCCGGAATTCGGGCCGCGGAGTATAGGAAGACCCGCCAGCAGCGGCAAGATAAGTCGCTTGTGAACCGCCAGATGCTTTGCTAGCGTGGCGTGCAGTTCCGCGCCTCCTCCCTCGCCAAGGATTTCGCCCATGTTGCGGCTCTTTTTCGCGTTCCTGGCTTTCTTCACGGCCATGACGCTAGCACTTTCGTCACTGGCCGAAGAGAAGCCGGCCGAGTCCAAAGCCGGCAAGTGGGACAAGGATTTTGCCGCGATGGAGGCCAAGGATCAGAAGTCACCGCCGCCAAAGAAGGGAATTCTCTTCGTCGGCAGTTCCAGT
This sequence comes from uncultured Pirellulaceae bacterium, assembly GCA_964444865.1. GTDB lineage: Bacteria > Planctomycetota > Planctomycetia > Pirellulales > Pirellulaceae > SXOA01. The sequence continues at coordinate 27,969 of CAYUJE010000017.1, read as the reverse complement.
ATTCGAATGTGGGATCTGGCGAAGTCGTTTCTCGATCGGCTGACGGTTAATCGCGGTTTTGGGGGCTCGCAGCTCATCGACAGCGTGGAGCACTTCGACCGCCTGGTGCTGCCGCATCAGCCTCGGATTGTTGTGCTCTATGCAGGGGACAACGACATCGCCGCCAAGAAAACTCCGCAGCAAGTTGCCGCCGACTTTGCCGCCTTTCACAAAAAGCTCCGCGCCGCACTTCCAGAGACGAAGCTGATCTTCCTCGGCATCAAGCCGAGCGTCGCCCGCGCGAAGCTGTTGGAGACGCAGCGGGAAGCGAACGAGCTTGTCCGCAAAGCCTGCGAGCAGGATAAGCTTTGTACTTTTCTCAGTGTGGAGAAACCGATGCTCGATGAGAACGGCCAGCCGCGAAGCGACCTGTTTCTCAAGGACGGCCTCCATATGAATGAGGCCGGTTACAAAATCTGGGCTGAACTGTTACAGCCGCTGCTGAAGTAGCCTATTTGACAAAACCTGCCATCTTCATCACCGACATGAATCCCAGGCAGACGAAGAACACACCGGCGAAGATGAGACCGCAGCGGATGAACCAATTGGGGCGCAGTTGCTTGGGGAGCAGCGTGGTGTTCACCGTCAGCGTGTGCCAGGCGCTGATGGCGAAAGCAAAGTTGTAACCCGTCGTGGCAATCTTGAAGACCCCTGCCGGACTGATCGGGGACCAGATAATGCTGAAGCCGATGATCAGATAACCAATCAGCAGGCCGAAATAAACCTTGCCAATATGGGCGATATCGAGCTTGCGCAAGATGGGAAGCGCCGTCCAAAAGACATCCAGCCAGCGGCGGATGAAGCCGTCAATGGTGGAGGCCATGCTCGTCACCAGCACCAAAAAGCCGCAAAACAGGGTGCTGCCCCAGAAGAAGCGTCCAGCCGATTTGCCGGAGATGAGTTTGGTGAGGCCGACCTGCGACGCCAGGACATCGGGCGGTGGGTCCGCAACCCGTTTTTCCACGCCTCCCGCGGTCAGCGAAGCGGTGTTGTAATCATCACACTCGGTTCCGCGCGGCAGGAACGCGACCGACAGCACGCTCGGCAAGCCGACGCCAACAAAGCAGGCGAGCATCCAAGCGAGCGTTTGATCTCGAACGACGTGGTTGTACCACTGCCGCCAGCGCGGGAGCGATTGCTCGTTCACGTCAAAGACGCAGCCGACGTGCGAGAGCGTGATGCCTTGTCCGCCGACCATGCTGGGGATGGCACCGACATGGTGCCCCATTCCCCAACCTTGATCGCGTGTGAAGTTGCTGATGGGAGTGTTGGTGAGACCGCCGTTTCCCGCAATGGCCGCCAACCCGGCGATCATGGCCATCAGACTCCAGTCCACTTTGGGGAAGGTTCCTTTGCTAAACAGGCTCGTGAAGACGTTGTCGACGTTGGCACCGTCGATGATTCCATCGCCGTCCAAATCCTTGGCGTTAATGACCTTGCCGTTCTTGTCCTTCTCGAATTCGACCACATCCGGATGCCCGTCGCCGTCAAAATCGACTTCGCCGGGATCAAACTTGCCGTTGCCGTTGGTGTCTTCCGCCGCAATGACTGGCACGGTGCCGATCTTGAAAAACCCGCTGGTGATTTCCCACCAGGTGGAAGAGTAAGAATAGAAGACTGTCAGGAATACCAAAAATCCAATCACGGTCACCAGCTTAAAGGACATGATGACTTTGAGCGAGTTGTAGACCTTGCCGCCGAAAATCAGGGGCACCGCACAGCAGCCGAAAATGATGCTTGCCACAATTTTGGTTAGTAGGTCCTTGCTCAGACTGAATTCCATAAATCCCAAGTTGACGAGTACCGAGAAGGTTTCGTTCTGTTTGGGGATTTCACCTCGAAAAATCGCGATCAGGGGTGAGGCTGCACCCATCGCCAGATACGGTGCGAGCGAACCCCAGTCGAGGAGCAAATACAAAACCACCCACAGCATGGGACCGGGGGGAATCCGGAATTTGCCGGTGAAAATCGGCTCCCCGCTGTACAGCGTATAACGGCTGATTTCGATGTTGTAGAGAACTTGAAACAGGATGCTGACAGCAGCGACCCACAGGAGGGCCGGTCCATAACGGGCAGTCACTTGCGGTCCCGCCAGCCATTCGCCGCCGCCAATCGCAGCGGCACCCATCACGAGGCCGGGACCGATCAGGCCCAAAATGTTCCGCCACTTAAAGGTTGGGGCATCAATCAGTTCCCCGGTATCCCACTGCGGCATTTGCTTGCTGCCGGGATGGGGAGCGACGAAATCGCTACGATTGGTATGCGGAGTGACTTCCTTGGCAGCCTCTTCCGATGGCGGATTGCGAGGAGCTTCGTCGGCATTCGTTGGGGAAGGTTTGGTCATGGCATACTGGGAAGGAGAGAGGAAGCCAGACGGGTTATCATCGGTGCTGGCAAGGGCGGGGTCAACCGTTTGACCGCAGAAAAGAATGCGCCGCGGACGTTATGATGGAATTGTCACCAGCACAGGAGTTAGGTCGCACGCCCACGACTTGGAGGGGGCGTGTACACGAAGGGTCGAGGAAGTGCAGAACTTGGTTATGAATAGAAATCTTCGCCGCGGCCTCTCACGCATCGAATGGGTCGTCGTCATTCTCATCGGTCTGGTCATGGCGACGCTCATCCTGCCGGCTCTCCTGCGAAATCGAGAGTCGGCGCGCCGCAACACTTGCGACTCGCGACTGACCGATGTCGGCCTCACAACCCTCTTCGTTACCGATTTGCAGCCAGGAAAGCACTTCTCCGGCTATGCCAACGAACAAGGCGTGGATGCTGCCGGCCAGCGGGCGAAGACCGGCTGGCAATTCGAACTGCTGCCGTTTTTGTCGCGACCCGCTGCTGCGAATGCAGACTCTCCCTCTGAAGATGGCCCACCTGATCCCCTCATGCTCCTGCCCGGTCCCGACGTCTTTGGTCCGCGGCAGAAGTTCTACGAAGCCTATGGCCCCACCGGTCCAGCCGAGACCCGCGGCAAAACTCCCGAATTCTACATCCCCGAATTCCTCTGCCCCGACGACCCCCGCAGCCGGCAAGACAAACGCCAGGCGTGGACCAGTTATGTTGCCAACTGCGGCATGCCGGACAAAGTGAGCAAGAAGTTTCCGCCCGATTGGCCCGCCAACGGGGTCTTTCTCGAACAGTATGGCAATCGCGACCCGGCCGTGTTCACCTCCCCCCAGTTTGTCGAAGACCATGACGGATCGGCCTACACCCTTCTGCTCAGCGAAAATCTGGATGCTGGCCTGTGGACCGACAGCGACGAGGCGAAAAACGGTTTTCTGTGGGCTCCCGGCAATGCCGAAGGAAACCACACGCCGGAATGCCCGGTGCTGTTCATCAACCAGGAGCGAGGCCGCGGGGACGGCAGCGTCCGCTTCGCCCGCCCATCCAGCGAGCACGAAGGGGGAGTGATGGCGATTTTCTGCGACGGCCGAACCAAGTTCATCAACCAGCGGATCGACTTCCGCATCTACTGTTCCTGGATGACCCCCGACGGCCAGAATGCCATGCAGCCCGGCAGCGACAAACTGCTGGAGCCGCCGTACCGAGAGGTGCGGGAGTAGCCGTCTTCTAAGAAGGAGAGAAAGAGAGTGCGGGAGCGGAAGAGGATTCAATTCTTTTGCTTTCCTCTTATTATTCTGCCCAACATTATTCTGCCAGTTCCGCCTTTTCCTCATTGCGTCTTAGCGACTTTGCGTTAAACACCTGAGTGCTCATGCCCATCCCTCCGAATCCGTCGCTCGAACAATTGCAGCACTGGCTGCAAGCCGTCATCACGCATCCAGGCGGATCCCAACTCCCGGAGTTCGCCACTCTCGAAAACATCGTTCCCCCCACCAGCAAACAATCCAGTGCGGATCGTGTCGGAGTTTACGCCGCCGCCTATTATCTGCGGCTTGTCGATTGCCTGCGGGAATTCTTTCCCTGTCTCCGGTTCGCGATGGGGGAGGATGTCTTCGACGATTTCGCTCTGGCCTATTTGCAGCAGCATCCTTCGCAGAGCTACACGCTGCATCATCTGGCGGATAAGTTCGCCGATTTTCTGAATGAGACGCGGGACGGACGGGATGGGAATCCCGTCCTACGAAGTGCCGAAACCCGCTGGGAGGATTTTTTCGTGGACCTCGCTCGGTTGGAGCACGCCATCGAATTTGTCTTCGATGCCGAGGGGCCGGAAGAACCCTCTCCCCTTGGGAGAGGACAGGGTGAGGGTCTTCCCGCAATAGCACTGACGCCCCAATCCACGCTCCACCTCGTCCCCGGCTTTCAACTTCTCACCTTCCGCTATCCCATCAGCAGCTATTACACAGCCTGGAAACACGGCCAGCAGCCTTCGCTCCCCGCGCCGGGCGAGCAGCAACTCGCCCTCTTCCGCCGCGACTACATCGTCCGCCGCCACGAACTAACGTCCGTGCAGCACGATCTGCTTTCAGCGCTGCAGGTGGGAGAGTCTCTGGAACAATCCATTGCCCGCATCGCTCCCCAGGCCCTGGCCGCCGGTGAAACCGAGGAGACTCTCACGACCAATCTCCGCTTCTGGTTCGAACAGTGGGCCCGCGCGGGCTTCTTCCTGCCTGGCGAGCAGCGTTGAATGTGGAACGAACTTACTTCGCCCCCCGCAAAAACTCCACCAAGTCGGCCAGTTCCTGGGGTGTCAGTTGCTTGTCGAGCCCGGCGGGCATGATGGAGACATGGCCGGGAGAAATGCTTTCGATGTCGTCCTTGGAAATGCGGACCAGCTTGTCCGCCCCCGTGGCCAGCACCAATTCCTGCGGCAAATCCTGCCGCACTACGCCGCTATGCGTGAGGCCGCTGGTCGTCAGGACGACGACCGGCTCATAACTCCGCACAAAGCTGGCACTGGGAAAGAGAATCGATTCCAGCAAATCCCGCTGAGCGCGAATGCCGCCGATTCGGGTCAGATCGGGGCCAATGTTGCCGCCGAGATAGCCCATGGCGTGGCAGGCGAAGCAGGCAGTCTTTTTGCTGTGAAAGACCGCCTGGCCGCGGCGAATGTCGCCCGCCGGAAGCGTCGTAAGCAGATTTTCCAATTGGGCCCGCTGCTGGGCGATGTCGGCATTGAGCCGGGTATAGATTTCCTCCGCGGATTGCTGTACATCCGCGGGACATTTGGCGAGTGCCTTTTGAATGGCATCGACCCGCAAGGCGGAAGTCGCGGGTGATTTCTTCAGCGTCTCTACCAACTTCTTGCCGACTGCTTCGTCAGGCGAAGCATCGAAGGCGGCCAACAATCGATTCGCCTCCAACGGTCCGACAGTGTCGAAGGCTTCAGCAAGTTGTCCAAGCTGCTCGGGACTGAGCCGGGCAGTCGTCAGCACATCAACCGCGGCGGAACGGACCCCAACGTCCGTGTCGCCGTTCAATTCAGAGCGGAGCAACTCAAACAGCTCCGGCGACACTTTGCTGAGCCCACCAGGAACTGCAGCGGCGGCTTGAATGCGCACGCTGGGTTCGATCTGCGGGTGCTCCGAAATCATTTGGAGCCCTAGGATCAGCCCTTCGGGGCGCTGTTTGCCAAAAGGAACAGCCCGAATTGTCGCCAGCACGTCGGGATAGTATTTTTGCTCCCCCTGCTTTAAGGCAGATTCCAATGCAGAGACCCAGCTTTCCGGCATCTCCTTGACGCCGGAGCGGGCAATCGCATGAAGGGCCGTAAGCTGCGAGCGTGGCGAGGCGAAATGGTTATTCACACTTTTACCCAGCAGCTTTTGGACTGCCGGTGATGAAGCAAATCGGACCAGATGCTGTTCCAATTCAACGAGTTCCTTCTCCGTCAGCTCTTGATCCATCAGTTGCTGCTGCAAGAATCCAGCCAGTTCATCTCCCCACTCGGCATGCCGGCTGACGATCCAGGAGGCCGTTTCCTTGAGAATGGGGTCATTCGACGAAAGCAGCGGCGCGACGGTCTTTGCCGTGAGTCCACCATTTTCCATTTCGGAGAGTGCGATGAGGGCGACTCGTTTGGTACCGGGACTTGTGCTGGTGATTCCCTTGGCGGTCTCATCGGCATCCTGGATTTCGATGAGGGCGTAGATGACGGCGTGTTCCAGGGCCCGGCCGTTTGGTTTCGCCGCCGCGTTCAGCAATGGTGCGACTGCGGACTCATCGCCGATGCGGCCCAATGCCTCCGCCGCGCCACGGCGATTCTGCAAGGGAAGTGATTCATCCGCGAGTACCTCTAGTAGCCGAGGTAGAGCCTTTTTGTCGCGATTCAAACTGGCAGCGTGCAGTGCTACTTGGCGCACAGTCTCGTTTTTGACTTTCAAAGCCCAACGTCGTACCTCAACAGCCTGCGGGTCATCGATCCGCATGAGTGCCCATATGGCATTGCGCCTCGCCTCGCTGGATGGTGACTCTATAAGTAATGTCGCAAGCGAACGAGTTGAGTCGCTGCGGTGCCTGACCAACTCATCAACCGCGCGCCGTCGGACCGCGGGTCGGGCGTCATTAAGTAGGTGGGCGAGATGGTCCGGCTCGAGCAGGTGCCAATCAAATCGGCTGCCCCGGGGATCCTCCACCTTCGCCGCATCCGTCCTTCTAATCCGATAAATCCCCCCCAGCACGTCCGGCTTATGCAGTTGCGAAGTCGGGCAACAGAGTTTGTACCAGCCGCCGGTGTCGATCACGATCAGGCTGCCGTCGGCGTCTTCGAGCACGTCGGTCGGATGGAAGTCGAGGCTCTCGGCAACGAGGAAGTCTTCGTCGTGCGACTTGAAAGTGCCGGCGTCGGGCGTCAGGACATGCCGCGTGATCTTGTGCATATTGAAGAGGGCCGCGAAGAGGTTGTTCTTGTACTCCTCGCCAAAACTGACAGATTCATAGGTCGTCAGTCCACACGGTGCGGCTGCTCCCAAGTGAACGAGCGGCGGCATCAGTCCGCCGGTTTGCGGATGGCTGTCGATGACCGGCTGGACTTTTCCATAGACGCCGCCGTAGATGGCGTGAATCAGGCCGTCGCGCTGGCCGCCGCCGGGGTTTTGCAGAAAGGTGGTTGTGAAGATGCGTTCGCCGCTTGGCGTGAAAACGACATCGACGGGGTTATCCATTCCGCCCGTCATTACCGGCTCGATGCCTGTGCCATTGGGCCGGCAGCGGAAGATGTGAGCCGCCTTGGTGACGAGCGGCTTTCGCCCTGGGCGTTCGTAGGTCTGTTCGGCGAAGGCTCCCTTGCACCAATAAATCCACCCGTCGGGACCGAGATAGGGCCCGTGCAAATCGTTGGCGCAGCCGGTCAGTGTCTTCCCTTGGAACCACTCTTCCCGCTTGTCCGCCACGCCGTCGTAGTCAGTATCGGTCAGCTTCCAGATGCTGGGAGGCGCGGCGACATACAGCGAGCCGTCATGCCACATTGTCCCTTCGGGAAACATCATCTTGTCGGCGAAGACGGTTCTCTTGTCGAATTCGCCGTCTCCGTCCGTGTCTTCCAGCCTCAGTATGCTGTGCGGCTTTTCGGCGAGTTGGTCTTGCACCTTGGCATTGGTGCCGGAGGATTCGCCGATATAGAGCCGGCCGAGTTCATCGAAAGCCCCTGTGATGGGGCGATCCGTCAGCGGTGGCCCTGCGACCAGTTCGATGGTGAAACCCTCGGGGAGCGTGAAAGTATGTTTGCCGAGCGAAACTTTCTTACGAGCCGGCTTGGCCCCTTCCTGGGCCCGCTCGATGGCAAAATCAATCAACTCCTGGCAGCGGAAGAACCCTTCCCAGTAGTTATGCCCTTGCCCCTTGGCGACAATGAGCTTCACGGCATCTTCCGCCCCAGCTGCTTTGTAACGGGCCACGAACTCGGCGGAGTTCTCTTTCAGCGGAACGACCTTGTCTTCATCCCCGTGAATGAAGAACGCCGGCACTTTCGCCTTGGCGAGGACGCCGACACGTTCAATTGGGTTAAATTCCGCCTGTTTTGCCGTCAGCTCCGCGGCTGTCAGTCCGTAAGCGGGGGCTGCCTTGTCGATGCCGGGATAAGTCCGAAAGTCGATCACCGGATAGATGCCGGCGATTCCGGCCACCTGGTCGGGATGTTCGCAGGCCCAACTGGTCATCCACAAACCCCCGCGGCTGCGGCCGAGCAGGCAGGGGCGAGGAGCGTAGCCCCGTTTTTCGGTCAACTCTTTGTGGAAGGCCGAGAAGAGTTCGCGCCCTTTGGGACTGCCGTAAGCTTCCCCAATATCAATTCCCGCCACGGCCACGCCGGCCGCCAGAAACTGCTCATGCATCCATTTCTCATGGGAATCGGGCAAGCCCTGCAATGTCGGAGCATAAAAAATCCACGGCTGCACCTTCTGCCGTTTCGCCTCCGGCGGCAGCAGAATGAAGGCGGGACGGCCTTCGACCAGGAACGCTTCCCCCGGCAGGATCAACTTTTTGACAGGCGCTCCGTCGTCCGCTGCCGACAGACCACGCGAGAGGAAGAGAAGCAGGGCGAATGCGAATAGGAAGTTGGTTCTAGGCATCATTTTCTCCAGTCGGCGATTCGGCTGCGTCGGGCGAGCAATCAATCCCGCCAGTATCCTGTTCCACCGCGGAGAAAGCCACGGGACGAGCGTTGGCAGTCGGGGTGGCACTGGCAATCGAGCCGATAAGGAGCCCACCATCGTGTGCTAACGCTCCCTATCGGCTCGATAGCCAGTGCTGAGCCTGATCCGACGGTCCACTTCAAAAGACTCTGAGCGATGCAGCGTCTTATGGCGGCGCAGCACTGGCTATCAAGCGACGGCCAAGTCGATTGCAACGGCTGAATCTGCCTCGTCGTCGCTTGACTGCCAGTGCCACCCCAAATTGCACCCCTACCTCATCGCGGCTACAGTCTTCTCCAGACCTTCCCGCAAACTGACGGCCGACTGGTAACCAAGCTGCTTTTGGGCCAGCGAAATATCCGCCAAGCTGTCGCGCACATCGCCGGTGCGAGGAGGCTGGAAGTTTGCGGCGATCTTGGTGCCGCAGATGGCGTTGAGGGCGGCCAGCAAGTCAACCAGGCTAATGGCACTGCCACTGCCGATGTTGAAGACGCGGCTGGGAGAGGCTGTAATTTTTGCGGCAGGCGCGGTGGAGGCGAGGAGGTTGGCCTGCACGACGTTGCCGACGTAAGTGAAGTCGCGGGTTTGTTTGCCGTCGCCGTAAATCGTGGGGGATTTGCCGGCCAGCAGCGACTGGATGAAGAGCGGAATGACGGCGGCGTAAGGGCCGTTCGGGTCCTGCCGCGGGCCAAAGACGTTGAAGTACCGCAGGCAAACCGTCTCCAGGCCGTAGCTGTGATAGAAGGCGTGGCAGTAATGCTCTGCCGCCAGTTTGGCCGCGGCGTAGGGGGAAAGTGGCGAAGGGAGATCCGTTTCCTTCTTCACCGGCGTGGGCTGATTGCCATACGCACTGGAGCTGGCGGCAAAGACAAACCGCTTCACGCCGGCCTTTCGGGCGGCATCGAGCAAGAGCAACGTGCCCGTGGTGCAGGCGGCATGAGTCTCCAGCGGCGCGTCAACGCTCCGCGGCACACTCGCAAGCGCCGCCTGGTGAAAGACAAAATCGACACCGGCCACGGCCTTCTGCACGGCAGCCACATCCGTGATGTCCCCCTGGACAAACTCAATCTGGTGCCAAACTCCGGCCAGATTCTCCTTCCGCCCGGTTGAGACATTATCCAGCACCCGCACGCGGTCCCCGCGAGCCAGCAGAGCCTCGACCAAATGAGAGCCAACAAAGCCGGCACCGCCGGTGACGAGAGAGGTCGTAATGACTAAATCCTAATGACGAATTTGCGATTGCATTGACATTAGTCATTAGACATTAGTGCTTAGTCATTCGCTATGAGTCACTCCCCATTCGCCATCACCGCCACACAGCCCATCACTCTCGCCCCGGCCGCGCGAAAGCTCTTCAGCGCCCCCTGCGCTTCCTTCGCATCGGTCGCCCCCAGGCGGATGACGAAGTAAGTGGCGTCGCAGGAGCGGGCCAGTGGCATCAGGAGCGGGCCGCTCGACTGTCCGCCGTCAATTAGCACCAGCGGAAACTCGGCTTCCAGTTTGGGGATGAGACCGGCAAGGGTATCCGCTGCTCCAGCCACCGTCAGATTTCCTCGCCCGGTAGGGAGAAAGGCCAGATTGGGGAACGAAGTCTTTAGCAAGTGATCCTGCCAATTGCGGGGTGCGACGATGGCGTTTTGCAGCCCACCCAGCGTTCCCGCTCCGAATCCGGCACTCAGCCCGGCTCGCTCGAAGTCCGCATCGACGAGCAGAACCTTTTCCCCTTGTTCGGCAAACAGAGCGGACACGTGCGCCAGCATCTCATCTCCCCGGCTGGCCATACCGATGCCGGTGAAGAGGAGGGACCGTTCCTTATTGCCACGAAAGTCGTGCCGCAAACGCTGCACCAGTTCCGCAAACGGCCGGCTGCGGGCGGGATGTTGCAGCGATTCCCGGATGCGATGTTCAAACAGAGTGGCCGAGCGGACCGGGGCTGGCGGCAGGGAAGTGGGGATGGGGGATTTGGCGGGAGACCCCGGATAGTCATCCTCCGCACATTGCCCTGTTGCTACTTCCTGTACCGCCAACTCCAGAGCGAGCGCCGCGCCGGCGTCCAGCGCTGCCTGGTTCACGATCACGGCGGGGGCAAGCGTGTACTGGGCGGCTTGCGCAGCGGAAGATGCGGTCTCTGGGGGTGCTTCTTCCAGCTTCTTAGCTACGGGGAGTCGCTGCTTGTGCGCCAATGTCTCCGTCAAGGGTCGCCCTGCGAAGAGGTCCACGGGTGCCGCCGTCGCTCGCCGCGGCTTGACGCGCGGAGCGGGGCGAGGCTTGATGCGGACTTCTTCAGTCAGTACCGCTACCCCAACGGCGGGCTCTTCCTGCACCGCAGGCCCGGCGGGCGGGGGGGCCAGTGCAGTCCCCCGCGATTCCAAGCTTCTGAGTGCCTTCAGCAGTTGGCTCATCCGGCTCTCGAGGGTTAGCGGTTGCGAAGGGTGCTGAACAGGGTCCGGTATTCACGCCGCTTGGGTCGCGACTTTCCACCCAGCGGACGCCGCGGCTCATCGTGGCGAGTGACGCTGGCTTCTTCCGGCAGAACCGGATCGTTGGCCGGGTTGAAGCCTTCCAATTCCACGGCACTCTCGACATGCACGCGGAGCGGCTCGCTCGTCTCCACCTCTGGCAGAACGGGATCGAGCGCGGCCACCTTTGCCGTCTGTTGAGCCAAATCCAAGATCTGCGCGGCGACCTCGCGGGTGTTGTCCTGCTGATCAAGCAGATCCGGCTGAAAACTCGCCGCCAGATTCGCGTAGTGATCGATGACAATCTCTTCTTCGTCGAAACCTTCCCCGAACGGATTGGCGGGAGTGGTGAAGGTCAACTCCACCTGCGTTGCCGCATTGCCAACTGGCTCGAATTCCACGGCGTCTTCATACATCTCGCCGAGCGTGCCAAACTCGATCCCCTCAGCTGTGTCCAGCGCCCCGAGTCCGCAATCGATTCGATCCAGGTTCTCACCAACGCGAACTTCAGCCGATGACTTTTGAAGATTACGGCTTGCTTGTGTTTCGCTGGATTGGAAGGGTGCCTCGGCATCGTCATCGTGTAGCTGACCGAATTCCACCGCCGCTGTTGGGGCCGCCTCTTCTTTCCGCGAAGTCTGGTGCCACGGCGCGGGAAGCTGCTGCAGGTCGGACCAGGCTTCCTCAATCGCCTCCACACTGATTTGCGAGTGTCCCCCCAAGCCCGACAGGACGAGCGCGTGGTCGCAGACCTGGTTGACCAAACGTTGCACCCCATCGGTGGCGGTGAAGACGGCTTTGAGGGCATCGGCGGTGAACAGGCTCTCGCTGCCGCCGGCCCGCTGAATCTGCTCGCGGATGTAGTACGCGGTTTCGTCCCGATTCATGGGCTGCAGATAACACCGGGCGGCAATCCGCTGTTGCAGCGATTCCAGCTTGTGGCTCGCCAGCCGTTCTTCCAGTTCAGCGCTCCCCACCAGGATCAGCCGCACTCGCGGCTGGCCATCGCGGATGAAATTGCTGATCAGGCGGATTTCTTCCAGCAGTTTCAGTGGCAGGGCGTGCGCCTCATCCACCACCAGCAGCAGCCCCGCCATCCCGCTCCCTCGCGGTTCCAGGTGATCAATCAGCGACAGCCGCAGTTCTCCTTCTTCCATGCCGCGATAGGGCAGATGCAATTCGAAGAGGATGTTCTGTAGCAGAGCCCGCCGCGTGGAGACTCGGGCGCTCGCCAGCATGGCGACCTGGAACTGGTGGTGGCGAAAGTGATCCGCCAGTAGTTGGCAGAGGAGCGTCTTGCCGGTTCCAGCCGGGCCAACAACGAGCCCCGGTCCTTCGGCCCGCTCCACGCAGCGGATCAGGGTTTGCCGAGCGTGCTCCAGCGCGGTCGTGGGGACATAGTGCTTGGCCTGCGGCGCGGCAACAAACGGTCGGGTATGAAACTGGAAGTGGCTCTCGTACATGGATCATCCTGTGGCGTGTGCCGCATCCGTGCGAACTCGTCGTCGTCCAAGTGGCGGAAAGAGAGGGCTGGCTGCTAGCAGCGAAAGTCTTGGCGCGCTCTCTCCCTTGTTGGCTATCACTAACCATCGGCGATTTTGCCGTCAGGGCTAAAGCTTCCGTCCTTGACGACGCTAGAGAATCTGGGGAAGAGTTGCGGCCCAGCCCGCAGGCCATGCATGACTTGGCAGAACGGAAAGCAGGGAAAAAGTTAAAGCCGGGGGAAAATGGACTTAAAAAAACACCTTCAGGGACAACTCGATTCGGTGAATCGCCGGAAGTCGGTGCGCTTGCTAGTTCTGCCAAGTCCTTAGGGCGCAAGGGCTTTGGGTCTTGGCGATGAAGGACTGTGCAACGACAAACGAGTCTTACCGTGTCCAATAATAAATTTCCATCGTAGTTGACGCAGCTATGGTAGAAAGTTAACGTGAACTTCCAGCCTCACTATGCCCCCCCGTCGTAAGTAGCCGCCCCCTCTTTAAGGAAAAATGCCATGACCTTAACTCCGCTACACGACGCGCCGATATTTACGGATGAAAATTGGGCGTCAAACGCATCCGTCCTCGTTCCCATTGCACAACCAACCGTGGCGTCAACAGACAAGCAGGAAGAGGGTTGCCAGGATCGGCTGGAGGTGTTGATCGTCGAAGACAATCAAACCTTTGCCCGGCTTCTGGAGTTCTGGTTGAACAAGGGCATCCCTGAAGTGACCCGTATTCATTGCGTCGAAACATTGGGGGAAGCGCTACAGGTGCTGCCAGCGACGGATATCAGTATTGTCATCCTCGATCTCAATTTACCTGATAGTGAAGGGCTGGGCACTTTCCGCATCCTTCACCACAAAGCACCCCAAGTGCCCGTCATTATCATGAGCGGGGAGTTGGACGAAGGGACCGCGATTTCAGCCGTGCGCGAAGGGGCGCAGGATTACATCGTCAAAGGAAACCAAAAGAAGAATCCGCTCACCCGGCCGGTCCGGTTTTCCCTGGAGCGCATCAAGCGGCAGCGTGCGGAAGAGTCGCTGCGATCTGCGAGCGAGAAACTGGCGGTCGCTCAATTAGTGCAGGAGCATTTTTACCCCAAGGTCGCGCCGGAGATCATGGGTATTGATGTCGCGGGGCGATGCGTGGCTGGCGATGGCATTGCCGGAGACTATTTTGATTACCTTCCCATGAAACAGGGTATGGGAATTGTGGTGGGGGATGTGATGGGACATGGCTACGATGCCGCGCTGCTCATGGCTGGCGTCCGGGGTGCTCTGAAGTCGGTTGCTGAACTCTACGACGACATCGGGGCTTTGATGGCCCATGCCCAGCGGGCGCTTGCTTCCGATCTTTCGGAGCGATTTGTCACCATGCTGTTTACCGTGATCGATCCGGTCGCACGTACCTTGCATTATGGGTCCGCCGGCCATTCGGCGCTGCTGCTGGATCGCCACGCGAATGTCAAAGAACGCTTGGATGCAACCGCCATGCCTTTGGGGGTTGGCGAAGACCGCGTGGTCATGTCGCCGGCCATTTCCTTGGACACAGGAGACATGCTCCTGCTGTGGACCGACGGCATCACGGAAAGCTGCTCACCCGACGGGACGGTGTTTGGCATCGATGGAATGCTGGATGTCGTGCGGGAGTGCCGCGACCTTTCCGCCGACGAAATCTCGGCGAATATCCTTCGGGAAGTCCGGTTCTTCACCCGCAAACAAGTTCAGGATGACGACATGACCGTCGTCATTGCGAAGGTTTTGCCAGCGAATTAGTGCGCATCCCTGCCCCAAGTCAGCAGGAAAAGATCGCACTTGCGAATCTCCCCTTGGTTTCGGACAACTTATCACAACAACATCCCCCGGACATGGCGATGTCTATTCTGAAATCTGGCCAATTGCGGCAACATGAGTTTTGCACTTAGAATAAAACTTCATCGGCTGGTATTACCTCAGGCGGACGCCCTCGGGCGGGAGGTGCTTGCTGTTCTTCGGGGGGGCATTCGTTTCTATCGCTTGAGGTAACACCATGGATCTGATTAGTACAAATGGGTTTCCTGCGCGCTGGAACTGCGGTTCGGGTTGGGGCGAGTCAACCTGGCTGGGATGGCTGCACATCTTCGCGGATGTTTTCACTTTTCTGGCGTACTACGCCGTTCCCGCCGTTACGGTGTATTTCGTTTTCCAAAAGCGGAACGTCAAGCTTCCACCTATTTTCTACTTCTTTCTCGGCGCTATCTTTCTCACCTGCGGAACGGGCCATCTGCTGGAAGCGGTGATATTCTATTGGCCCATCTACCGCTTGGCGGGATTCGTCAAACTCCTAACGGCCGTGGTTTCGTGCGCGGGAGTCGTGTTGCTGGCCCGCATACTGCCTAAAGCGCTGGAACTAAAGACAGGCGAAGAGTTTGAGCGCGTTCGTTCGCAAGGAAAGGAGGCCGAGCAATCGCTCGAACACGAAAGATTCCTGCTCCGCACGTTGCTCGAACATCTTCCTGATGCGATTTACTTCAAGGATGCCGAGGGACGCTTCACACTCGTCAGCCAGTCACTGGCCACACGCCTGGGGTGCGCTTCCACGCGGGAGGTGCTCGGCAAGACGGATGCGGATTTCTTTTCCTCCGGTTTCGCAGCGGTTGCAAGGGCCGATGAGGAGGACCTGATGCGGTCGAAACGCTCTCTGGTCAACAAATCCGAACAAGTTCACTGGCCGGGCAATGGCGACGCCTGGGTTTCAACGACCAAAGCGCCGCTGCATAACGAGGCCGGTCAAATCGTCGGCACCTTTGGCATTTCCCATGACGTGACTGCCCTCAAAGCCAAAGAAGAAGCACTGAGAATCAGCGAAGAGCGCTTTGCCCTGGCCGTGCGGGGTTCGAACGATGGAATTTGGGACTGGGATATCCCCACCGACAACGTCTACTACGCACCCCGCTTTCTGGAATTGCTCGGCTTTCAAGAACACGAATTTCCCGGCTGCTTGGATTCGTTCAAGAAGCAGTTGCATCCCGAGGATTACGACCGGACCTTCGCGGCGGTGGACGCGCATTTGCAGCAGCGAATTCCATTCGATGTGGAGTACCGGTTGCGGCTCAAGTCCGGAGAATACCGCTGGTTTCGCGCTCGCGGTCAGGCGCTGTGGGACGACAGCGGCCGGGCTACGCGGATGGCCGGTTCAATTACCGACATCACCGACCGCCACTTGGCTCGCGAACGATTGCAGGGAGCCATCGATGCATCACCCACCGCACTCGTAAAGATCAATCAATCACGACAACTTACGCTGGTGAATACTCAAGCTGCGCGGCTCTTTGGCTACGCTCCGGGCGAACTCCTGGGAAAGGAGATTGAGGTATTAATTCCTGAGCGCTTCCATGCCCAGCATCCGGCGAACGTAAACAGTTTCTTTGCCAATCGCGCGACGCGGCAAATGGGTGCGGGCCGCGACTTATGGGGGCGTAAAAAGGACGGCACCGAATTTCCGGTGGAAGTCGGCCTCAGTCCGCTTGAATTGGAAGGCGAAACCTTTGTCCTGGCCGGCATTGTGGATATCACCGAACGCCGGCGTGCACTGGACACCATCTCCCAGGCCAAGGAGGCCGCGGAAGCATCCAATCGCGCGAAGAGTGAGTTTCTGGCCAACATGAGCCATGAAATTCGCACTCCGATGAACGCGGTCATTGGCATGACCGAGTTGGTTCTGGATACGCAATTGACAGCTTCCCAGCGTGAATACCTGACGATGGTGCTGCAAGGCGGCGAGTCACTGATGACGATTATCAATGACATTCTCGATTTCTCCAAAATCGAATCCGGAAAGATTGCAATCGAGGCGATCGACTTTGCGATTTGGGATCTGCTGGGAGACACGATGAAGTCTTTGTCCTTGCGGGCCCACAGCAAGGGATTGGAGTTGGCCTACCAGATTTCTCAGGAGATTCCGGAAATGTTGGTGGGTGATCCCATCCGGCTGCGACAGATCCTGATCAATTTGGTGGGCAATGCAATCAAGTTTACGGAACAAGGAGAAGTTGTTGTCAATGTTTCCTGTACCGAGCAAAACGAAAACGGAGTGGAATTGCAATTCGCCATTTCGGACACCGGCATGGGAATTCCCTCTGACAAACAAACCTTGATTTTTGACGCCTTCAGCCAGGCCGATAGTTCGATTACGCGCCGCTTTGGGGGGACGGGGCTTGGGTTGGCCATTTCGTCGCGCTTGGCGTCGCTAATGGGGGGCGAACTTGTTGTGCATAGCGAAGTGGGACGCGGCAGCACATTTTCGTTTTCCTTGTGGTTTGCCCGCAGCCAGATCCAGGCGGATTCCAGCATTCATGTGCAGCCGGATCTTCTGAGAGACAAAGTCGTGATGATTGTCGACGACAACGCGACGAATCGTCGAATCCTGGACGAAATGGTGCGGTCGTGGGGCATGATTCCGCTGCTCGCCTTCTCAGCTGCAGACGCCCTTCAGCAACTGCACCAAAGAGCCAGTGCGGGCAAACCCGTGCCGCTGTTGTTGACCGACGTTCATATGCCGGAAATGGATGGCCTGTCGCTGGTCGAACAGCTTCGCGGCATTCAGCAATATGCCCAACTTCCCGTGATCGTGTTGAGTTCGGGAGACTTCCGAGTGGAAGCCGAACGCAGTGCGCGTTTGGCCGTGGCGGCTCATTTAACCAAGCCGGTCAGGCAGTCGGAACTTCTGACATCGATTGAGAACGCACTTTCCAACGGGCATGAAACACATGATCGCCTGGCCGGAAAGTCCGAAACGCCTCCGGCGCAGATGACGCCACTGAAAATTTTGCTGGCCGAGGACGGCCTCACGAACCAGAAACTGGCGACCGCCTTACTCCACAAATGGGGCCATCAGGTGACGGTAGCAAGCAATGGACGCGAAGCTCTGCACGCCTACCAGTCCCAGCCGTTTGATCTGGTCCTGATGGATGTGCAAATGCCGGAGATGGATGGCTTGGAGGCGACCGCGGCGATTCGCGCGCTGGAAGAAGGCACCCCAAAACACATTCCCATCGTGGCCATGACCGCCCGCGCCATGAAAGGTGATCGGGAACGTTGCCTGAATGCCGGCATGGATGGTTACGTCGCCAAACCCATTCGTCAGCGGGATCTTTACCAGGCCATTGCCGCTCATTTTGCACCGACCGCGCCGGGTCCCGCTGCGCCGCTGACCGTGGACTGGCCCAGCGTTTTGATGGAGGTGGAAAATGATCGCCAGATACTGACAGAATTGATTCAGATGTTCCTCGCGGAAGGTCCTCGATTGATGGCGGAGTTGATACGTGGGGTTCAGAATGCAGACGCATTGGTCGTGCGCCGCGAGGCCCACACACTGAAATCCAGCCTGCAGATTTTCGGGGCCGGAGAGACCGTGGAACTGGCGGAAAAAATCGAGGCCCTGGGGCGCTCGGGCGATCTGCACGGCATTGCCATACCACTGGAAGCCTTGAAGTTGCAAATGGAAGAGCTGCGAAAGGCGCTCGAATCCTATTTGGCGACCTCGGAAAAGAATTAGGCCAGCCCAAGGTCCATGAGCCAGCTTCTGGACCGCTAGGTAATCTCTTGCGCGGACAGCAGTTCCTGCAGCACTGCCGTTTCGATCCCATTCACGCCTCCATATTTCTGAAGGTACATCGCCCGGACCAGCCGCATAGTCTGCTCGGCATCAGGAGGTGAAGTGCCCTCTGCGGGGCGATGCATCAGCAGCATGTTTACAGGCTTGTCGCCGTGCAGCGGTGGTTGAACGTAAGCGCAGGGGAGAATCACGCCCCCTTGGCGAGAGAAAAAGGCAATTCTTCGCTCGCGTTTTAGTCTCTCTTGGTCACTCGTGGCCAGGGCGGGAGGGTCCACCTCCCAGATCATGCCTTTGGCTGGTGCGCCAACTTCAGCGCACCTTTGATTGCCTATCTGCCACACATATTGCAGCAGCCGCTGGCCCAATCCCTGGCTTTGTAGTGGCTGGGCAATCGCCAGATATACCAGAAAGACGCCGGCGGGGTCGCGTAGCAGATGCATGCTGGCCAAGCCAATGGTCTCCTCTTTCTGCCGGGCGCGCACTGCCACACCCACGCCTTCTGCCAAAGCCCGCAAAATCACTTCGGGCGGTTCCCTTTCATGAAATGGAAAGGCCGCTTCGTAGAGGGACCAAAATGCTTTGTCCTGGCGCAGTTCTTCCGCGGAGGGGACGTCCCAGGAAATGTTGGCAATTGCATCAAACATTAAAAGAGCTCCATCAATAACAGCATGTGCCAAGGAAGAGGCTGCAATCGAGGGGGCAGACAAGGCTGTTGGGCCTGTTCGAACAATTCCTGAGCCTGCTGGCGAAAGTCGGTCGCCTGACGTACTTCATCCATCAGGTCCGCCAACTCCGCCAGTCCCAGCAACGCTTGCCCACCCCCGAGTCGCTGACCAAGACGGGAAAAAATGGCCGCGGCTTCTTGGAGCAACGCGCGGACCTGTGGCACCAGAGCTATGGCGTTTCCCTGTTTCACGAGATCGAGGGCCGCTCGGCCCGCAATCAGGCTGGCATCCGCAACTCCCTTGGGATCGCCATTCTCCCGTGCCTGCTCGCGCACGCTCGTGGCGAGGTCCCAAGCTGCCTGCCGATCGGGCTCCGGCTCTGCAAGGTGGAGCAGCGCCAGATTGGCCTGAGCGCCATAAGCCGACCATTTTTCGGGCATCTGCCGTGCCAGTCGAATGGTCTTTTCAAAGCTGGGTTTGACATCGGCAAACTTTCCTTGTGCGAGGTAGCAAATCGCCCGGTTACTTAGAGCGTAGCTGATCCCCTGAAGATGACCCGCGCGGACAAATCGCTCCAAAACCTGTTCGAAGATCTGTGCGGCCTCCACCAGATGTGACGGTTCGCTGAGCGCGCGGGTCATCAGGACCAGACCCAAATTGGTTTCCAAATAACCTGCCGCCCAATCGGAGACCGAATGCAATCCCCGCCGCAAAGCGGTTTCAGCCAGGTCCAGTTCATCGTGATAATGGTGATAGATGCCGAGATCATTTAACGCCGCTGCGAGTTCAATTGGTGACCCCGCCAACCCTAAGGCCCGTTGAAACGCCTCGGCTGCCGCGGGGCGTTCTCCTCGGTCGTAAAGCACACTGCCCCGGTTCAGATACACGCGGCTTTGCAATTCGGAGGAAGAGCGGGGGTTCAGGTTTTTTAGGCAGTGGTCGCTATGCTCCATCGCCAATGTCCATTGGTCCTCGTTCTTGCAGAGCAGGACCAAACGATTCTGCAGCCGAACCGAGGTTTCCGCTTCAAGTCCAGGAATTTCCGCCGCGGCGCTCAGCGCTTCCCGGGCGTCGGTCCAGCGCCCGCGTAGAAAGAGGGCCTCTCCTGTCCGAGACAAAGTTTCCGCCAGTGCCAGCGGCCGAGGCTTCGCCAGATCCCGGGCAATCTCGCGCGCCGCGATTGGGTCCGATTCAAACAGTTCGACAAACAGGTCCTGCAGCAGATCGCGCTGCCACGGATCGGGCTTTTGCAGCAGTGGTACGATCACTTCGTACTGTCGTGACAAGGCGAGGTGGCGAAGAATCAAGAGTGCCGTTCCTCGCATCGGTTGAAAGACTCGAGCCTTTTCGAGTGCGGCTTCCGAGATGGCCTGGGAGCTTTGGCGGTGTTTGACAGACAATCGCCACATGAGCAAGTACTCCAGCAGCGACTGGAAACTGAACTCGATGAACTCTTCGGGAGGAAGCGGCAAATTCAATTGCCTCGCATTGCGGCCGATGGACACGATTTGTTCATTACGGCAGTGAACCAACGGGGAGTTTGTGGAATGATCGAGCAAGGCAGGCCGCAAACGTGGGTGGTCGAACAGATCCTGCAGCGGAAGCGATTGCCGATGGGTTTCCAGCATCAAGTCGGCAAGCGCGCCGACAAAATCGACATAAGCAGGGGAATCAAAGATCTTTTTGGCGGCATAGGCCTGCACCATCTCGCCGGCCGAAAAAACGCGGCGAATGGATTTACCGCTGTAGACTTCCATGGCAATTCGCAAGAAGATCGGGCTGGACAGCGCTTGCCGCGCTTCTTCCGAGAGTTCGGCGAAGGGAGTCAGTGGAGCGGTGGCTGGTTGTTGCCGGTAACGGTTGTACGCCTCAGCCAATTCTTCTTCGGTCA
Source organism: uncultured Pirellulaceae bacterium (assembly GCA_964444865.1). GTDB lineage: Bacteria > Planctomycetota > Planctomycetia > Pirellulales > Pirellulaceae > SXOA01. The sequence continues at coordinate 7,305 of CAYUJE010000017.1, read as the reverse complement.
TGTCACCCAGCACGTAGCCAGGCGGGGCAGCTTCATTCCCCTCGGCAACCAGGCCGCGGTTGGGCTGGTACAGGTGCTCGCGGTCCAAGGGAAAGCCGCGGCGACGAGATAGGTCTTCGAGGGCATTCAAGGTGCAAGTTGCCAAAAGTCGGAACGACTGACTGTCGCTGAAGCAGCGAATCAATTCCCGCACGCCGTTGAGGACCTCCAGGGGATAGGGATGCCGATCGAGACCGTCGAGAATCACGAGGACCCGAAGTTTTCCTCCTGAGGCCTGTTCCAATTGCACTAAAGAAGCTTCCAGAGGCTGGTCGAGTGTCAGCCCCAAATGATGTGCGATGGTATTCAAGAGTTCCATTCGCGGAGCGGGCAAAGAATCAGCGCGCAGCGCCAGCACCAAACGATGGGGCTCCGCGTCCTCGAGCCAGCGAGCAGCCAAGGCAGTGACGAAGCACGACTTCCCCGTTCCCGACGCGCCCAGCAGGAACATTCCGGATGCCGGTCCCTCCTGAAAGGCCGTGACATGCGACAACGCCTCCAGACGCTGTACAAAGGATTGCGGGTCGAATACATGGGATTCACGGCTTTGATGGACAAAGTGTTCGGTCGCGGCACGAATTCGATCCGGCAGCAGATTCACCCTGGGGGCAGCCGAGAACTTCTGGTCGCCGAGGACTTTTAGCGACGCCTGATAGACAAGTTCGCGGAGTTGCTCCTTGGTGGCGAACAAGTCCCAGCGATGGCCGCACTCCGTGACGGCTCGCCGATGTTGCTCTTGAAGCTCTTCCTGATGGGGACTTTGATCGGAGGGATGATCGGGGAGATACTCTTCCGACGCAATGAATCGAAAGACCGGTTTGCCCAAGGACTGGGCGATGTCGAATTCCAACTGCGTATAAGATCGCTCCGGTTCATCGGCGGGAGCCTGGCCGAAATACTTCCCAATTAGGCAAATGACCGCGTCGCACGGTTCGATGGCCTGGTGCACAATTTCACGAATGGTTCGTGAGTCGGCCCCAAAATGCTCCTGGATGACCACCTGAATGCCGCAGTTTCGCAACGTATCCGCGACCATTTGGCGGTAGGACTTTAGGTCGCGAGTGGTGGAACTGATAAAGGCTGTGCAAAACGTCTGCGGCATTACTGCGGTGTCTCCCGAGTTTACTTCCTGGGTCCTAAGCGAAGGAAAGGCCGTCTGGACCGTGGGCACCTCCGAAGTATAACCATGCGGTGATGGGTGTGGTCTAGGTGGAAATCAGTTACAGAATTCGCCGGGCCGTTTCCGCGAAGGCACCGAGGGGGGTAGTGAGCCATTCGGAGGTGAGCGAAGGGTCGAGCCAGGCGGAGGCGACGCAGGTCAGCAGGATGCCCAGTAAGAAGGCCTCGCCCGAGCGAGTGAGCAGACGCACCAGAGGTGTGCCATGAGATTTCAAAACGGTCTTAGGTCCGCCGCCGGAAAGTTCCACGGTGCCCACCAGCGGCAGGCGGACGTTGATCAGGACGTCCGTCAGGCTGGCGAGGCGATTTCTGCCCAGAAAGGTACTTTGCGAAAGCAATACTACTCCCGCAATGCTCAGCGAGAGCAAGCCGGTCCACCAGAGCTGAGTAGGGGAGTAGGTGCCGCCGATTTTGGCCACGCGACGGGTGGGCTCGGTCCGCCAAACGGTCGAGGGTGTCGCGGTTAGGGCCGCTTGAGATTGTTTGAGATCGGCCTGGTCCCATTCCAAACCCTTTCGCTGTCGCGTCAGGACCGCCAGTTGATGAGCCGTTTCGTCGATGTCGGCGGCCAGGTTGAGGAAAGGATCGAGTCCTTGGCGATTGCTGGGGCCCCCGGTGCTTTCCTGCTGGAATTGCTGTTGGGCGATGGAGTTCCCTCGCCGCCATTCGAGCAGCGGCTGGCGGTGCGAGATTGGCGAAATGGGGGGGGAAAGTTGCCGGGGCGTTTTGCTCAGCGAGCCGTTGACCTTGGCGATGCGGAGATCAATGCCGTTGATTTCGGGGTGGTTCTCTTGCAGCACTTCCAGCATTTCGGTCCGCTGAGTCTGCAGGGCGTCGAGCTGCGTCTTGAGTTCCACCCAGCGTGGATTCAGATTGTCGCCTGAGCTGCTGCCACGACTGCTCCCCTGGCCGCGCGGGTTGGCCACGACCATTGCCAGTTGCGAATGCCGCAGCCGCTCAAGTTCGCTTCGCTGGCGATCCTCCGCTTCCCGGACGATGCGAAGCCGCTCCTCGATATGCGCCAGTTTTCCTTCCGATTGCCGGCGAGCCAATTCGCGCTGCTGAGGTTCAAAGTGGTCGGCGACCTGGGTGGCCAATTCGCGGACGAGGCCGAGAGCCGCAGAGCCGCGAGGCGCCGTGCAGGAAATGGAGATCCGCGGGGATTCGTCGGGCTGGCTGAGCGTGGCAATCGTGAGGCGATCTCGCAAATCCGTTATGACTCGGTTCTGGTTCGCCGCGCCAATTTCTGGGGAAAGTTCGGGCCACTTCGTGTTGATGAGCGCTGCTCGTAAGACGGCATCGGACTTGAGCCAAGGGGCTACCTTTTTGCAGTCGCCATCGAGAGGGCCAGTTTCTCGCAAAATCACTGCTTCGGCCTGGTATTCCGGCGGAGTAGTCTGGCAGCAAAGCAACCCGAGCAGAAATGCTGACAGCGCCAGAATCAGGGGCGAATAGCCCGTCCAGACCATGGGCAGCCAGCGCGCGAGGCGCGAACGGAGTGGCTGCCGAAGATGGAGCATGCAAGCATCCTGCCAAAGGGGGTGCGGGGAACGGAGTTTCCGCGCAGCGTGAAG
>CAYUJE010000017.1:0-4413 GCA_964444865.1 uncultured Pirellulaceae bacterium | reverse complement strand
TGTCTTTCCAATCTTCGCAGCTATCCATGGTCCCAGGTTTGCTTTCCAGTTAGGACATGTCTGCACCCTACCCTCGCGGACAGAACAGTTTTCCTTCCTGCCAGCTGAAGGCTTCCCCCTGGGAGAAAACCCGATGACCTCTCGAATTCGATCCATTGTGTTGCGCGTGGCCTCATTGGCTGCGGTAATTCCCCTTTCTCTTACCTCGGTGGTCGCCCAGGAAATTGGTCCCGCCCCGGCGGGTGCCGTACCCGCGGACTTTTCCGCGGTTCCCGATGGTATGGAAATTCTGACCCGCGGCGTGGTGCACGAAGCCTTTGCCGAAGTGGTGACCGACCCGAAGCCGGGCCTGGTGGTGAGCAAGCAGCCTCCCGAGCCGATTGACGAAGTCCCGCCTGAATTCAAGCCCGAGGATGAAGGAGCAATTTGGGTATCCGGTTACTGGGTTTGGGACGACGAGCGAGATGACTTTTTCTGGCAGAGTGGTGTGTGGCGCGTGCCGCCACCCGGCATGCGATGGGTAGCGGGCTATTGGAATACAGCGCCCGGCGGCTGGCAGTGGGTGAGCGGCTTTTGGGTGCCGGTGGCGACGGAGGAACTCCGTTATTACGCCGCGCCTCCGGCTTCACTGGAATCGGGCCCGAACAGCCCTTCCCCCGGCGATGACTACTTCTGGGCGACGGGTTCGTGGTCTTATTACGACACCGGCTATCGCTGGCAACCCGGCTACTGGGCTCCTTACCAGGAAAACTGGGTCTGGATTTCGCCCCGTTATGTTTGGACGCCGGCCGGTTGTGTGTATCTGCCGGGCCGCTGGGATTATCGACTGACGCGCCGCGGCTGTCTGTTTGCCCCAGTCTATTTCACTCAGCCGATCTACCGGCAGCCGAACTATGTTTATCGTCCGTGGTGTGCCCTCAATACGCCGAACCTGTTTGTGCATCTTTGGGTGCGGCCGAATTATGGCCACTTCTATTTCGGTAACTACTACGGATCGAATTGGAACAACTGGGGCGTAACGCCGTGGTGCCAATACCGGCCGTATCGCAACTGCTATGACCCCATGCTCACCCAGTTGCAATGTCATTATCGCCAGCAAGGCGTGAACTACATCAACCGACTGGACGGCTGGCACAACCACTATGCGGGCAATGTTTCGGCCCGTCCTCCGCGGACCTGGAACGATCAGGTGCGGCTGGTGAACAACACGAACATCACCAACATCCAAATCAACAAAACGAATATCAACAACATTGCGACCATCAAGCAGAATATCCTCGCGGTGAATCTGCAGGATGCGTCCCGACGTAATGACATGCCGGTAAAATTTGCTCGGCTCGATGGAGCCACGCAGAAACAGGCGATCAATCTCGCCAAGGAAACTCGTGAATTTCGCCAGCAGCGGATTTCCGTGGAGCGGGCCGGCGGAAACCTGCCTGATTTAGTGAAAGAAAATTTAGAAAACCGCAGCGGCGGCCGGCCGGATTTCGGCCAGCCGGAGCCGGGCAAGAATTCCGACCTTGGCCAGCGTGGCGAGAACAATCGCGGCCCGGACAAGCGCGGCCAGCGCTCGGAAATGCAGGACAAGGTGCGGCTGAAACTGCCGACCACCCAGGTTACGGATATCGCCAGGCAGCAAGAGAAGTTGGCACCGCCGAATCTGTCACAACCCATCCGTTCCAAACCACTGACGGATTTGTCTGGCAACTTGAATCGGAGCCGCGAGGAAGGCCGCGGCACTTTGCCGGGCTCGAAAGCGAAGGGCCTCAATCCCAGTTCGAGAGTCGAGCTGCCCGGCGAAAATTCCAAGCAGAACGACCAGCCGCAACGGCCGCAGCCGATGCCGAAGGAGAGGGAAAACCCCCGACCGCCGGTCACGGTGGAGCGTCCGCGTCCGGCAGCACCGCAGGCGGATCTCCCCAATCTGCTGCCGAAAGTAGAACTCCCGCAGCCACGCCCCGAGCAACCCATGAGGCAACCACGTGTGGAAGTTCCGCAGCCGCGGATAGAAATTCCTCAGCCCAAAGTGGAGATTCCTAGGCCACAGCCCAAGGTAGAAATCCCGCAGCCAAGCCCCGAGCGACCCATGCGGCAACCACGTGTGGAAGTTCCGCAGCCGCGGATTGAGATTCCTCAGCCCAAAGTGGAGATTCCCAGGCCACGGCCCAAAGTAGAAATCCCGCAGCCCAAGCCGCGTCTCGAGCAACCGCAGCCGCGCCCCGAGCGGCCCATGCGTCAACCACGTGTGGAAATTCCGCAGCCCAGAGTCGAAGCTCCGCGCCCAAAGCCGGAGCGTCCGCAGGAGCAACCACAACTCAGACTCGATATTCCTCGACCCCGAGTGCAGCCAGAATCGGCTCCGCGAATTCAGCTTCCAAACAATCCGGCTCCACGCCTGCAGACTCCCAGGCCGGAAGGGCCACGACCCGAGCCGCGCCGCGGGGGCGAGAGCAAGCCGCGGGGGGATCGAAAGAAGCCGTAGAAACCCTACAGCGGCACAATCGTCGCTTCCATCGTGGCCAAATCCACGATGGCGATAGAGTGCGGATTGGCCCGGTAGAGAGCGCCGGGGTTGAGGACCAGCGTTTTCCCTTCGTGATGTTGCTCCGCCTCATGCGTGTGGCCGTAGCAGACCAGATCGAACTCCCCGCTGGTGATGGTCTTGCGGAAGAGGCGGTAGTCGTCGCTGTGAATCAGGGCGATGCGGCGGCCGGCGAGCGTGATGTCGCCAAAGCGTCCGTGGCAGCGCTGCCCCACGGCACCGATCGCCATGCTCAGCTCCGCTTCGTTGGGGTCGCAGTTGCCGAACACAAAGTGCGTTGGCCAGGGAGTGAAGAGTCGCGGGATTTCCGTCGAGCAGATGTCGCCACAGTGCAACACCTCTTCCACGCCAAGGGTTTCGAGCATCCGAACCGCGGCCATCGTGTTCAGCACGTGGCCGTGCGTATCACTGACAATTCCCAGCCGCATGGACAAGTCTCCTCAGGATTCCATGATACCAGCACGGGAGTGATTTTGGTGAGTTGAGGCAGCATGAGCTGAGCCCTGCCGTTGTCTTGATGCAACGTCCGTTTGCGGTCGGAAGCACTTGATTGACAGCGCCATCGTCATAACCCCCACAGACGGACGGATTTTCATCCAGTGCCTCACTTTCGAGCCGCTGGGTACGGCAGATGCTTTAGTCACCTCCATGATGCGGCTCGCCCCAGAGCCTCTGTCCCCTCGGGTTCTGGGGCGCTGCCGCAATCGGGTATCTCATTTCTTACTCTTACTCTTACTCCTTCTCCTACCCTTACTCCTACCCTTACTCCCTCTTCCCCCATTTCCGCGATGCATGTCCGTGACCTTGTCGAACTCGCTGCCCGCATCGCGGTGACCTCATCGTCGAATGTGCATTCAATTCACGATCCCAAGGGTCGCAGCATTCAGACCTACTGGTCGGCAGCTCGCTGCCGTAGCGACCGTTGGACTCGCTCGATTCGCCGGCAAGGGGAAATGATTTTGCGGGGCGAGATCACCTCCCGCGAAGCCTGGGCTCGCTTCGAGCCTCTCTTTCTGGAAATCCTCGCCAGCGAACTCGTCAGCCGCATTGTCGCCGCCGCGGCACTTGCCCACGATGCCCGCCGCAAATCAGCGGAGCTGGAGCCGGTGGCCCGCAGCGTCTTTACTGCCCATTTGGAAGTCCGCAGCAAGGTGCTGCAACTCTTGCTCACCGGCGAGCGGCACGGAGTGGCCGCGGCTAAAAAGCTCAACGACTTTCGCCGTCGCGTGGAGCGGTGGACCGATCTGCTGCTGGCTCATCTATCCCCCGCCACCGACATCCACGACTTTGCCTTTGAGCCAAACCGTTCCGCCGACTTCGCCGACGACCTCCGCTCCGGCGGTTCCTTCGATGAACAGCATCTGGCCAAAGAGCTGATGTTCTCGTCCCTCCGCGGTTCGCTCCTCTCACACCTCACTGCGGTCAGTCCCAATGCGGACCTCAATGAAACCATCGGCCGCAGTCTTAGCTCTCTTTTTAATTCGTCGCATGAAGAAGCCGGCGAAGCCGGCTGGCTGGCCCGCATCAGCCAAATGACCGACGATGCCCAGGGAATGCTGGATGAGATTGTGGCGATGGAAGCGGGTATCGTGGGGTAGGCTGGAAGCCTGCCCCACAAATTCGAAATCTCAAATCTCAAACCAATTCAAATAGGGAATTACAGAAATCAAAAACAAATCCGGCGAAGAATCTTGATTTCTAGATTCTTCCTTTCCGTTTTCCCATTTGTCTGAGATTTGAGATTTCTTAGTTGGATCTCAGAGCGGGCAGGCTGGAAGCCTACCCCACGCGCTTCTTTAGCGCCTCTTCCCGCTGTTGCTGCCGCCGCTTGATGTTTTCGATGCTGTCTTTGGGCGTGGCGTCGATGAGGT
>CAYUJE010000016.1:0-35979 GCA_964444865.1 uncultured Pirellulaceae bacterium | reverse complement strand
TCGGAACTTTCCGCCGAATTCCGGCTGAACTTTTGGGCTGCAGCTCTTTTCCTCTTGAAGTTGGCCTCTATGATTGTTTGGTGACGCGCGGCAACGCTGTGGCGGCAGGGCAACAGGCCTTCCTCCGCCAGCCATTCTGGTTTTCTGCCGTAAGCTGTTCGCCAGCAACGTGTTAAGCACCCTGGTTCTTGATTTGATGTGCCCCTGGCACCCTCCTTGCTTTTGGTTGTCGTCACTGACGGACACCACCGCGAGTCGGCACCCAAGCTGGAGGATCCTTGCCCATGACCAAGAGTATTTCAAGCAGTTCTGCCCCCAAGGCCATCAAGCCCGCCAAACGCAAGGGAGGCGGACACCAACTCGATGGCGACGATCGAATCGGCGGGGAAGGAGACGACTCTTTCGTGGTGGCGGACGGCGATGTGGATTTTGCCGCGAACCACGACGAAGACGAACTTCCCGACGAACATGGCGATGACAGCGAAGTCGACGCCACCGACGATCCTGTTCGCATGTACCTGATGCAAATGGGGGCCATTCCGCTGCTCAACCGTTTTGAAGAAGTTTCCGCCGCCCAGCAAATCGAACGTACGCGCCGTCGTTTCCGCCATAGCATGCTCGCTACCGACTACGTCCTGCAAGGAGCCGTCGAGTTTCTGGAACTCGTCCGCGACAGCAAGCTGCGGCTGGACCGGACCATTGAAGTCTCCGTCACGAATACGGCGGAGAAGAAGCGCATCATGAAGCGGATTTGGCCGAACGTCGCCACGCTGCGGCACTTGCTCAAGGCCAACCATGCCGATTATCGCATCGCCATCAGCCACAGCCAGAGCATCCCCGTCCGCCGCGCCGCCTGGGCCCGGCTGGTTCGCCGACGCAACAAGGCAGTCCGGCTGATTGAAGAAATGAACCTGCGAAACAACCGCCTTCAGCCCCTCTTTGAAAAATTGGCGGGCATTCTGAATCGGATGCAAACGCTGAAGATTCAGATCCGCGAAGCCAAGGTATCGGGCTCCGCCAACGGCCGCAGCTATGAGGACTTGCGGAAGGAACTGGTGCACTTGATGCGAATTACTTTGGAAACTCCCGTCACTTTGCAGCGGCGAATTGAGCGGACCGAAGTCTATCGCCAGCATTATGATGCCGCCAAGCGTGTGCTCTCGGCCGGAAACCTGCGGCTGGTGGTTTCGATCGCCAAAAAGTATCGCAATCGCGGCCTCTCGTTCCTCGATTTGATTCAAGAAGGGAACACGGGACTGATGCGAGCGGTGGACAAATTCGAGTACGCTCGAGGCTACAAATTCAGCACTTACGCCACCTGGTGGATTCGACAAGCCATTACCCGCGCCATTGCCGACCAGAGCCGCACCATTCGTGTGCCGGTGCACATGATCGACACCATGAGCAAGGTCCGCAATGTCAGCCGCGAATTAGTTCAAGAACTTGGCCGCGAACCGACGCCGGAAGAGACCGCCAAGCGGGCGGGCTTGTCGCTCGACGACGCTCGTTGCATCATCAAGATGTCCCGGCAGCCGCTCTCCCTGGACCAGCCGGTCGGCGACCACGACGACAGCTATTTTGGGGAATTTGTGGCGGATCATCGGGATGACGATCCGCTTTATGACACTCATCAGCAAGCCCTGAAGGGCCGCATCGAAGAGGCCATGCAAGGACTTAACTACCGCGAACGGGAAATTCTTCGCCTGCGTTACGGGCTGACCGATGGCTATGCCTATACTCTTGAAGAAGTCGGCAAGATTTTCTCAGTTACTCGTGAGCGGGTTCGGCAGATCGAAACGAAAGCCGTTCGCAAACTCCAGCAGCCCTACCGCAACAAGTCACTAGTCAGCTTTGTGGATGGAGTAGATATGCCGATTCTGGATGGAGTTGCGATGGACACTCATTAGACTCCGCGCGGCCTAGCGGTGCTGATTTCCGAAATATTCCAATCTGCCCGGCCAGTGTAATTGTTAAAGATGCGCTGGGCAGTAATCCAGAAACGGTTCTTTCCCGCGGCAGGCGTTTCATAAACGTACTGCATGGTTACCGTGTCCGTGAAACCGTGGTGTGAATGGTGCGCGAATTCCACAAACTGAAAACTGACGTTGGGAGTGGCCGCCAGGATTTCCTTGGTGGGGCTGCTTTCGATGAATGTTTGATACTCGTTCAACGCCGCGTCGTTGGTTTGGTATGCCACTTCCATATTCGAATGAAAGTCCACCCTTTGCCGACTGATTAACTTCAACTGATGGGCGAGGTGGGATTCCTTCTGGTTCAGAACACTGAGCCATTCGTCCGCAAATTCGCGAGCATAACCGTACATCCGCTCCCGACGTGTGAACTCCTGAGACAGTCCCCAACCCAAGAACAACGGCGCAAGGATGAGTGGCGTGATCGCCATCCAGCGGCCGGATAATCGTTCCGAATCGACCGAAATCTGCCGCAACGCGTAGCCGCCAACGGCCATGGCTGCCAGGGGAATAAACCCGAGAAGTGGAGTAAGGACAAAAATTCCCGAAAGTAGCCCAAGCCCCAGCGCGATAATGGCCCAAAAACTGACCGCGCGGTAATTCTCGATGGGGGGCGACCCCTCGATCGATTCTGGTTCCGATAGAACTTCAACTTGTGACATAAGAATGGGGAGCTACGTCTTTGATCACTTAGGGTTCGTACGTGAGAATCCAGTCGAATGTTCGAATCGACGTCTGGCTACTGTTTGAGAACGCGCTGCAATTCAGTTAAGGAGGTTCCCCCCATCGCCAATAGAAGGATTCCTTCCTCTTGGAGTGTGCGGTTGCCGGCCTGCTTCGCCAATTGGCGAATAACTTCGGGGCGAGGATCGCTCAATAAGGCGGCACGTATGTTGTCGTCAATCCTCAGCAGCTCGAACAATCCGGTTCTCCCCTTGAAACCCAGTCCCCGGCAAGCCGGACAGATGAGGGGGGGCGGCGGGGGCTCTCCCTTTTTGGGCTTAGGAGGTTCCGGGGGGGGCATTCCGGGGGGAAGTGGCGGCGGGGGCTGTTTTTCACGGAACAAAACAGTCACTCGCCCCTGGGGGATTCCCAGTCGCTGCAACAACTGGGGCGTCGGCTGAATCGGCTCGCGACAAACCTCGCAGAGCTTGCGAATCAGGCGGGAATAGATAATGCCCGTCACAGCCTTGGCGAATTTCTCTTTGTCACCTGCCATCGCCAACACACGCAGCAGCCCATCCACGGCATCTTTGCCGCGCGTGCTGATGATTGTCAGCTTGGGCTCGTCGGCAAGCGCTTGCTTGCAATACCCATCAATCGTTTCTGCATTGGGTACATTGGGGGCCAATAGAACTTCCGGTTGGCGCAACAGGATCTTCGGTAGCCGGACGTCAGGCGTCTCCCCTTCGGCAAAGTTGCACTTCATGACCTCGATGTTTTCTACTTCCGGCTCAGGATTGTCTTGATCCTGCAGGGATACGAAATCTCGCATGAGCCGATCCGTGCTGCGAAGCACGCCGGCCCACAAACTGGAAAGTCCATCCTGGGGCATCGCGCACACCACGACCATTCCTTTGGTCCCGGGGCCAATCAACTCTTTAGTTTGATCGCGAAGTTTGTCTCGCATCCCCAACTCTTCCAGCGTCCGAACTCCACCACCCTTGATAATGGGAACAAAACTAATGAGTACGCGTTCTCCACCCTGAGTCCCTTGGCTGACAATACTCGTCTCAAACTTGTGCCCCATGAACTCAGTGCGGAACTTACCTTCCTGTTTGCTGCGGCGATCCTCCGGCTTGAGATTGGCTGTTTTCTTCAGCACAAACAGCGCCAGGTCCCCCATTTCCCGGGTCGGCGGACCCATGGGGAGCGGCCCTTTGTGTTTGGGAGGGGGTGGAAAGGGAACCAGCGGCCCCATGTTGTGCCAAACACTGTCAATTTGATAACGAAACGCGAGAGCTTGGGCGGTAAAATCGAGCATGATCCGCTCCGCCCGGTTGTCGATGGCATCAGCCAGAAAGATCCTCGCCAGGCCAAACCCCGGACTCTGCCGGGCCTCGATCATAAGCGACTGGGCCATGTTCTGGAGCGGAACCGTGGCAACCATTTCCACCGGTGGCCCCATTCCCCACGGCGGTCCCATTTGAACCGGCTTTTTGCTGCCAAAAATCATGTTGATTGCTCCTTGGTGGTCCGCTCACCCCGTGAGCCGACACTCTTGCACACGGAGTGTGCAGGCTACTTTCTGCCGTTAAATAATCCCTGGGTTGGAAACGTTGATCCCCTTCAGCGCCATCTTGAGCGCGTCGGGATTCGGCGCGACTTCAAAAGCCGTTGGCCTGTCGATCAATTCATCGTCGATGAGTTGCTTAAGACTCATGGTGAAGTCTTGCATGCCGTCCGCAGCGCCGATGCGGATGGCGTCCGGCAATTTGTTGTCCGACCCTTCGAGCACCAATTTTCTGATCATCGGGCTGAAGGTCATGATTTCGCAAGTTGGCACCCGGGCCACGCCGGGTTTGATCGATTTCAGCAGTTTTTGAGCGACGATTCCACGCATATTGAAGGCAATAGCGCTCCGAATCGCCTTGTGCATCGCCTCGGGGAACAGGTCCAAAATACGGCCAATGGTCGAGGGCGCAGTGGAAGCGTGAATCGTTCCGAACACTAAGTGCCCGGTTTCAGCGGCGTGAATGGCCGTCATGAATGTTTCTTCGTCTCGCATTTCGCCGACAAGCATGATGTCCGGATCTTCGCGAACTGCATGCTTCATCGCAATGCTGAAGTTTTTCACGTCAAAGCCGACTTCACGCTGGTTGATGAGCGCCAGTTGCTCGGTGAACACGAATTCAATCGGGTCTTCCAGAGTCAAAATGTGGACCCGCTCTCGCTGGTTAATGTAATCCAGCATGGAGGCAATCGTCGTGCTCTTGCCCGAACCGGTCACACCCGCCAGCAGCACCATTCCCTGATCCCAGTGGCAAAGGCTTTCAATCGACGGCGGCAGAAACAGCCCTTTGAAGTCGGGAATCTTGTTGTTGACGCGGCGGGCAACCAGACCCATCATTTGATTCTGCGTCAGTAAATTGACGCGGAATCGCCACATCACCCCATCGACTTCGCAGGTATAGGCAAAGTCCGCTCCCCCCTCTTCCTCAAAGATTCGCCGGCTGCGGTCGTTCATCATGGGTACGAGCAGCTTGACCATCTCGGCCCGTTCGACTGGACCGCGGCTCAAGGGTCGCAACTCGTTGCGAATGCGGACCATGGGCGGTTTTCCCACCTTCATATGCAAGTCGCTTCCCTCCAGCTTCACCAGGGCGCGGAAGTACTTATCAACTTCCAACTCCTGCTTCTCCCCGGAGAGCCTGGCAATCAACTCCTCCGCCGAGACGCTGTGGGTCTCAAACCCGCCTTTTTTCTCTTCCGCTCCTGAATGCGACATGCCCTGCTCCTGTTCTCCAGAATCCGAAACACGAAGCACGAAATTCGAAAGGCAATATTCGACCGGCCTTTTTTCCGAATTTCGAGCTTCGGATTTCGAGCTTCTACAACCTCACTGAGATTCCTCTTGCCGCCATGATTTGCTTCGTCTGCTCGATCGTATACTCGCCGAAATGAAAGATGCTCGCCGCCAGGGCGGCATCCGCCTTGCCAAGCTGAATTGCGTCCGCCAGATGTTCTGGCTTGCCCGCACCACCGCTGGCTACGACGGGAATGCTCACCGCCTCACTCACGGCAGCCGTCACTTCCAAATCGTATCCGTCCTTCGTCCCATCACAATCCATGCTGGTGAGGACGATCTCACCCGCACCCAGTTCTTCCACCTGTTTCGCCCAGGCCACCGCCTCCAACCCCGTTGGCAGCCGGCCGCCGTTGACATGAACTTCCCAAACTTCTCGTCCCTCTTTACGAATCCGCTTGGGGTCAATGTTCACCACAATGCACTGGCTGCCAAATCGCCTCGCCGCCTCGCGGACGAAGTCCGGGTTTTTGCAGGCGGCGGAGTTGATGGAAACCTTGTCGCTGCCGGCGTTGAGCAAAGCCCGAATGTCCTCGATGGTTCTGATCCCGCCGCCGACCGTCAAAGGCATGAAAATCTGCTCGGCCGTCCGACGGACGACATCCAGCATTATATCTCGCCCCTCGTGGCTGGCGGTAATATCCAGAAAAACCAGCTCGTCGGCCCCTTCCTGTTCATAGCGGGCCGCTACCTGCACGGGGTCGCCGGCATCCCGCAGGTTGAGAAAATTCGTCCCTTTCACCACCCGCCCGCGGTCCACGTCCAGGCAAGGAATGACACGTTTGGCAAGCATGGAAAGCGGCTTATCGAGGCGATTTTAGATGAGAAATTGGGAAGCTTTCACTCTAAGCCGGGCTCCCCCCATGGTCAACGGACGGAATCGGCCCGCTAGGGTTTCTTCGCGGCCACGGCGGGCTCATCGGCCCGCGTCTTGGCAACTTTTTCCAGCAATTCCAGGACTGCCCCCCGAATCTTGGGTTCGGCCTCGCTTTCCAGGCAACTGGTGCGAGCCCGCCAGCAAGTGTACCCCCCCAGCTTCAGCAGTTCTGGCGGAGGCAGATACCCTTCGCAGCCATTGGCGAGCTCGATGACAAAGGTGGTCTTGATGGGGCTATCCTTCTTGATGTTCAATCCGGTGCTGCCGTAGACCTCGTTGGGAATCGTGCCAATGGCCAGGTCGCCGATGCGAATGGCCTGCAACTTCAATTCGCGGGTAGGCGGCAGGTCATGGAGTATCAGCGTTTCGCGGGCATAAATCTGTTCGAGGTTCATCGGCTTGCCCGCTTCAATCGACTGCACCATTTCCTTGGCGGCTGCAACCTCATCGGCACTCGGCATCCGCACTCCCACGCTTAGCAGCTTTTCTTCCATCACCAGCGGGGCCCAGTCGAAATAGTTGATTTTCTGATAGGCAGCAAAGGCTGCTGATGACACATCTTCGGCGACTCCTTCGATGTCATATTTCCGCCTTTCCTTCTGGGTGTAGTCCATCAGCCAGGTGTCCCCGCTGGTGGCGTTGGCGAGCGCGGCCATGAAGGACGGGCTGGACTTGTCGGCTTCATTAGGGACCCCCAACTTGCCCGCTATCTTTTCACAGAAAACGGCGAAGTAGTCCGCCGAGAGCGCCTTCGCGCCGACGTAGTGCAGCGAATAAGCCGAGAGGACAGCGATGGGCTTGCCATCGGGGGTCTGCAAGCTGACGACCGGAACATCGGGATCCACCGGGCCAGCTGGGCGGATGGCATTGGGGTTGTTGTGCCCAGGGTGCATCATCACGGTGTCGTCCTTGGTGCCGCCAAAGCGGTTCGTCGGCGCGATGCCGGGCTTCATCACCCAGTGCCGGTTGGCGACATTCTTTTCGTCCCTCCCCATTCCCCAGCCAATGCGGGCCGGAGCCAGATTCTTTTGAGCTTGGAGAATCCCTTTGGCAATCTGCGGCGGCAGAAAACGGACATATTTGGGGTCGGCATCGGTCCCCAGACAGCCGTAGCTGCTGGGGGCGCTGTGCGTGTGCGTGGCCGAAATCAGCATGCGATTGGTGGAAATCCCCGTGGCCTTACTCGCCAGTTCCTTGGCATCGTCGAGCAGCGATCGGGGAATCATGCAGCTATCGACAATCACAATGGCGACCTGATTGCTGCCGTCATCGAGCACCAGACAACGGGCATGCAACCGGTCGTTCACCTTGTCCGCCAGTGTGGCATTCATATTGCCGTTCACCAGGACGGGCAATTCCAGCGGCGTGATGTCGATGGCAAATGCCCCGGCCCGGAAGACTTTGTCGGCAGAGAAAGCAGGGACAGGCGCAGCGATGTCGAGCAAGACAACGAGCGAAGCAAGGAGGAGAAATCGCATGGGGAGGAAGTTGTAAGTATCAAGTTCGAACTGGAAGACCTGCTGATTATCGCGGGCCAGCCAGCGAGAAGCAAGTTACTTCAACTCTTCCACCGACTGAATCACAATCGGTTTCGCGGGGAGATTTTCGAAACCCTCTTGGGGTGCGACGGCCGCCGCGGCGATCTGGTCCACGATCTCCATCCCGTGCGTCACACGGCCGAAGACGCAGTAGCCTCGCTGGTCGGGTTCGTTCCCTTGAAAGTCCAGCCCCGTGTTATCCACCACGTTAATGAAGAACTGGCGGTTCGCGCTATTGGGATCGTTCGGCTCATGCGACATGGCGACTGTTCCCCGCTCGTGCGAGACGCGGTTGTTCGATTCGTTGTAAATGCCGCCACGGACTGGCTTGGCCGTGAGATCCGCCGTGTAGCCGCCGCCGAGGATGAATCCCTTGGGATCGACATAGTGGAAAATCGTGCTCTCATAGGCTCCCGGCCGGGCATAGTTATCCAGGAAATTCCCCACGGTCTGCGGGGCTTGCTCCATCAGCAGCTCAATCTGGATATCGCCGGCGGATGTGTGCAGAACAACCACGGGATTGACGATGGGGGAAGCGGTCGCGTTGCCGTAAATGGAGGGCTGGGCCTCGTAGTTGATCGTGGCGATCGGCGCGGAGGTCGCATTCTGGGCCGTTGCTTCCGTGGAAGTCGAAGCGGCTGTCACTTCTGGCGTCGATTCTTCACTGCTAGCGGTGCCGGCCTCTTTGCCGCCACAGCCGGCGAGGAACATCAAGGCTGTTACAGTGAAAACGGAAGCGACAAACAGCGTACGGCGGGCGATAAATTCCATGACAGCGGGCCTCCATGCGGATCGAATGGCCGATAGCCGTTGCGGGCGGCGTCGGCAGACTGGTGAGGGGCCTATTGTTTCAAAAAGGGGCGATTCCGCCTACAGCGATTTGCAGCCGCAAAGGACCCAAATTGCGTAGAATGTTGAAAGAAGAACCGGCCCAGAAGGAATTTCCCCATGAGCAGCCCATTCACGGAAAAAGTCGAACTGACCGGCCATATCATCGACAGCCTGTTGCTGCCGAAGGTGCTGGACTGCGTGACGGCAGCGGGCGGGGCGTTCCGCATTGAGAAAATCACCATCGGCCAGGCGAGGAAGGATCCCAGTTACGCCCTGGTCGAAGTCAGTGCTCCCACCGAAGAGCGGTTGGAGCAGATCCTGGCAACCATCGCCGATCATGGTGCGGTCCCCATCGTCAAACAAGACTGCCGTCTCGTGGCCGCGGACATCGCCGGGGCTTTCCCCGAGGGATTCTACAGCACCACCAATCAGCGGACGGAAATTCGCCTCGCCGACCAATGGGTGGAAGTGAGAGACCAGGAGATGGACTGCGGCATCCTCGTCGATGCAGTCGCCAACACCGCCCGCTGCGGGGCGATGACCGACGTGCAAATCGGCGAGCAGTATGTTGTCGGCCATGCCGGGGTGCGGGTTCATCCCCAGGACCGCGGAACGCAGAGCCACGGCTTTGAGTTCATGAACAGCCCGGTCTCCACGGAAAAGCCCAAGGGAGTGGCCATCCGGCAGATTGCCCAGGAGTTGATTCGGACGAAACGGGACGGTGGCAAAGCCCTGCTTGTAGGCGGGCCGGCTATCGTTCATACCGGCAGTGACGAGCATCTCTGTACGCTTCTCCGCAAGGGCTACATCCAAAGGCTCTTCGCCGGCAACGCCCTGGCCACGCACGACATCGAGCAAGCCATCTTTGGGACCAGCCTCGGTGTGCGGCTGGACTGCGGTGACATTGTGGAAGCCGGCCATGAGCATCACCTGAGGGCGATCAACCGCATCCGCCGGATCGGTTCGATCAGGCAGGCGGTGGAAACGGGAATGCTGAAGAGCGGCATCATGTACGAGTGCATCAAAAACAATGTCCCCTTCCTGCTCGCCGGCAGCATCCGGGACGACGGCCCGCTGCCGGAGGTGATCACCGACACGCTCGAAGCCCAGCGGCAGATGCGGGAGCAAATCCGGGACGTCACGTTCTGCCTGATGGTCGCCACCACGCTCCACTCCATTGCCGTCGGCAACCTGCTGCCAGCCTGGGTCAAGGTCGTCTGCGTGGACATCAACCCCTCCACCTGCATCAAACTCGCCGACCGGGGTTCGTTTCAGACCGTCGGCTTGGTCACGGACGTAGAGCCGTTCTTTCGAGCACTGGTGGGAGAGGTGACGTCGCTGGAGAAGACTCTCTAGGCGAGCGGCCTGTGTAAGCTGGCCGGTGAGTCCGCACCCAAGAGCGGACTCTTTCTTCCGTTCCATGTGACCGGCCAGCTTACGCAGGCCGCTCGCCGGCTGACGCCGGGACCTCAACTTAGGTTGTCAGTGGTAACGGCTCGGCGGCGAACTTGGCGTAGAGCTCTGCTGCGGTATTGAGAACGTCCGACTTGCGGGGAACATGCCAGCCGGCGATGCGGGCGCGGCGGATGACTCCTTTTTCAAGCCGCTCGCTGAAGAGCCGCGTGGTGGCCCAGGATTCTCCCCACTTGTTGAGTTCCACTTGCGTGGCGACGAAGTCGGCTGGGTGGACCATTTCCACGTAGGCGAACGGAGTATCTCGCGCCTGATAGACGACGAGGCTCGGCTGAGGAGTGCCATTGGTGCCCGAAAGGGCGAGCGGAAATTCGTTGTATTCCAGGCGATTTAGAGACTTCGCCTGTTCACCAGCCGGCCCCCACACATCGCCGATGGGCATGCCGGTCGCCACCACGGTTTCCGGATTACTGTCGAGCAGGCTCGTTTGCATGGAGACAATCATCTCCACCCCTACGGCCTGCTTTCCTTCGTCATAGCGAGCCCGCCAGTAGACCGACGGCTGGACCTGGTGCGGGGCCAGAGGCTCGTACAGGGCGACCAGATCGTTCCCCCGGACATAGGCTTCGGCCAGCTTGAGCGCGCTGGCCCCCCCCATCTCCGCCGGCAACAGTTGCATGAACCGCCCATTGCTGGCTGAGGACAAAAACCCCTGCTCCGGATGGGCCACATCCACCCGCGTCGCCATCCCCGCAACCTCCAAGCTCCCGTCCGTCCCTTCAAGCTTCCACATGCTGTTGTCCTTTGCTGCGTTGTGCCAATCTTGTTCGCCACATAATACCACTAAAAAAGTAGGATGGGACTCTCGTCCCGTCCGTCCACAGCACACAGGGAAGAACAGCATCGTTCAACGTCTTCCCAGGCTCTGTCTGGGAACGAGAGTTTTCTTGCCCCTTGACAATAGGTGACAAGTGTATACAATAGGGAGGCTGGCCAGCGGCAGGTTCAGCCTGCGCGCGAGGCTCAGGGAAGGGGTTGCTCTTTGACATGTCGGTTGTAGAAAAGTTGGGCCGCCTGGTGCTGGAGAGTTGTGCACTGGGAAGCTGTCGCTGGCGGAGCTGCGCTGGCTGATTCGGCTGATGGGGTTGCCAAATGTGCCGCATCACACTTCGGAAAACACCTTATCATTTGCCGAGCCGAGGGGCAGTTTTTGGTGAATCGAAAACGGCCAGTTTTGGCCCTTGCGAATCAAACTTACGTTGATTCGCGTCACTTGAACAACTGTTCACGAAACGGGTTGCGTTCTGGAGATTCGCCGTAAGTCTCGCGCCGAAAAAGTGTTTGAATCCGCGAATCGAAACCACCTGCCAGAGGGGGCTCGGTCGCTTATCGCGCGAACCGGCCGGCCGTTTCGTCCCCGGCTGTGATACAGCGGTGGGGTCAAGCCATCGGCGACCTGACTGTTTGACCAGTGCCAAGCCGGCATTGCTGGAATTTCGGGCAGTCAGACGGTTGTGCCTGGCGCACCGGAGAGCGCCTCTTTCCAGATAGTTGGGGTCGCCAGTTCCAGGCTGTTCCCTGCCGGGTCGCGAAAGTAGACCGAGTGGCCGCCGCCGGGCCAGGTATGAAACCGTTCGATGGGGATGCCGTGCTCTTCCAGGAGCTTTCGCCAGGCGGGCAATTCCGCTTCCTGCACGGCAAAGGCGACGTGCCCGGCACCGTGCGTTCCATGAGCCGGAATCTCGCCGGGCAAGCTGCTTTGCTCTGGATTGAACAAGAGCAGCATCCCCCGACCGCAGCGGAAGAAAATGTGGCGACCTTCCTGCTTGCTGTGAAGAGTTAGCCCGAGGACCTGCGAGTAGAATTTCTCCGCGGCCGCGAGGTCATCAACGCAGAGGCAGGTTTCCAGGACGGTCAGCTGCTGCATGAGGCACCTATTTGCCCACACAGTAGAGAAACTTGTCCGAGCGGATCAAAATGCGGCTGCCGTCGGGTGTTGGGCTGCCGTTGAAGACGCTGCGGTCGCCGAGGTCGTTCGCGGCCAGTTGCTCGAACTCCGGCTTGGCGGCAATGACAAAGGTACGGCCGCTGCGGGTGAGGTAGTAGATCTTGCCATTTGCCAGGAGCGCGGAGGAATAGGACTGGTCGGCCCGATTGAGGGTTTTCTCGTAGACGAGATCGCCGGTATCAGCCTTGGCACACATCGCCACGCCGCGGGAATCGTGCATCCAGTAGAGATATCCATTCAGGTAGACGGGCGACGACACATTGGAACCCTTGAGGCTGGTCCACAAGCGATGGGTGCCGGTTACGTCTCCCTCGCCCCCCGCTTTGACTGCCAGGCCGGCGACACCGGAACGCCCGCCCAGACAATAAACGATGCCTTTATCGGCTACTACGCTGGGGACCATATACCAGCCGATGTCGGTCTTGCAGGTCCAAAGGGGCTTGCCGGTATCTGGGGCAAACGCCATGACATTCCCCGCCGTGGCGACGACGAGTTCCTGTCGCCCCGACTCGGCGGTAACGACGAGCGGCGTGTTCCAGGCTTCTTTGATTCCCTTGGCCCGCCACTTTTCTTTTCCCGTTTTGCGGTCGAGGGCAACGAGCGAATCGCTTTCCACGCTGGCATTGATGAAGACCATGTCCTTCCAGAGCACCGGTGACGCAGCCGACCCCCAGCCGTGCGTTTGCGAGCCGACGTCGGCTTCCCAGAGCTGCTTGCCGCTGTGGTCGAAGGCGATGACGCCGGTCTTGCCGAAGAACGTGTAAATGCGGTCGGCATCGACGGCCGGCGTGCTGGCGGCAAAGCCGTGGTCGCGGATTTTGTCTTCTTCAGGGAGCTTGGCGGCGATGGCTTTGTTCCAGATGGTTTTGCCGGTCTGGCGATCGAGGGCAATCAAATGGCGTTTGAGATTCTCCTTGCTCCCTTCATCACCGGGGACGAAGAACCCGGTGTAGCAGGTGATGTAGATCCGGTCGCCGAATACGACGGGGCTCGATGCCCCTGGTCCCGGCAACTGGACTTTCCATGCGAGGTTCTCGGTCTGGCTCCAGGACTCCGGCAGCCCTTTGGCATTGCTCGTTCCCATGCCCGTTGGCCCGCGAAAACAAGGCCAGTCGCTGGTGGGCGAAACCTCTCGTAAAGGTGCATACGCGAGGGAAAGCGTCACCAGCCCACAGCAGAGAACCAAAGTCACAAGAGTCTTCATCGATGGACACCCTATTCGTCAAGACATGGATACTTGAGTCGCCAGACTAGAATCCTAACGCTTCTGCGGCCGAGTTGACAGTTGGTTGCGGACGGGAAGTGGATGGCTGATTTATTCGGGGCCGTTACGCCTCCCCCCAAGAACCCTTCCCGGATTAGAATTAGCTTTCTGCGAGAATCCGTCCCTTTGTTTCGTCTTGGCGAATTTTTGCGACTGCGGTATGTTACGCCCCCTTGAGCGACTTCATTGGTTGCTCGGGACCCTCGCCGCAGGATGCTAGCAGGCCAGGTTTTCACGGAGGAACGACTTATGATCGGCTCGGGAAGACTTCAGGTTCCGGTACATATCCGCTGGATGATTCGTCGCGATATGCCCGAAGTGCTCGCCATTGAAGGTCAATCCTTCGAGTTTCCTTGGTCCGAGGAGGACTTTGTCCGCTGTCTGCGGCAACGCAATTGCATCGGCATGGTGGCCGAGCATCACGAGAAGGTCATCGGCTTCATGATCTATGAGTTGCACCGCAACCGGCTGCACATCTTGAATTTTGCCGTTCATCAGGACTTGCAGCGGAAGCGTGTCGGCGAGCAGATGCTCCGGAAGCTCGTCAGCAAGCTTTCCCCCCAACGGCGGAACAAGATCATGCTGGAAGTTCGAGAGACCAACCTGAGTGCCCAACTCTTTTTTCGCGAAATGGGTTTTCGGGCGATCTCGCTGCTCCGCGACTTCTACGAAGACACCACGGAAGACGCCTACCTGATGCAGTATCGCTACGTCGCGACCCCGGCCGAAGCGGAAGAAGTTGCCTCCAGCCGGATTAGCCGAATGGCGGGATAGATTGTTGCGTCAGCGAATCATTTTGCACTTGGGCAAAGCCCGCTGAAGCGTATCAATACCTGCAGCGGTGACTTTTGTGCGGCGCAGGTCGATCACATCGACGTTCTGCAAGCGGTCCAGATCTTCAAGATGCGAGTCCGTGACAGACGTCCCGGCCAGGACGAGAAGCTTTAGTTCTCCTCGTCGACCAAGAGCCCACATCGCCCGGGTGATTTCTTTCCAGCGCATGCTTTGCGCGTCTGGGTTAATGCCGTTGGGAAAGTCCACGAGCCTACCGCTCAGCTTACAAGCAGGCAATTGAGTTCGCAGCCGCAAGAGGCCTTCTCCGGAGACCGCGGTATTTGATAAGTCAAGTTCTTGCAGAGAAGCCATCTGACAGAGCGTGGGAACCGCTTTGTCGTCGATCTTGGTTCCTGCCAAATTCAGCGATTTGAGGTGCACCAGTTTTTCAAGGTGCTGCGCGCCGATCGAAGTAACTTGCGTATTTTCAAGGTCAAGCACTTGGAGTCGAGTCCATAAAGAAATCGTCTCCAAACCGTCATCTGCGACAGGGACATGGCTAAATTTAGCAATCTCAAGCGTTGGTTGCGGTCCGAGTCCTCGAATTCCACGACTGGAGATCTGTGACGGGAGAAGGCTGGGATTGTGGGGCGGGCCCTTTCGACGATGAAGTCGAGAGTCCCACGGAAATCCACTCAGAATGAGCGACTTCATGCCCCTGATTCTTCCAACCACTTTCAGGTCCGCATCGGTGACCAGCGACTTGTCCAAATCAACGGCAGCAACTTCCCTAAAATACTCTTCCCCAACGGTCTTACGAAGCCACGGCCCAACACGAGATGTGGGCTTGAACGACGTCTTTCCTCCCAGCTCCGCGATACGAGCGAGGGCCCTCTGCTGTTCGTGAACTCTCTGGCGAATGCGAATGAAATAGGCCAGAAAAATCGCGACAAGCGTCGTGAGAATCAGAAGCGTGCGAATGCTAATCTGGAAATGCCGTCGTCTAAGCATGAGACCGATCCCTTCGGTTGGCTCGGATTATTTTAGCAAATGACCGGATACAATGGCCATTTCTTGGTGCCGCAACTTTTTGGCGAGAACTATGAAATGAAATCCCCCCTCATCCACGGTGCCATTTTTTTCGTCGTGGCGTTGTCGACACGACTCCTCTTCGCGGAACCAACCGTTATTGAACTCTGGCCAGGAAAGGTCCCTGGCGATGTCGGCATCAAGGGGGAGGAGAATAGCCGCGTCTATGAATCCGTGATCATCCAAGGACCAACGCGGCTGATTACGAATGTGACGCGGCCGTCGATTGCGGTTTATTCGCCGCCGAAGGAGACGAACAACGGCACGGCGATGTTGATTTGCCCTGGCGGCGGGTACCACGATTTGTTTTGGGAACTGGAAGGGGAAGAGGTCGCGGCCTGGCTCAATTCCCGAGGCATGACGGGTATCATTCTCAAGTATCGCTGCCCGCGCCGCCCCGGTGACATCAAAGGAGAACCACCGCTTGGACCGCAAGTCGACGCCCAGCGAGCCGTCAGCCTGGTCCGCAGTCGGGCGAAGGAGTGGGGTATCGATCCCGGACGCATCGGGATGGTTGGTTTTTCTGCGGGAGGGCATTTAGCCCTGGCGACAGCCGCCGGTTTTGAGAAGCGGCTCTACGAGTCCATCGACGACATGGACAAAATGAGTTGCCGTCCGGACTTCGCTGTCTGCTGTTACTCGGGCTATCTGAAGTTGAAGGACAAGGACGAAGTCCCGCCTGGAATTCATTTGGCGGCCAAGACGCCGCCGGTGCTGTTGGTGCATTCGTCGGATGACAAAATCAGCGACCCATTGAACAGCGTCGTCATGTACATGGCTCTCCAGCGGGCCGGCATCCCTGCTGAGCTACACATCTATTCCAGTGGCGACCACGATTTTGGAGTTCGCCAGAACGAGAAGCTCCCTTCCAGTTGGACCGGGCTTTGCGAGCGCTGGTTGCGGAGCCACCAGCTACTCAAGGCCGGGGAATAACGGGTCAGCCGGTTCCAGGCACTCGGGACCCTGGTTCTTCACGCTGTTGACCACTTTGGAAACGGGAACCGGAATGAGCTCATCTTGCAGCGGCGGATGCAAAAGAGTCTCTAATTGCGCGACATCCAGCGGCTGGGGGGCAATCCAGCGGTCGTAGTCGCTGGGTGGGATAATCACGGGCATTCGCTCGTGCAGGGTGGCGGCAATTCCCCGGGCGGCTGTCGTGATAATGGTGCAAGTTTCCAGCGGAGCGTCGTTGCCATCCGCACCTCGCCACGACTCCCACAAACCGGCAAAGGCAAACGGCCGCTGATCTTCATAACGAAAATGGTAAGGCTGTTTCGCCTTGCCATGGGCTTGCCATTCATAATAACCATCCGCCAGCACCAGGCATCTCCGCTTTTTGATGGCGGCCCGAAACATCGGCTTTTTCGCCACTGTTTCCGCCCGAGCATTGACGGCATTCGCCCCGATTTTTAGGTCCTTGGCCCAAGAAGGAACCAGCCCCCAGCGAAGGGCCGCCACCTGTCGGCCCGTCCCTTCTGGAGTCGTGCGAACCGCCAATACAAGCTGTGTCGGCGCGATATTATAGCGGGGTGAAAACTCCGGGAATGAAGCCCCAAATCCCTCCAGCAGCCGCTGGGGAGATGTTCGCAGTGTGAAGCGTCCGCACATTCCGTCATCTTAGCCTTGAACAACTGGAAGGAGGGCCGGCATCAAGAGGTGTTACCCCCAAAGTGATTTCGGTCAGTGACGTCCGCAGGGGAAGAGCAAAAAAAGGAGAGGGACACCAAGGGCACATACAGCCGAGACGAAAAGGTGCGATCGGCCCAGCGGAGTACTTTCCAGTTTTTACTACTTCTAAACCGTCTCAATATGCAGCCCGCGGCGGCGGCGTTCGTCTCGGCGCACTTTGTCGATGATATCGAACACGTTCTTGACATCGTCAATGCCGCGCATCACGAGTTTGGGATCGGAGATATCTGTCGACAGAATCCGGATAGTGCCAACACCCAGAAAGCGCTCGACAAACGATTGAGAGAATTGCACATCATCGATGTCGATGACCTCAATGCGGTTGGTGACGCGGGACAAGATCCCTTGGCGGTGAAAGAGTCGCTGAGTCGTCAGGTGGTATTCCACTCCCAATCGCTGATACACCAGATACAGCGCGAACGCGACCCACAAGCTGAAAGCCAGGGCAATGCCCACAATCCAGATAACCGGAATCATGGTGACGAATCCCGCCACAATCGCGACGATAGTGACCACTCCCGCCAAGAGCCAATAGCCCAGCATGGCTTTGGGGGAGAAGCCCCCCTTCCACAAATCATGCTCGGCATCGTTGGGCGCATTGCGAACCGACTCCACTTTGGCCATCATTTTTTGAACGGCGTTCGTCCTGTCATCGGCCGGCGATGAACTCCCCTGCTCCGCCAGCGATTTGCCGCACTTGGGGCAGAAAATGGACTCAGAAGGAGATTCCGTGTTACAGGCTGTGCAGTGCATGGGATTGTGATATTCGAGCCGTCAGGTGACGCATGAAGTACGCGCCGCTAGGTGGTATTCGCCGCTGCGGCCTGATTATAGCGGTCCCACCGGAGGCCGCTACTCTACAACTGGCGATTCGCTAGAACGGAATCTCGTCATCCGGTGTATCGGGCCCTTCCTCCTCTTCCCCTCGGGCACGCCGCTCCTTTCGCTCTTTCTCTTCGGCCTGCCATTTGGCTTCAAACTCGTCTTCGCATTTGCGGCAGTATTCCCAGGTGGAATAGTGCTGCACGTAACCCGTGAGAGGAAGCCCAGGATAGATCGGGCACTTCGGCAGAATTTCCTCGACCAGCAGCCGATAGGCGTCACGGGGAGTAAAGTGCTCACACATATCGAGAGCGACACTGTGCATCGCCAGGCGGCGGAGAATGACCTTGAAGGCCATATCGACTTCCGCATCGCTAAGCTTATCGACCGGATAAATTGTCAGCGGTGGATCAAAGATCGTGCAGAGGGGAACGTCCTTCTTCCCTTCAAAAATCTCATCCCAAGATTCGTACAATCGCTTCGTCTGTTCGTCGATGCCGGGGATAACTTCGTCCCAGCTCCGTTTCGTCCGCTCTTCAAAAGGATATTCAGCCAGCGGATCGTCAGGCCCCAACCCGGGTTCTGCTGCGCCTTCTCCCAGCGATCCTTCATCGATAGCCGCGATTTCTGGACTGGAGATTTCGTCTTCGAGTTGCTCCTCCAGTTGCGGAGGAAACAAGCCATACGGATCGTCCGCGTCGGCATCGTCAGGAAATTCAGGAAACTCCTCCTCGCTCTCTTTGAGGAATACCGATTCACCATCACTGTCGGTCACTCGAGAAGGACCATTCTCTGCATCCTCGGCATCGACAAACTTCAAACGCGGATTCTCAAGATCGATTCGCATCTCGCCATTCTGACTGTACCACTGCAAATTGAGACGGATCGATTCTCCGCTATTGACAGGACCAGGTGTCCGCACCAATTTCATCGTCCCCGTCGGGCCGATTTGCTGAATTTCAAGAGCTTCAAAGTCAGGGATGGAACTGCAATGCTCAACAGTTTCCGCCCCGACCTTGGACCCCGTGGATTTTCCGTCGTCTTCGTCCGCCAATTCCGTTTCGAACTGAATGCGCTTTCCAAAAAGCTCACCTTCCAAATTACCGGTGAGCCCTAAATGGACGAGCGACGACGCTCCCTTCAACTCCAGCCACCCGTGAACGTGATTCTGACGGAGATTAAAAAGCTCTCCGCGAATCACCGATTTCTCCAGTTGCCAGGTCATGCGGGCCCTACGAGCGGGTGACTTACTTGCGTAGTTTCAAATCGCGCGCCTTACCGAAATCTAATGTCACCATCGCTCCGTTCAACGGCGGTCCGACATTCGTATTCGCTGCGGCTTGCCAGGGGAAAGAGTACGCGACAAAGTAACCCGTGTTGCAATCGGCCACATACAACACACAATCAGCGGGGCGAAGCCCGTCCGGTCCACCCTTAAGCGTATTCCAGGTACCGGTGCACATGACGTAAGAAGCCTTCTTCCCTTTTTCGGGCGGCAATTCCTTCCAAATGTTCGTCTTGAACATGGCGTTGAATTTACCCAAGCGCGGGTTGAGAACAAAGCACGTCAGGTCCCCGGTTAAATAGTCGAGCATCATGACTGCTTCCGCGTTTTCATCGGAAGGGCCCGTCGCCATGGCAAACGTTTCCGAGCCGTGCGAAGCCGCCGCTCGCAGCTTTAATTCTTCGAGAGCGAGCGATTTGGCATCCGAAGGGTGAAGAGACTCCAGGCCAATATGCACGGCCAATCCTGTGGACAGTCCCAAGAGCAATCCCAATGAAACCCACAGCAACGCTTTCTTGTAACGTGGTCGCAACATGTTTCGTGTCCTTCCGTTCCTGACAGAATGAATTGTGCCATCGAGCGATGGGTCAGCCTCGGAGTACGCCGAGCGGACCGCGGCGAAGAATCGCTCCAGCCCCATGTCGTCATCGTAGCGGATTCGCTGACAACGGGCCAGAAGAAATCGCCATTTTGTCGGCCTTACGGAGAATCCTTCTTCCAGGCTTCGTCCCGGACGAAAAACAGCAGGTGCTGCCAGGGGAGTTTCTCGTACTGCTTTTCGAGTTTGAAGCCGTTGGGACGTAGTTCCTTTAGCACCTGGGCCTTCGACATTTTGTGTTCCGGCTTGATGGGGACGTTCGGATCTTCGGCCCGGAATTCCAGCAAAACTAGCTGACCTTTGGGGGCCAAAGCTTCGCGCATGGCCGCCAGCATTTGCTCGGGATAGGAGAACTCATGATAGACGTCCGCACAAAAAATCATGTCGAATTTCCCCTTCGGCAGCCGGGGGTCCACAAAAGTGCCCAGGACGGGAGTGATGTTCCGCACGGCTTGTTCATCGGCGCGGTCGTTGAGCAGTTTTAGCATTTCGGGCTGGATGTCCACGCCGTAGATATGCCCTTCGTCGCCCACCATCTTGGCAAACTGCAGCGTGTAAAACCCGTTGCCGCAGCCCATATCGCAAATGGTCATTCCCCGTTTGATTCCCAGATTGGCGAGCATCAGGGAGCACCGCTCCTCCTGTTCCCGGTTATCGCGAATCAGCCAGGGTGCGCCGGTGTAATGCATCGTCTGGGCGATCACTCGCCCTTTGTATTCCGTCAGGGGCTCCGGCAGTTTCTTGGCTGCCTTAGGAGCAGACGGTGTATTGTCTTGCGCGGAAGACAATGCCACTCCTGAGATCTGCGCAAGCAGCACAGCCAGGATGAGAAAAAATCGCAAGGCGTATTTCATCGTTATCTCCGTGAAAGGACTACTTGAATCCTAAAGCCTGGCGCGGGCTAATTCCAGTCGAGCAATCAACGAGACTGGATCTTTATCAAAGGGATTGGCTATGCCCAAGCACATCATTTCGCCCACCATCATTCAAGCCGCGGGGAACAAACCCAAAAAGATTGAGGAGTTTGTAGGGCGGGTCAATTCCGCGACCGAAGGCCTGAGCATCGCCCGGATGACCAGTCCCTGCGGCTGGGTGGAGCCGGGCCAGACACCCCAGTTCAATGAATTCACGGTGGTTTTGCGCGGTACGTTGCATATTGACTATCAGGGTGGTGAACTCGATGTTCATGCCGGCCAGGCTGTCATCACGCAGCGTGGCGAATGGGTGAGATACAGCACTCCGGCAGCAGAGGGGGCAGAATATATCGCCGTGTGCCTCCCCGCGTTCTCGCCCCAGACGGTTCACCGCGACGAATAGCCATTAGCGCCGAATCATTTGGTCAGGGTTCCTTTCGTGCTCGGCACTCCGGTCATACGCGGATCGCTTTCCACCGCCATCCGCAAGGCGCGGGCGGCGGATTTGAAAATCGCTTCGCTCTTGTGGTGGCTGTTGCGGCCGTAGTGAATGAGGATATGCAAATTGCAGAGGGCGTTCGCGGCAAAAGCCTGCCAGAAGTCTTCGACGAGCTCGGTATCGAAGTCGCCAATTTTGGGACTGTCAAAGGCGGCTTGAAACACCAGGTAATAGCGGCCTGAAAGATCGATTGCCGTTGTCGCCAGCGTCTCTTCCATGGGCAATGTGAAGTGGCCGTAGCGGCGGATCCCCTTTTTGTCACCAAGGGCTTGCTTTACCGCCTGCCCCAGGCAGATGCCGACATCTTCCACCGTATGGTGCTGGTCAACGTGCAAGTCCCCTTTTGCCTCGACCTTCAAATCGAACGCCCCGTGACGAGCGAACAGTTCCAGCATGTGATCGAGAAATCCCACGCCAGTTTGCCAGCTTCCCTGGCCACTGCCGTCCAGGTTGAGTTCCAGGCGGATTTGGGTTTCGCGAGTCTCTCGGGCAATCGTTGCGGTTCGGGGCATATCACACCATGGTCTTGAGAAGGGTCAGCAAGGCATCAAGCTGTTCATCCGATCCAACACTGATCCGCAGGCCGTCGCTCCAGCCAGGGTAATTCATGTAGCGGATCAAAATGCGGTTCTGTTTAAGCTGCTCGTAGATTGGCTTGGCGGGACGATTTGGATGGGTACACCAAACGAAGTTCGATTGTGACGGAATCACCGCAAAACCGAGTTGCGTCAGGCCAGCCGCTAACCGCTCACGAGTGGCGATGTTCTTTGCCCGATTCTCAGCCAGCCAGGCCTGATCTCCAATGGCGGCCGTCGCCGCGGCAATGGAAAGCGAATCGCAATTGTAGCTGTCCTTCATCTTGATGAGTTGCTCGATGAAGTGCGGCTGGGCGACGATGTAGCCGAAGCGAAGGCCCGCGAGTCCATATGACTTGCTCAGCGTGCGGCTGACCATGATCTTCTCGTTTTGAGCGACCAGGTCCAGGCAATTGAAGTCGGCAAAGTCCACATAAGCCTCGTCGACGAGCAGCGGACACGGCAGCCGCTCGGCAAACTCCAGAATCGCCTCGCGCGAAATCATCGTTCCGGTGGGACTATTGGGATTGGGCAGAAATACCAGCTTGAGCCCCTCCGCCGGATTGCCAAATGCCGCCGGCAGTGACCAATCGGCATTGAACTTCACTTCCTCCCAACGGGCATCCTGAAGCTGAGCGAGCGAGCGATAGAGGATGTAGCTGGGATACGGCAATCGCAGAAGTTCGCCGGGTCCGACAAACGCCCGGGTGCAGATGGTCAGAATGTCATCACTGCCATTACCGGCCAAAATCCAGTCCTTACTGGGCAGATTCAAAACTTCCGCCGCCCGCAACCGAAAGCTGTTCGCCATCGGGTCGGGATAACGCTGCAGGCCTCGCTCCAGCACTTCGTCTATTGCACGGCGAATTCCTGGCGGCGGGGGATACGGATTCTCATTTGTATTCAGCTTGATGAACTTCCCCGCCTGCGGCTGTTCACCGGGCGTGTAGCCGTCCATCGCAAGCAGGTTGGGGCGGAAGTAGGACATGGGGAAGATATGAGTCAGGAGTCAGGAGTCGGAGTTCTCACGTCCACGCTCGCCCGGTGAGCCGTCAGGCTTTCTTTATCGGCCAGCCCTTGGATGTGCGGGGCAATGGACCGCAAGGCAGCTTCGGAATATTGAATCACACTGCTGCTGCGGAGGAAGTGGTTGGCGGAGAGGCCGCTGGCCCAGCGGGCGGTGCCACCGGTCGGCAATACGTGCGATGGTCCGGCAGCGTAATCGCCCAGGGCGACGGGACTGTAATTTCCCAGGAATGTCGCCCCGGCATTGCGAATCTTCGCAGCCAGCCGAGCGGCGTTGTCCGTGGCGATGTGCAGATGCTCCGGGGCAAGCAGTTCGGTGATGCGACACGCCTCGTCTTCATCCCGCACCAGAATCAAACAGCCGAAGTCGCGCAGACTTTGAATGGTGAGCTCGCTACGAGACAGCTTCTCTACCTGCTTTTGCAATTCGGCAGCGGTCGCCTCCAAAAGCTTCTCGCTCCAGGTGACGAGAATGCTGGCTCCCGGGGCATGCTCGGCCTGAGCCAGCATGTCGGCTGCGGTGAAATCGGGGCGGGTGGTGTCATCGGCAATGACGACCACCTCGCTCGGTCCGGCAATGGAATCGATATCGACCTGACCATAAACGTGCCGCTTGGCGAGAGCAACAAATAGATTTCCTGGCCCAACAATTTTATCGACCTGAGCGATCGGCCCGGCACCATACGCTAAGGCTGCCACTCCCTGAGCCCCACCAACGCGATAAACCTCAGTCACGCCCAATTCGTGGCAAGTCGCCAGCACATCGGGGTTGTTCGCTCCATTCGCCGTCGGCGGAGAGACCACCGCAATCTCCCCCACTCCCGCCGCTTGGGCGGGAACCACCGTCATCAGCACCGTCGAAGGATAAGCTGCCGCACCACCGGGAACACAAACGCCAACACGCGCCAAAGGAACATACCGCTGCCGCAAGACTACGCCGGGGCGAGTCAATTCCACATCGTTATGCAAAATGGCCCGCTGAAATTGCAGCACGTTCTCGCGCACCTGCCGCACCGTCTTCAGAAACGCCGGCTCCGCCTTCGCATGAGCGGCCTTCAATTCCGCGGCGGTGACCCGAATCGTCTCGGCAGTCAATTCGGCCTTGTCCAGTTTGCGGGAATACTCCAGCACCGCGTCCAGACCCCGCTGCTGCACATCGCCACAAATCCGCTCGACGACCTGCTGGGGCGAGAGCGGCTCGCCAAACACCTCCATGGTCCGCTTCTTACCCGCCTCACTGACGACATTTCCTGCCGGGCTCAGCTTAGCGCGAAGCGCATCGAGGGCTTGCTCCACGTCGTCGCGGCGGGTGTCAATTCGGGAAATGGCTAGTTGCTGAGTCATGTTTTCCTAGGCGAGAGAAGGACAAGGCTGGCTCCATTTTGTTCGCTCGCCTTGTTCCACGATAGGATAGGTTTTCCTAACTACCTACCCGCAAATTCCAGTGCTGCAATCGTGCATTGCGAACCGGCAGGGAGGCTCAGGCCGAAGACGCCGGCCATCTTGGGGGCGGCTTTACCGAGCGGTTTGACTTCCCTCGGTTTGCCACCGACGGTGCATTTAAACTCACCCCCTTGGCGTCCGAACTCGACGAGAAATGTTCCCGCGGGAAGTTCCACCACATAACCAGCCTCCTGGGCATCGGCCGGCAGCAGGCCCAAGACCTGCCCCTTCTTCACATCGGTCAGAATCAGGCGGACGACAAAATCCCCCGAAAGAGGCTTTTTGGCAATCAGCTGCAAACTCTCGCTCTCTTCGGCCGGAATCTGCACCGCCATCCGACCTTCCGAACTCTGCTCCACGCGTTTATCGAGCGGCTTACGGATCCAGCCCTTTTCCCCCTTCACGCGGAAGGACCAGTTCTTCTCGGACAGGACGTTCTTCAAAGCCGGCGTCAGTACGGGCAACTCCACAGGCGGCAAGGGGCGCTCCGCATCCAGTTCCGGCAGCAAGCGTTTGATATCAATTCCGCCGTCCGCGGCTTCCTGCCAGGATTTTCGGGCCAGGTCGACGTCTCCCTGATAATCGAGCACCAAAAAGGCCCCGAAGAAAACCTTGTTCGCGGCTGCATCCGGCTTCATAACCTTCTGGCTGAGCGTGAGGGCGATCTTGGCGGGGAGCGTCTTCGCGGCGTACGAGCGATTTTGGCCTTTGACCCGCAGGACCAGCGTGCCGTTTTCATACTCGACAAACGCCACGCGTTCTTCGCCAATCAAAAGTTCTTCGGTTCCATCGAGCGTCTTTGCCCCCTTGTCCACCGCTTGCCAGAACTTTTCCAGATAGTCGCACAGTTCTTCCAGCCGCAGCAATTCCGCGTCAAACTCCGCGGCTCCCTTCAGTTTTCCCGCCGCGGCCAGTTTCTCCCGCATCACCGTCATATCACGCGCCGACGCTGCTCCCCGTACACTGGCAAGAGCGGCTGCTCTTGCATCCTCTTCCTTTTCCGCCGCAGGAGCGGAAGCGGCGACCAGCAGGGCGAAAGCCAGCACAGAACTGACGACAAATGAGAGTCTATCTTTCATGACCGAGATTTAGCACCGCGCGCGGCGGCTGAGGAGGTATCCGAGCAGGGCCTTATCGAACTGCATACTGGTATCGAGAGGGACGTAGTCGATACCGCTTTGAAAGCATTCCTGTTTATACATTGCCCGGAAGGCGGCAATTTCGCTCTGGTAATCGCGGCGGTAGCTGCTGGCATCCACGACGACGAGCTCGTTGGTTTCCGGATCTTCGAACTCCACCATTCCATCATAAGGGAACGTGACTTCCGCTTCGTCCAGGATGTGGAACAAGATCACATCATGCCCGCGGTGCCGCATCCGGCGGAGGGCCTGAAAGACCGGCCCGGGGTCCGCCAGCAGGTCCGAAAAGATCATCACCAGGCTCCGATGGCGGAACATGGCGGCAATCTGCGTCAGGCTCTTGCCAATATCGGTTGGTCCGGTCGGCTTGAGCTTGGCGAGATGAGCCAGTAGCGTACCAAGCTGTGTCCGCTTACTCTTGGGGGCCAGGCTATCCTTCACCTTGGTATCAAAGGTGATGAGCCCTACGGGATCCTGTTGATAAATCATCAGATACGCCAAAGCCGCCGCGAGACAGATGGCGTAATCAAACTTCGTCAAATCCTGCCGATGCGTGAAACCCATCGACTGGCTCAGGTCCATCACCAGATAACCGGTGATATTTGTCTCCGCCTCGAATTTCTTGACGTAGTACTTGTCGGTCTTGGCGTAGACCAGCCAATCGATGTCCTTGGGGTCGTCGCCACTGGCGTAGCGGCGATGTTCGCTGAACTCGACCGAGAAGCCGTGAAACGGGCTGGCGTGCAGCCCCTGCAAAAAGCCCTTCACCACGAACTGGGCGCGCATGTCCAGCCGCTTGATTTGGTTGATGACTTCGGGCTTGAGATATTTTTCGACGGACACAGATCTCATTGTAGCCCGCTCACTCCGTGAGCGGGCATGCCGGCACACGGAGTGTGTCGGCTACTTTGTCCTACTTCTTACTCAAGTTAGCCCGCGAGATTTGCAGGCCGGCACGGAGGATGGCGTCTTCCGTCGGGGTGGCGGCAGCAGCCACATCGGCTTCGCCGGCTGGCTTGGCGGCGGTACGAACGGTGACATCCGGGCTGACACCATTGCCGCTGATGGGCTGTCCGGCGGGGGTGTACCATTTGGCCGTCGTCAGCCGGACACCGACATTGGAAGTATTGAGCGGAAAAATCCCCTGCACCGAGCCTTTGCCATAGCTCTTCTCGCCGACAATGGAGCCGCGGCGATGATCCTGGATGGCACCCGCCAGAATTTCACTGGCACTGGCGGAGTCATGGTCCACCAGAATGACCAGCGGCACCCGCCAGGTACCCACGACCTGACCCTTATGGTCAAAATCTTCGCGGGGGCTGCGGCCCCGTGTGGCCACAATCATCCCGTCCATCACAAATTTGTCCGCCACATCGACGGCCGCTTTGAGAAGTCCGCCGGGATTGCCTCGCAGGTCGATCACCAGGCTCCGCATTCCCTGTTCGTGCAACTTCCACAGCGCGGCATCCACATCCCGAGGAGTGGTCTTTTGAAAGCTGGTGATTTTGAAGTAGCCGATGTGATACTCCTCATCGACCATCTTGATGTCGTCGACGCTCGGCACTTCCACGCGGCGGCGGGTGATCAGAAGCGAGCGGGACTGGCCATTCTTCGCCAGCACTTCCACACGGACCTGGCTCCCTTCTTCACCGCGAAGCATATCGGCCAAGGCATCCGGTGAGATTTGCTTGGGTGTCTTGCCGTCCACAGCAACAATTCGGTCTCCAGGGCGAATGCCGGCTTCAAAGGCGGGTCCGACGGAAATGACGTTGACGATGTTCAGGCCGGTCGGCTCCGTTTTCAGTTCCACACCCAGGCCGACAAAATTCCCCTCGATCTGCGAGAAGACCTCTTCCATCTGGCTGCTGCTGAGAAAGCTGGAGTATTCGTCGAGCGAGCCGGTCGCTCCACAGGTGAATTCCAGGATGATTGCCTGGGCCCGCACGCCGAACTTCTGCTCCAAGCTGGCGGCGACGGAATTCACGGTGTCGATGGCTCGGCGGCGGTCGTTAATCACCGCGGTTCCCGCCTGCCGTTGCAATTCCTGCTGGAAAGCGGCGACTTGCTGGGGGGAAAGTTTGGCCAGGTTTTTCTCGATGAAGGGGGCTTCCGTCAAGGCGACTTCCAGCGAGGTCCGGCCGCGGTTGAACAACTCCTGCCAGTTCGGCTGGTGGACATAGTGTGTATTGATCTTCAGCAGGATTTCATCGTAAATGCCGATGGCATCCTGGTGCGACAAGGTATCGATCGTGGTCGCGAAACTGCTGTCGCTGTAGCGACGGCAGACATCATAGTGGGCTCGGGCGAGCGTCAGCTTCTTGACGAGATCAGGCTGATTGGGATGGTGCCGATTGGCGTCTTCATAATGGGTGAGAGCATCGGCCCAGCGGCGTTCCCGCTCCAAACGCGCACCCTGCTCAAAAACTTTGGCTAGGTCGTCGGCCGCACTCACTTTCACTGGCGCGAGCGTGGCTTCCTGCCCGCGCACAATCAGTGTGGCGGTACATGCCCACAACAGGAGCGTGGCGGAGGCGAACCGAGTCATCGGCAGTCGGGTCATTGCTAGCTCACCGGGCTTTCGCGGCACCTCGACGCGCGAAAGCTCCGAGTTGAGGGGAGCTTGCTAGCGGGGAGATGCCGGCGCGGAATCAGGATGGTAATCGAAGCAAGCGAGGAATTCTGCACAGCGCGACTCTATGCGGCTGCAATTCACAATTTCTGCCTGCTGGAATATAGGTCACGCAATGCCCGGCGTCAAAAAACCGAACCTAACTATTTACGCGGCCAATCCTTACAACCGATACGACCCATAGATTTTGGTCGCATTGCACCGATTGTGACTGTCCGCTAGTTAGCCGGCTACTGCCGTCTGCACGCATCCTGGCGCGCCGTCCCCGAATGGGGCTGCGGTGGGCTTCGAGGGAAATATAACGATGTCTAGTTCGAGAGGCAAGGATTTTCTCAAGCTATCGGAAGGGGTTGCGTGAATTCCAACACCAGCCCGACGCGCCAGTGAGGAATTTGGACGATAGAGCGGGCAGTTCTAAACGACTCTCCCTCGCAGCCGCTTCGGGTTAGCGATGTTGAACTCCGGCAGCGGCTTCCGCCCCCAATTCTCGGAGCAAATCAAACGTAAAGATGCCGGTGTCGTGCCCATCGCTGAAGGAAATCGTGTAGGCGTAATTCCCTACCGGCTTCATTCCTTGAATGCGGAGCGGTTCCAGATCGACTTTGGATAAAAGAGGCAGGGCAAAGGGATCGGCAGGGGGGGCATTGCGCTTTTCGCGGCAGGTGGCGCAGGGACATGCGTCTCGCAGTTCGCGCACGCGATAGGCCTTGGTGACCTCGTCGCTCCAAGTAATCAAGAGCTGATGGTCGTCGGTAAGTTTCAAGGCCGTGGGATGGGGCATGAGCAATCCGGCTAGTGTTTATGGCAGTCTGTTTGCTGTTTTTTTGGACCAGCACGCGATAGGGCCTATCGCAGCTTCGCAAAATCCAAATCAATCGTGTGAGAGTGTTTGGGATCGTTATTGTATTCCTTGAGCAGCGGCGAATAAGCGGTGACATAGATTTTGTTTTCCTTGGGAACAAATTTCATCGTCCGCAGCCAGCCGTCGCCGCCGTTTTTCAGGTTCTGATAGTCGGTCAGGAGTTCGATGACCGGTTCCCCAGAGTCGTTTTTGCTGGTTTGCATGTTCACGCCCCCCACGTGCCCGCAGACGACCATGAAAATGTTCGGTTGCTTGCGGATGAGCTTGTCCCACATTTCGTCGCCGCTGTTCCCTTCCAACCCATATCCCTTGAGCGGACTGGGGGTGCGGGATTTGAGACCCAGATAACTGTGCGTCGCCACGATGACATTGTGCTGGGGATGTTTCTGACAAACTTCTGCCGACCAAGCCAGCGTTTCGTTGGTGGGATGAAATTCCACGCTCAGGACAAGAAACTTTTTCCCTGCTCCTTCAAAGAAGCAGTAATTATTGTCATTCTTGTCCCCCAGGTGGCCGCCGTACCACTTCTCGTCCGCATATCGACTGACAGGGAAGTACTTGTTGTAGAGCGATGTGTCACGCGTCAGCATCTTGTCTTTGCTGGCCTGGTCGTGATTGCCGGGAACCATGCTGTAAGGGAGGACGCCATCCAGCGTGCTCGCGGCCCGATTGGCGTTGATCCATTCCTGCTCCTCCTTGGCGTTCTGCACGATGTCACCCAGGCCGATGCTGAACTTGAGATTGTCCTCCTTCACGCGGGAGCGAATCCAAAGCGTTTGCTGGACATAGGTATCCGGATATTTCTCGCTATAGAACTGCGTGTCGGGCATTAAAACGACCGTGAAAACCTCGTTCGGCTCGGCAGCGGGCGCGACGAGCGGCGCGAGCATCGCGGCGAAGACGACAATCGACAGAAAATTCCGGCGAGTAGGACGGCGCTGCATGGTTTCACTTTCTAGGTTACTTGAAGGTCACGGTTCCCACGGTATTTACGCCCGGCCCGACCTTGATTTTGATGCGGCCTCTCTTCCAATTGGAGGGGGTCTTCGCGACCCCAATAAAACCATTTTGTATGTAGCCGCCCGCTTCGTGCCACATCACGAATGTCCATTCTCCTTGGGGAACATTCTTGATAGTCAGTTTTCCCGCGGCATCGCTGATGCCGGAGTAGGGATGGGCGTGGATGAAAAGGTAGCCCTTCATGTGTGGATGAATGCCGCAGGAAAGGGGTAGGGCGGAGGGCTCGTGCTGGTCAAGTTTCTCCTCGACCGCTCTCCGTTTGTTGTCGGTCCCCGCAGGGAGCAGCACATTGAAGGAAAGGCAATTGAAAAAGTCCGCTTTGACGTTATGTCCGAACTTGTCCTTATTGCCGAGAATCAAATCTTGATTGGTGTATTTGATGGCAATATGGGGCTCGAATCGGCACTTGACGTTATCGATGCGGACCGCTGTCCCCTTGGCCTTGTCAAAGCTCGGATGAATCGGAAGCGCGACTCCTTTTTCGGCCAGCAGGTAAACCACGACGTTCTGCACATCCCCCTTTGGATTCACCACCCAGGTTTCATCAGGCACTGGCGGAACCAACGCGCATTCAGCCTTCACCCCTGCGGCTGCTTTAGCCACGGGTGGCGCGCCGTCGAAGGCGAAGGACATCGCCACGTCTCCCCATTGAGCACTCGCCAGGGCGGGCACAATTGCAACCAGAAAAAACAACAGGGCAATGCGAATGGTAAGTTGCATGGCTGGACTCCTCTTGGAAAGAAGATGTTCCAACCAGCATAAGGGCTCTCTGGGCCGCAAGCAACGCAAGAAACGGTCAAGGCCCGATGCGTGAGCGGGAAAAGAATCACTTTCCCTGGCTGGCACATCGGGCCTGTGTGAAGGAGCTTGGTGCTCGCTTAAGGGGTCATCGGCAGGATCGGGGCGTAGTACGGATCCTGGTAGATGTAGCGGGTCTTGGCTTGTCCGGCGACTTTCTTGTAAGTGGCGAAAGCGGCGTCGGTGGAACCGGCGGCGCGATATTCCTTCCAGGCTTTGTCGAGTTCCTGGGTATAGGCTTCCCAGGCCAGACGGCGGGCGTGGTCTTCTTCGTACCGCTCATACCGCCGAATGGTCGGCTGGGTATAGTGTCCAACCTGGCCGTGGTTCACCACGGGGCAGCAGGGAGGAACGGAAGTGGTGGAAAGCGCCAGCGAAAGTGCCCAGGCCGATAGCATAATCATTTCTCCAGTCGGAAGAACCGCATCCAAGGGAGCATTTTTGCCCCCGTGTCCAACCCTAGCACGGAATGTGGCCCGAGTGCGAAATCCATCGCCACCACACGGCAATTCCCCAGCCTCCCATTCGCTACAATCATCAATTCCCGCTCGTACTCTTAATCATACTCCTACTCATAATCTTAATCCTCTTCTCCTTCCCTCCGCATGGAATACGCTGGCCCTTCCCTCACCCTCGTCTTCGGCTGCCTCTGCATCGCGCCGGTGATGGCGATCCTCTGCGTCATCCTGCTCGTCTGGCTGGCGAAACGCAGTCGCGACCGGCTGCCGACGGATGCGATTATCACTTGTGCGAAATGCGGGAGAGAAATGCTGCGGACCGTAGAGGTTTGCCCGCACTGCGGAAACTCGAGGGAAGCGAGGGAGAAAACCTGACAGTTCACGGCTTCCCCCGCTTGGGAACTCTTTCCAGGAAAAAAAGCAAACCCTTTTCGACTTCGGGTGTGTCGGTCGATACGACTCGCAACAGTTCCACGGGCTCATCAGCACGTTCTGCTTGCAGCTTCTGACCGCTTCGCGAAATCCCCTTGGTGCGGATGGAGCTGAGCAGAGATTGCATTTCTTCCTCCAAAACCACACCCCATTCTGTTGACGAATAATCTTCACCACGCACGGTCATATACTTCCGCAAAGATCCGCCCAGGCCGCGCTCAATCGAGAATTCGACGTCGACCTGACCTCCCGGACGCGCAGAAACATGACTCCGTCGCAAAACGTCAAAGCCTTCGTTTTTGACCGTTCCCAAAGACAGGACAAATCTCCATTCTTCCGCTTCCTCTGGAAGATAAATTCTCCAGCGCCACTGAAAGCGATTACCATTGTCCTGCAAGCGAGCTTTGATGTGGACCTTGGACTTATCCGTCACTGCCAGGATTCCCAAACGGTCTCGCAGTTTCTTAATTTCACCGAGTCGCGCGTCATGTTTCGCACGCTCGCCCTGCATGGCTTGCCTCTCGTCGAGAATCTCCTGCCTGGAACGCAGATACGCAGCCGTCACGCAAACAATGACCGAGACCAGAATCAAATTCAACAGCGAGAACTGCCACCAGCGGCGGCGGGGAGCTTTACGCCTCTCCTCGGAATCAGAAAGTTCATTAGCCATCGCGCGCGTGGGTTGATATTCCGGACGGAACGGCGACATCCGCCGCTCCACCCATCACACAGGCTGCTAGCGTATTGCCTTTCTCGCCTGCAGAACATACTGATTATTTGTTCCCATTCGCAAATATCTGCTTGACCTTTTAACCTCGCGCGATAAACTAATTTCCACAACAAGCGGTGCTTCCGGTGGCCATGTTTCGGAGTTTGGGCCCTTTTCTTTGGAGGCGGCAAGGATGTTTACCACACTCGGCGTGATTGAAGTTGTTCCGTCGCTCGACGGTCTTCCCAAAAATTCTCCCCTGGCGGGAATTGCCCGTCGCCGGTTTGCCGGCAAGACGCTGCTGGAATGGGTGGTGCGCCGCGTTTCCGACGCGGACCACTTGCAGCAGGTCGTGGTCACCGCGGGGCCCGATACGCTTTCCCGCAGTTTAGCGCAGCTCTCGCCGCCGGATGCCCGCGTGCTGCTGTGCGAATCCAAGGACCCGCTCGGCCGTCTGGCTGCTGTCGCCCGGACACTCCCTTGCCACGGAATTGTCCGGCTGGCGGTGAGCGAGCCATTTGTCGATCCGATTTTGATTGACCGGCTGATCACCGCGGTGGCCAGCGATGAGCAGTGCGACTATGCCTGCTTTGTGCTAGGGGATGGCCGGCCTGCGCAGGAATCGCGAATGGGAATTTTTGCCGATTGGTACCGCGGCGATGCCATTCTGCAAGCCGACCGGCTGGCCCGCTCCGCTGCCGACCGTGCTGACCCGGCGAGATTCCTCTGCTCGCACCCCAAAGTCTTCTCCATCAAGCATATTCCTGTTCCCGCCAGGCTCGACCGCGGCGATCTGCGGCTGGCGATTCGGGACGAAGAGGATTGGGAAAATGTCGAGACCATTCTGGATGCCCTCGGCCCCGAATGTCTCGATTGGCAATTCATCACCTCGCTGCTCGACCGGAATCCAGCAATCTGCCAGCGGATGGCCGAGCACAACCGGGCGGAATTCCGCCGTGAGCGGATGCTGGTGTAATCCATGGTCGCCTTTCGCTCCGCGAAAGGCGCGCAACTTTCGCGGAGCGAAAGGCGACTATCCGGCAGTCGCTTGCTTGCCGCCGGCGTTGCGGACTCTTAGAGTAGCGGTATTGTCCCGCCTCACTTACGAGCCCACCCAACGCCATGCCCATGTCCATCCGACTACTCCCCTTCATCGTTCTCCTGGCCGCTGTTCCTCTCGTGGCGGCCGACCCCGAGCAGACCCCTTTCGAATGCCGCTTCACCGATGGACCGATCACCATCGATGGCAAGGCCGATGAAGCGGCTTGGAAGCACGCGCAGGTCATCGACAAATTTGGGCTTCCCTGGCTGAAGGAGCCGCGGGCATCGAAAACAGCGACGCGGGCCCGCCTGTTGTGGGACCGGGAGAGATTGTATTTCTTCGCGGATTTGGACGACGCTGATTTGTTTGCCGATGTGAAAGAGCACGACGGCCAAACGTGGGACAACGATGTCTTTGAACTGTTTTTCAAGCCGGCGGACGACAAGCAGGGTTATTACGAATTCCAAGTCAACGCCGCCAACACGCAGTTCGACATGTTCACGCCGGGACGCGGAATCGGCGACTTTGCCAAGCACATCAAGGACGGCGAATTCCACATGAAGTCCGCCGTGCAACTTCGGGGCACACTCAACAAGCGGGATGACAAGGACCAGGGGTGGTCGGTGGAAGGGTCGATTCCCTGGAGTAGCCTCGCCCGTACCGGC
Organism: uncultured Pirellulaceae bacterium; assembly: GCA_964444865.1. GTDB lineage: Bacteria > Planctomycetota > Planctomycetia > Pirellulales > Pirellulaceae > SXOA01. The sequence goes on along the minus strand of CAYUJE010000016.1, from coordinate 2,084 downwards.
GGTCGGCCGGCGGTGGACGAGATTTGGAAGTTCACCCTTTGCCGGTATGACTATGACATGGCCTTCGATGGCCCCGAGTTGTCCAACATCCTGGCGAAAAGCAGCGTACCCAAAGCAGATTTTCATCGCTGGGAAGATTACGCCCCGCTGAAGTTCGTTGGCCCGAAGCGGGAATTCAGCGTCAAGCCGTGGGCCATCCCCAGTCTTCCGCCCCTTACCACCAGCCGTGTTGTTGGCTCGCCGGAACCGCCGCTGCCGTATCGAACGGTGAAGGCGTTTCCCAAACTGCCGATGACCTTCCCCATCACGCTGATGCGCCAGCCAGGGACCGATTTGTTTTTGGTCATCGTGCAGGATCGACCTTACAGCACCACCCGCATCTGCCGCTTCAAAGACAGCCCGGAGACAACCGAACTGGAGTCCATTCTCGACCAGCCGAAGGATGGCATCGCTTATGGCATTGCGTTCCATCCCAAGTTCGCCGAGAACGGCTACGTTTTCATCGGGTGGAACGGACCGATGGAGGACAAGCCCGAGGACAAGGAAGGGAAAAAGCCGAAGGCGACCCGCGTGACGCGGTACACCATCGACCGCCAGCCGCCGTATAAATTCGATCCGGCGTCGGCTGTCGAAATCATCTCTTGGGAATCCAACGGCCACAATGGTGGCGACGTGGCGTTCGGCCTCGACGGCATGTTCCTCGTGACCTCCGGCGACGGCACTAGCGATAGCGACACCAACGTCACCGGCCAGGACCTCACCAAGCCGCTCGCCAAGCTGCTCCGCATTGACGTGGACCATCCGGCCGAAGGGAAGCAGTACAGCATCCCCAAGGACAATCCGTTTCTCGGCCAGAAGGACGTTGTGCCGGAAACCTACGCCTACGGCTTTCGCAATCCTTGGAAATTGCACGTCGACCCCAAGACCGGGCACATCTGGGTCGGCAACAACGGCCAGGATTTGTGGGAGCAGGTCTATTTCGTTCGCCCCGGCGATAATTTTGGTTGGAGCGTGTTTGAAGGGAGCCACGATTTCTATCTCGCCCGCAAGCTGGGTCCGCACAAGCACACTCTCCCCGCCGCCGAACATCCCCACAGCGAAAGCCGCTCCTTGACGGGGGGCGTCGTCTATCACGGCGAAAAACTGCCGGAGCTGCGGGGAGCGTACATCTATGGCGATCACTCCACCGGCCGCGTCTGGGGCATTAAACATGATGGCAAGAAGGTCACCTGGCATAAGCTGCTGGTCGATACGCCGTTCAACGTCAGCGGTTTTGCGATTGATACGCATGGAGAGTTGCTCGTTGCCGATCATCACGGGGAAGGGAAGGGAGGCTACTACTATCTCGAGCCGACGCTGCCGGCATTGGAAGCGACCGCGCCGTTTCCGCGGACTCTCTCCGCCAGCGGCCTCTTCGCCAGCGTGAAGGGGCACCAGATGCAGCCGGGGATTATCCCGTACTCAGTGAATTCGCCGCTCTGGTCGGATGGGGCGCACAAAGAGCGGTTTATCGCCATCCCGCACAAGCCAGGTCAGGACATGCGAATCGGTTTCAACACCAACCGCGGCTGGTTCTTTCCGGACGAGTCGGTGCTGATCAAATCCTTTGCCCTCGAATCCAAGCCGGGAAACGCGGCGACGCGAAAGTGGATTGAGACCCGCTTCCTCGTCAAGCAGCAGGGGGAATGGGCCGGCTATAGCTATCTTTGGAATGACGAGCAGACGGAGGGGACGCTCGTTGCCGGCGAAGGGCTGGACAAGGAGTATCAGGTCGGCGGCAAAAAGCTCGCCTGGCACTACCCCAGCCGCACCGAGTGCATGGTCTGCCACAGCCGGGCCGCGAACTATGTGCTGGGGCTGACGGAAGTGCAGATGAACAAGGACCACGACTACGGAAACGGGGTCGTCGATAACCAGCTTCGGACGCTGGAATGCCTCGGCATGCTCAAGGTGAGCTATGATAACCCCGGCAAGCCCGCCCCCGAGCAGCGGACAGCCGTGGCGGAGACGACCCTGCTGGTGAAGAACCCCGGCGAGTACAGAAAACTGGCCGATCCGTACGACGACCAGGCCCCGCTGGAAGC
>CAYUJE010000015.1:22178-36340 GCA_964444865.1 uncultured Pirellulaceae bacterium | reverse complement strand
CAATTACAGCGCCCCTGTAGGGCTTCCGATCTATTGATCCGCATTTACCCGGGCCTTCGGCCAGGGCTCTCGTACGATCGGCCCCACGGGCCTGCAAATTGCCGGCAACTCATTTCTACCTAATTGCGCCACACCAAAACGCGCCAGCGAGGGAGTTACGCTCCCGAACATCCTCAAGTCGCTTCCTCGGAATGACCCTTGGAGCGCAGTCGCATCATCACCGACCCCCATTCCATTCCCTTCGCTTCCTCTGCGGGACCAACGCCTCTGCGTGATGCCCTGCTTTCTTCTGAATTAGCATCACACGCCCACGCAAAGCCGTGGGCGTGCCACCCCAATGGTCGATATTCGGGAATTTTGGGGGACCATCCCCACCGCTAAAAACCGCCCGCGGGCCGCCCCAGGCCGGCGAGGATTGCTTCCCCCACTTCGGGGCTCACGAGGAGAGGGCTCTCGATTTCCGGGCTGTCGTGCTCGACGACATAGGTCCACCTCGTCGCGGGGCCGATGGAGGTGATGGACGAAGCGGGGAGGAATGCTCGACTGGTCCCCAGGCGATTGAACGTCAACTCCATTCCTTCTTGGCCGATGTTCAGGTGCTGGATGAAATTCGGATGGTGCGGCGTAACGCTCAGGCGAACATGCGGCTGAAAGCCTTTGGGGGGCGGAGTCCGTTCCCAGGGGCCGAACACGCTGTATCGCCAAGGAAAAATTCGCGTTCCCAGAACGACTCCCAGCACCAATACCAATGCCGGGACCAGCAAGAAGGCGAGCACCATGCCGCGAAGGGGAGCGGGAAAGTTCCAGGTCCCCAGAAACAACGCTGCCAACTCAAGGGCCAGCACCGACAACCAAGGAAGTCCCAGGGCGAGCGAATAGCAGAGCCAGCGAGAGTGCAGTTTGCGGAGAGGCTGAGGGACTGATTTGTCGGCCATGATTCGGGGCCATGTTGGGAGAAGGCGGCTGCGATTCTCATTTTACGTCTGTCGTGTCCAAACCTGCCAGGAGCGCTTCCGCGACTTCCTGAGTGACATTGAGCGGGCTTTCGATCTCCGGACAGTCGTGCTCGATATTGTACAGCCGCAAACCCATGGGAACGAAGGCGAGGATGGTCTCGGAAGGAATGAAGACGCGAGAGCCGAAACGAGCGTAGGTAATTTCGATTCCTTCCTTTCCTACCTCGTATCGAATGGCCCCTTGAACGTCAGGAAGGTCAAAATTCATCGTTATTCGTGGACGAAACTCCTTGGGGGGCGGCGTGCGTTCGTAAGGACCGAACATGCCGTAGCGCCAGGGGAAAATCCGGCTGCCGAAAAAGACGAACAGGAGGAAGACAACCGCGATCAGAGTTGGTAGGAGGGGGGCGACAACGCGCTGGGGGAGTGGCGACTCGGGAAAGGCGGCCAAAGTGAGTCCGACGGCCAAGGCCCAGATCGAAAAGAAAACTACCCCCGCAGCAGTTAGATAGAGGAGCCAGCGGCGGTGCTTTTTTCGGATTGGCTGAGGGACTTGTTTGTCGGCCATGCTGGGAGGCCATTTTCCGGGCAGGCTGGAAGCCTACCCCACGCATTCGCGAATGACCTCTCCCTCCGGCACCAGGGGAATGGGTCGGTTTTGCAGGTCCGGCAGCGTGCCGTGGGGATCGATGCCGACGGCAGAGTAGAGGGTGGCGAGGAGGGAGCCGGGGGTGAGGGGGCGGTCTTTGGGGGCGGAGCCATCCGGCAGCGTGCTGCCGATGATTTGGCCGCCGCGGGTGCCGCCGCCGGAGAGAAGGACCGACATGGCGCTGGGCCAGTGGCCGCGGCCGGCTCCTTTGTCGATCCGCGGGGTGCGGCCGAATTCGCCGTAGGCGGCTACGAGGACATTGTCGGAAAGGCCGCGGCGCTGCAGGTCGGTGATGAGCGTGGCAATGGCCCGGTCGAACGGCGGCAGCCGCTTGCGGAGATTCTTTTCGATGGTGGTGTGGTCGTCCCACCAGTCGACGTCCTTCTCGTAGAGATTGATCGTGACGAACCGCGCCCCCGCTTCCACCAGCCGGCGAGCGAGGAGGGCCGACTGGCCGTAGGCATGCTGGCCATAAGCCTCGCGCAGTTCCTGCTTCTCGTGGGACAGATCGAACGCCTGCCGCGCTCGGCTGCCGCTGGCGAGTTCGATGGCTTTTTGCTGAGCGTCGTCGAGATCGCCCCACTGCTGGACGGCGTCCGCCTGGGCGGCAAAGCGGTCAAGCGAGGCGAGCAGATTCTTGCGATCGTCGAGGCGGGCGAGCGGAACGGAAGCCGGAAGCGAGAACTCCGGCGGGCGGTAATTCCCCAGGCTCGGGTCCCCGCCCCCATTGAGGGCGTTGTATTTGGAGCCGAGATAGGCGGCCGTCTGGTAGAAGCCCATGTGCGAGCGGTAATCTTCCGGAATGCAGACATAAGCGGGCATCCCCGGCGCTTTTGCCCCTCTCAATCGAGATACGACCGTTCCTTCCGCCGGATGGGTCTGCCCCCGGGCCCGGGCATTGAGCAACGGATAGCCGGTCTGCATCCAGTGCGAGCCGTCGTCATGCACCGCCAGGTTATGGGAAATCGAGCGAATGATCGTCAGGCGGTCCGCCAGCTTTGATTGTTGCGGCAAGAGCTCGCTGAACTGCATTCCCGGCACATTGGTCTCGACGGTTGCGAACGGGCCCCGAATTTCTCCCGTGGCGTCAGGCTTGGGATCGTAAGTATCGATATGCGACGGCCCACCGGCCATCCAGAACAAAATGATGGAGCGGTCCTTGGCAGCACCCGTTGCTGCTTGCGATTGCAACTGCGAAAGAAGCGGCAGCGAAAGGCCGCCGACACCGAGCGCGCCGACCTTGATAAAGCCGCGACGGTCCAGCGGACAAAAATCGAAGCCGTTCCAGTTACGAGGGTGGGACATGTGGCAGCTCCTTGCCGAATAAAGGCGATAGCGACTTTCTCAAGCTTAGCCCCCGCGACCACGCGGGGAAAGCACCGCGTGGTCGCGGGGGCTAAGCGACGGATCACTCCCCTCGCCGCAGATTTACGTCAGGGGAGGTTTGGGAATCGACATACCAGGCCTTCCACGCCTTCTCGTCGTATTGCCAGTTCACGCCTTGATGCAGGCTGGTGAGGGCGCTCAATACTTTATCGTTCTTGAGATCGCGCGAGATGACTTGCGGCTTGCCACCCATGCTGAAGCCCCCCATTCCGCCGCCGCCGTCGCTACTTCCGCCGCCGGCGGGAAAGCCGGCCGCCATGCCGCCGGGCTGACTGGGCTGGATGATGAATTTGTGCGTGGTGATCAGAGCGTCCATCAACGGCACGGTGGCGGCCGGATCCCCCAGACGCTGCAGGCATTGGGCGGAGCGATTGACGATTTTGTTGTCCTTGGCTTTGAGTCCCTTGATAAAGGTCAGGAGTGCCTGCTGGGAGCGTTGTTCGCGGAGGAGATCAAGGCATTTATCGCTCATCTCCGGGTCCGCGTCACCCGACCCGATCTTAATCAACGTGGCTGCATAATTATTCGGGGGAAACTGCGTCAGCACGTCCAAGCAAAGCAGCCGCAGTTCACGCGGCAGTCGAGGATCGGCGACGGCTTCAGCCAGGGCGGGAGCGGCGGCTTCGTCCTTGATGCCGCGGAGATTTTCGAGGGCTTTGTCGGCCCCTCGTCCTTTTCCGGCAAGCCAGCCGAACCACATTTTGACATTCTTCCGCCAGGCTTTGACATCGAGTTCCCACTGGTGGGCCCGCTCCATGATTTCGATCTCTTGCTGCAAGCGATAGGCACCCCCTTTGAGGACGTACCCCTGGCGGTGCATGGCTTCGTCCTGCGTCATCCAGCTACTGCCGACTTTGACGTAGCCCAAAATGGCCCGGGCAATTTCGTGGTTGGGGTCGTGTTTCAGGACCTGGGTGAGGTGGTACTTCCGTTCTTGGGTGAGGCCGGCATCGAGACACCACTGGGCCATGTCCAAATGGGCGTCCAAGGTGTCCGGCAATTTGACGACGGCTTCTTTGTAATCCTTCTCCACTTTCGTCTCGACCAGAACTCCCTTTACCTGGGCGGGAGCGAGAGTCAGCCTGAGACCTTCCACCGGTACGACTTCTACCAGGTCATCCTTGGAGCGAGTGGGGTTGAGAACTTCTCCTTCCACCCGGGCACCGGAACGGAGCAGTACGACCTCGGCCTGAGACTGCTGCGGCAAGATGCCTACGACGATAGCGCCCACTGCCAGCCCGGCAGCCGCTAAAGAGACACGAAATGGGAGCGGCATGATTACCCCACAATCCTCGCGGTGAAATCCCAAAGGGGGAAGTGGCGAAGTTGGTTGGCCCCTGACACCCTCATTATAGGCTGGGCAGGGCGGATGGAGCAAGAAAAACCGGAAAACTTCAATGTTCCAGGGTGCCAGAGAAAGCCATGTTGCACCGGTGCAAACGGCATTACCCTTGCTGGCGCATCGGGCCGGCAGGCGGAGGCGTAGCGTTAATGGTATTTTCGCACGTCCACCCACTGCATGCCGGCCCGGCGGGCGGCTTCGATGCCCAGGTCCGAATCTTCGTAGACTTCGCAGTGCTGGGGTGCAACGCCGAGCCTGCGGGCCGCTTCTAGAAAGACATCGGGCTCGGGCTTGTGGCGGGTGGTATCTTCGGCCGCCACAACGGTGTCGAACCAATCGCTCACGCCGATATGCACGAGTTGACGCTCAACAACATGCCTAAAGCCGCCGCTAGCGACCGCCATCTTTTTCTGGCCCCGATGCAGGCGGGCGATTTCGACGACGGGGACAATCGGCTGCAGTAAATGGAGCGTATCGAGAAAGGCCTGCTCCTTCTCTTCGGCGACGGCGGCGGCATCGAGAATCAGCCCCGCTTCGGCGGCCAGAAGTGCGACAATCTTATCGCTGGGTACGCCCCCCAGGGCATAAAATCGCTCTTCGCCGAACTCAATCCCGTGCCTCGCCATCGTCTGCCGCCAACAGACAAAATGCACCGGCATGGAGTTGGTCAGCGTCCCGTCGCAGTCGAAAATCAGGGCGGAGATCATAGTAGGCCGCTCACTCCGTGAGCGGAAAATGTCTGCTCACGGAGTGAGCAGACTACTTTACGACTCAATCTCTTCCTTGCACTTCTGCACGAAGTGAGGGGATTTGCCGCCGGTAGAGAGTTCGGCGGCTTTGGCTTCGGCGGCCTTTTTCTGGGTGAAGTCGTACTTGGCGACCCGCTTGAGGGACTGGTTGTAAACGCCCCAGAAAAGCATCTTGCGGGCGGGCTCGGTGCTCTTGGCCCGGCTCTTTCGCTTCACCGCGGGCTTTTTGGCCTTTTTCTTCTTGCCGTCGGCACCTTCTTCCGCTCCCTCCGCGGCAGCTTTCGCTTCCGCCGCATCATTCTCTGCTCGTAATTCCTTGCGATTAACGACTTTGCGTGCCATAAGAATCTAGGGAGAGAGTCCGAATTGCATCCTCGACAGGATGCGTGTTGAAGGATTTTAGCCGATTTCTTTATGTTCTGCCAGCGGCCAAGAAATCGCCAGTAACTTGCCGCGAGAATTAATTCGGCGATTCCGTCGCCCCCGGACGCCGCAGGTGGCTGCGGAGGTAGATGGCCCGTTCGACATTCCGGTCCGCCGTATCCAGATGCCCGCCCCGGATCTTTTGCAAATGGGCCGGCTGGGTGTGGATGAAGAGCCTGTTGATGGCGGAGATATCGAGGTCCTGGATGAGACCTAAGTTCACACCCATCCGGACACTGGAGAGAAGGTGCAGCGTCTCTTCGCTACTGATGGTTTGGGCCGTGCAGAGAATGCCGTAGGCCCGGCTGACGCGGTCGTGCAGGTCCTTGCGGCTTTCTTTGACGAGGAAGGCCCGGGCCTGCCGCTCGTAATGGATGATCATAGGGATGACGTCGCTGACCTGCTTGATGAGGTCTTCTTCACTGCGGCCGAGCGTGATCTGGTTGCTGATTTGATAGAAGTCCCCCATCGCCTGCGAGCCTTCGCCATACAGCCCGCGGACGGCGAGGCCGATTTTTTGCAAGCTGCGAAAGGCCTTTTCGATTTCCTGCGTCAGCACCAGGGCCGGCAGATGCAGCATCACGCTCACCCGCATACCGGTGCCGACGTTGGTGGGGCACGCGGTCAGAAAACCGAGCCGGTCGTGAAAGGCGTAGTTCAGCCGGGCGTCGAGTTGGTTGTCGATTTCGTTGATTTGTTCCCAGGCCGACTGCAAGTTCAGCCCTGCCTGAATCACTTGCAGCCGCAGGTGGTCCTCTTCATTCATCATCAAGCTGAAGGTCTCTTGCGGCTCGATGGCAACGGAGCGAGCGCCGTTGGCTTCGGCCAATTCACGGCTGATGAGTTGGCGTTCGACGAGAAACTGCCGGTCGAGGGCGGCGAGCGTGGAGACATCGACGTAAATCAGATCCCGCCAGTTTTCGACCTCGGCAATCGCCTGGTGACAGGCTTTCTCCACGGCGGCCCGGTCCTGGTCCGAACAGCGGCGGATGAAGGGGAAGTCCGCCAGGTTGCGGGCGAGGCGGATGCGGCTGGAGATGACGATGTCCGACACCTCGCCGGATTCACGTAACCACCCGCAGGCGCGAGCCGCTAATTCGTCAAGCTTGAGGGTCATGGTTATTTAGATTCCGGCCCTTTCGGATCATCAGGGTTCTGGGGATCTGAAAGGGGAGGCTTTTTTCTCTGTTCAATTTTTCGAATATCGTCCCGCAGTTTGGCGGCTCGTTCGTATTCTTCCTTGCTGGTCGCTTCTTTCATCTCGCGGCGGAGGCGAATCACGTCAGTTTCTTCATCCAGGCTTACTTCGCTCCGCCGGGCCCGCTTTCCCACGTGCTTCGTCTCGCCGTGGATGTTCATGATCAACGGCATTAATTCTCGTTCGAAGAAAGTATAGTCATGCGGGCAGCCGAGCCGACCCTTGGTGCGAAACTCGTGGAAGGAGATTCCGCAGACTGGGCAGGCCCGCTGGTCCAGACGAGCGAGCTCTTCCGCCGCCTGGCCCAGCTTGAGTTGCTTGGCCAGTACGCCGGCCAGCGTGGGAGCCGGCGGCGTGGAGGCGTCATTATCCGCCAAATAGCTCTTGGCGCATATCTCACAGAGGTGATGCTCCACCGGGGACGGACCAGTCAGTTCCGTGATATGAAAGGTGGCGGGCTTTTCGCACAATTGGCATTTCATAGGAGCACCGCGAACCTGCAACTTCTGTCTCGTGTCACTTCCGACACTAGCCCGACGCGCAAGCGAGGGTAAATGTGTTTCCCACCGTAAACCGTTGCCCGGCAACCACAACGGCTACGGTGATTCTAGGTACCAACCACTTAGTGTCAAGGTTGACGTACGGTGGCCAAGTTCCGTACACTCCCTCGCTCCACGCGCCGCCTGATATTAAGCTGCATCAATGCCTCATCTTCCCGACTTCGACACGTTCCAGCGTCTGGCGAAGGAACATTCGCTGGTGCCGGTCTATCGCCGGCTCTTGAGCGATGCGCTCACTCCGGTTTCCGCCTTCCATCAGATTGATACGGGAGGGAGTGCCTGCTTGTTTGAAAGCGTGATCGGCGGCGAAAAAGTCGGCCGGTACAGCTTTCTCGCCGTAGAGCCCTTTCTGCAAATCACTGCTCGCGGCACTGCCGTCACCGTTGAATCGGAAGATGGCCGCGAGGAGCTTGAGTGCAGTGACCCGCTGGACGAACTTCGCCGCAGGCTAGCACCGTTCAAAGCGGTACATCTGCCAGAATTGCCGCCGTTCGAAGGAGGAGCGATTGGTTACGCGGGATACGACGTGGTTCGTTATGTGGAAAATCTTCCCCACGCTCCGCCCGATGACCGCCAGTTGCCGGACATGTGTTTCGGCCTGTATGACCGGATGGTGGTTTTCGACAATGTCAGCAAAACCATGTTCATCGTCGCCATGGCCCGGCTCGATGAACACGACAATGCCAAGGCCGCCTATGACGACGCCATGAGGCGGGTCGACGAACTGGTGGTCAAGCTCTCGCGAGCCTCAGCCCTGCCGCCAACCGATATTGCCCCCAAGGGGGACCCGAAAATCGCCTTTGAATCAAACTTTCAACAGGCCGATTTTGAAACTGCCGTCCGCAAGTGCGTGGAATACATTCGGGCCGGAGACATTTTTCAAGTCGTCATCAGCCAGCGGCTCAAGCTGCAACTGAGGAGCGACCCCTTTGAGGTTTATCGCACGCTGCGAGTGGTCAATCCCAGTCCGTTTATGTTCTTTGTGCGTACGCCGGACGTCACCCTTGTCGGCAGCTCGCCGGAGATCATGTGCCGCGTGGTGGATGGAAAGGTGACGGTTCGACCACTCGCCGGCACACGTAAACGTGGCACAACGGATGAGGAAGACCGCCGACTGGCCGAGGAGTTGCTCGCCGACCCCAAAGAGCGGGCCGAGCATGTGATGCTTGTGGACCTGGGTCGCAATGACGTCGGCCGCGTGGCTAGGTTTGGCAGCGTGAAGCTCTCAGACGTGATGGTCATTGAGCGCTACAGCCACGTTATGCACATCACTTCGAATGTCACGGGCGAGCTGCGACCCGATTGCGACGCCTTCGATGCTCTCAAGGCTTGCCTCCCGGCCGGCACGGTCTCTGGGGCTCCCAAAGTCCGGGCGATGCAAATCATCGACGAACTCGAGCCCCACCGCCGCGGCCCCTATGCAGGCGCGGTCGGCTACATCGACTACAGCGGCAACATGGATACCTGCATCGCTCTACGCACCCTCGTCGTGCAGGGGCAAAACGCCTACATCCAAGCCGGTGCCGGGATTGTTGCCGACAGCGACCCCGAAGCGGAGTATCAAGAGACGCTCAACAAAGCCCGGGGGCTGCTGAAAGCGATTGAAGTGACCGAGCAAAGGCTGGGGTGAGCTTGCCGGGGCTAGTTCATTTCCCCTCGTCCGCCTCCGCTTCCTTGGGTGCCGGCTTCTTTCCGGGCGGTGGCGTCTTGTCACCGGCTTCCTCCAGGGCCTTCTTCAGCAGTTCCTTGACATCCTCGGGGATTTCGACACCTGGGGGCAACTCTGGCAGGCCAGGGAGTGCCGGCTTCTTCTTCGGCTTCTTCTCCGCTTTGGGCTCCTCGGCATCGGCTTTTTCCTTGGTGACGCCTGGTTCCAGGACCATATTCGCAGAGCCCGAGACTCGAATCTCGGCATCGGTAATGCCGGTGTCGAAGTAGCTGAAGCGGAGCCTCGCCTCCTCTTTCTTCAAGACCAGGTTGCCGGTGTTCTTTTCCAATTCCGTCCCTTCCTCTTCCTTCCAGCCTTCCTTGAGAAAGTACTTGCGAAATTGGCCAAGCGCAGCGGGACCGCTTCCCGTGGCAAGCGTGAACTCGAACAGACTCTCCTGCTGCTTGTCGATATTTTCGGCATTCGCGGGGAGCGGCACCGCGACTTTGACCTTCATGTTGCGTTTGGCCAGCTTTTGTTTCTCCAGTTCCGCCTTCTCCTTGAAGAGGCGTTCTTCTTCCGCCACCTCAGCCGCGGTTTGATGCCGGAGCTTAACCCGCACGATGCCGGTGAACTGGGTCAAATCGAGCCATAACAATTCTTTCTGGGCGTTGCGATAGACGACGAATTGCTCTTTGGTGCGGTCATCGGTCACCGGCTTTTCCGTCGTCGCCTTCCAGCCCATTTTGGGGAGCCGCTCCTGATAGAAGGCGAGAATGGCATCGGTTTGGTCCTGGGGAGAATCGAAGCGGAGCGTTTTTTGAATGTCGGTGTAGCGGGGATCTTCCGTGTTTGGAGGTGCCGGCAAATCGACCTGCAACAATTCCGAACTGTACTGAATCAGAGTCTTTCCCTCCGCTCCCGGCGGAGTCGATACCGACAATTGCAGCTTGATGGCGTTCCGCTTGAAATACTGCATCTCTTCCCCCGCCTTACCATACGGTTCCCAGCCGGCGGCAAGCAGCAGCTTGCGACAAGCGGCCAGGGTCTCTGCGGGTTTGGTTTCGGTGGTGTATGCCGCTCGGTAAGCCTGGGGGTAAAAGGGCTTCACTCCCGGCGGGACCGGTAGCTTTTCCAAAGCAACATTGCCATCATTGACGAGCGTGATGCTCGACCAGCCCGGTTTCTTGGGGGAACTGTAGGACTCGGAAGTGCTGACGGCAACGCGATACCCTTCTTTTGTAAACGCTCCTGAACAATTGGCCGCATCGCTGTAGCCCCCCGGCAACTCCTTGAAGCCCAGCTTTGACAACAGCTGCTTGTGAAACTCAAAAGCTGCCTGGGGCGTTCCTTTGGCCTCATACATCAGCGTGCCCAGCGACCGGTTATTCCCCACCACGGCCCCCTCCATGAGGGCAATCGTCCGCAGATCGAGGACCTTGGCAGCTTCCTCTGCTGTCGCTGGCTCAGCTGGCCTGGCCGATATCTTTTCGACTGGTTGGTCGGTCGTTTTTGCCGCTGGTCTGGGAGTAGCCTTGGGCGTCGCAGCCGACTTCTCCGCAGCAGGTGCCTTTTTTCCGGACGCTTTGGGAGCCGTCTGGGCGGCAGCCGGTTGAGAGCCGAGCAGGAGCGGCGTTGCTATCCACGCCACGGCGAGGAGTGTTGCGAAAATGCGGTGCAAGGGAAGGTGAATCATGGCAATTGCCTTGTCAGGGTTTTGGGGGCCACTCTGTGCAAGTTTATCACGAAAAGTCTGATTTGCTGACGAAGAAAAACACCATTTTGTGCGGTTTACCCCCAAACGAACCACCACAAAACGAGCAGGATAAGCCCCATGGCGATCCCAGCCCCCCGCTGCAGACCCTCCTGAGCTATCCACCACTCCACCAGACGTTTTTGCAAATCGGCGTTGGGGAGTCCCGGCCGCTCAAAGAACTGGTTAAGCCAGCCCAGCGACCAATGGTTAAAGCGGCGCACGAAAGGAAACAACAGTGTGGCGGCCAGAATATTCAACAGGCTGAGGGCGAGAATCACCCATCCCAAGATTTCTTTCACAATCACCAGTACTTCTCCGGCTGGGTGGCGCTCGCTTTCGAGCCGTTCAGTTCCATTCTCGTTTCCATTACATCAGAGCGCTGGCTCATAAGCCAGTGCAATGACTGCTTGAGCCATTCTGCGTTACAACGACCTGGCAACGATCCTTGTCTCGACGCGACATTTTCGGCTGCGCGACTTATTTCACCGGCGAACTACTTTCGCACATAATCGGCAAGTTGCTTTGGCGGCCAGGCGGCGCGAAGGGCGTTGAGGACCGCGACGACGTCGATGACTTCCTGCAGGATTGCGCCGGCGACGGGAGGTAGATAGCCCGCCGAAGCGAGGAGCATGCCGACGATGCTGGCCGCCATGCCGCCGACGGCGCTTTGCAGCGCGATGCTCCGCATCCGCTGGCTGATGTGCAGAAAATCATCCACGCTTTCCAGGGTGCTGTTCATGATGACCGCGCCGGCTGCTTCGGCGGTGATGTCGCTGCTGGCACCGAAGGCGACGCCGACAGTGGCGGCGGTCATGGCGGGGGCGTCGTTGATGCCGTCACCGAGGTAAAGCGTCGGGGCCTTGGCGGTTTCGGCCTTCACCAATGCCAGTTTCTGCTCGGGAGTCTGGCTCGAAAATACTTCCCCAATTCCGACCAGATCCGCCAGATACTGCACTTCGCTCTCCCGGTCGCCGCTCACCAGCATCAGCCGGTCGAAATGGTGATTGGGTCCCAGATGGCGGATGAAGGGGCGGCCATCGGCCCGTGGCTGGTCGCGGAGCTGAATCGTGGCGGCATATTGGCCATCGAGCACCACGACACATTCCAATCCCGCCGTGCGCGGCGGAAGTTGCGGCTCGGCAGCGGGTTGCTGCACGAGCAACTTCTTGCGGCTGGTGACTTGCACCTGGCGGCCGGCGACGACTCCCACCAGGCCGGCTCCCGGTTCCTCGTGGACTTCCGTGGCATCGAGCAATTCCAGCTTGTCCGCTTCGGCGGCTTTGAGAATCGCACCGGCGAGTGGATGCCGCGAATACCGTTCCAGGCTGGCGACGAGCACAAGAACTTGATTTCGGTCGCCACCTTCCCCACAAACAATGTCGCTTACGCTTGGCTCGCCGTAAGTGAGCGTGCCGGTCTTGTCGAAAATGGCCGTGCGGCAGCCGCTGACACGCTCGAGCACGGCAGGGTCTTTGATGATGATTCCCCGCCTTGCCGCCAGAGAAATGGAACCGATGATGGCGACGGGAATCGCGATGATCAGCGGGCAGGGAGTGGCCACCACCAACACCGCCAGAAAACGCGTTGCATCGTAACTGACGAGCCACGCCAGCAGGGCAATCGCCACCGCCAGCGGAGTGTACCAGGTGCCGAGTTGATCTCCCAAACGCCGCAGGCGAGGGCGGCGCTGCTCGGACTCGCGCATTACTTGCATGATCTTGGCGTAGCGCGAATCGCTCGCCAACTTATCCGCCCGAATGGTCAGCGCCGCATTGCCGTTGATGGCCCCGGAAAGGCAGTGGGCCCCCACGGCTTTGGAAACCAAATACGGCTCACCCGTGAGGTAGGCTTCGTCCATCGTCCCCCGCCCTTCAATCACCGTGCCGTCCACGGGGCAGATCTCGTGCGGAAAGATGACCAGCTCGTCACCGACCCCAAGCTGGGCAATAGGCACGTCCGCCAGTCCGCTGGCATCTTTTCGATGAGCGACGGACGGAACGCGGCGGGCCAGCGCGTCCAGCACCGACGACGCACTCCGCACGGCGTACGATTCGAGCGCGTCGCCGCCGGAAAGCATCAGGACGACAATCGCGCCTGCCAGGTATTCCCCCAACAGCACAGCCGTGATGATGGAAATGCCGGCCAAAAGGTCCGATCCGAACTCCCCGCGAAAGGCCTTGATCACCAGCCCGGCGACCATCGGAATTCCCCCCAGCACCAGTGTGGCGATGAGCGGCCAGTCATGAGCCGGCAGCGAAAACAGCGGCTGCGATTGGTGCAGGGCGTAGCGCAGCAGCAAGTGGAGTGCGATGCCGATGACCGACCCCGCGGCAATCAGGGCCGATAGGCGGCTGTAGGATTCGGGACCAGATTTCTCGGACACGGGGGACGCTGTCATCCTCCAAGTTTACCCGGCTAACGAACTCAGGGTCAGGCGCTACGCCCGGCTGATGGGGAAGGCCAGTACCTCTTGAATTGACTTCGCCCCGGTGGCCGCCATCACCAGGCGGTCGAAGCCGAGGGCACAGCCGGAGCAGGCGGGTAGGCCCTGGTTCATCGCGGCAAGCAGACGGCTCTCCTCGGGAAGGACCGGTTTGCCATCGCTCTGCCGAAGTTGATTGTT
This sequence comes from uncultured Pirellulaceae bacterium, assembly GCA_964444865.1. GTDB lineage: Bacteria > Planctomycetota > Planctomycetia > Pirellulales > Pirellulaceae > SXOA01. The sequence goes on along the minus strand of CAYUJE010000015.1, from coordinate 23,050 downwards.
CACGCGGTTTCGCTCCCGGAGAACTGCCGGATCCAGCAGCTCGTGATAGCCGTTGGCCAGTTCAATGCCGCGGACATACAACTCAAATCGTTCGGCCACGGGTGGGTTGCCGTCGCGGATTTGGGCCAAAGCGGACTGGCTGGCCGGGTAGTCGTAGAGGATAGTCGGGCGGTCTTGGCCGAGATGAGGTTCGACCTTTTGAGTGAGGAGGAGGTCGAGGTGGAGGTCGGGGTCCTCGATTAAGCGGGGAGACCTTCGGTCAGGCGGTTCGGCGGGGTCAGGAGACCCGCGCCGAACTTCGCGTTGCTCAAACGGGTCCACTTTCGCAAAGCGGATGAATGCCTCGCGGTACGTCAGCCGTTCCGGAGTTCCGAGGGTGAGCATCTCTTCCGCCAGATCGGAAAGTAGTTGCATGCCGGCGGCGTAGTCATCTCCGACGCGATACCACTCCACCATCGTGAACTCGGGATTGTGGAGCGATCCGACTTCGCTCCCCCGGAACGCACGGGTGATCTGATAGATGGATTGAAGTTGCTCGGCTCCCGTCACCAGCAGTCGTTTCATGGCGAACTCGGGAGACGTTTGCAGCCAAAGTCTATCGCCGACATCCGGCTCCCGCGGATCGGAAAACAAGGTGACCGACAGGGGGTCCAAGTGCCGGTCCACCACCACGTCGTGACTGAGCAGAGGCGTTTCCACTTCCAGAAAGCCGCGGCTGTCGAAGAAGGTCCGCAGCCTTTTAAGCATTGCCGCTCGCGCCACCAACATTTCGGGAACGGCGGAAGAGAGGAAATCGGCGAGCACAGGATTGGAAGGAGCCATTATTCCTTCACCAACGCTTCATCCAGGTTCAGGATCGCGCTGCACAAGGC
>CAYUJE010000015.1:0-22078 GCA_964444865.1 uncultured Pirellulaceae bacterium | reverse complement strand
TCCCAGACGCCGCTCGGCTGATAGGTTTTGACCGGCGGCCCGCCCACACGGCTGACGAGTAGACCACTCACGGCCAACGCCCGGTCCCGAATCATCCAGGACGGCATGCGATAGCGGGGCCCGCGAGCGAGCAGGCGATTATCCGGATCCTGCTCAACGAGGGGAGCAGTCCCTTGCGAGGACTGGCGATACGCGGCGGAAGTGACGATCCGGCGGATAAGCCGCTTCGTGTCCCAGCCGCCTTCGTGGGGTAGGCTTCCAGCCTGCCCAGAATCTGCATCGCTCTCACGCCCACGCAAAGCCGTGGGCGTGCCACCCACAAAATCCGCAGCCAGCCAGTCGAGAAGCTCGGGATGTTTTGGCCGCTCTCCCTGTACGCCAAAATCTTCGGGGGTCTTCACAATGCCGATGCCGAAGAACTGCTGCCAGAAACGATTCACGACCACGCGCGGCGTGAGCGGCTGATCTTTGGATACGAGCCATTCGGCCAGGGCGAGGCGATTCTTGGGTGATTCGGCGGGAAGTGGCGGCAAACTAACCGGTGTAGCCGCGGTTACTTCCGTCTGCGGCTTGTCGTAGAGTCCTTTGTCGAGCATGAAGGTCTTCCGCGGCGTGGGCATGTCCTGCATGACCATGACGCGAGGGATGGACTTCCGCACGTTATCCCGCTCCTCGAGGGACGTTCTTACGCTCCGCACTTTAGCGACGTAATCGGCGTTTTCCTTCTCAAAGTGCTTTTCAAGTTGTTGCAGTTGGTCTTTATTCCTCTGGGGCACAGCGACTCGAAGTACGGCTTTGATGCCGTCGGGCAGCTTGGCGGCCGCGGGGGAGTCGGCGGCGTTTTGGTTGGCTTCGTGCGGGAAGAGGGCCGTTTCAATGTCGGTCAGTTCCTTCGCCGCTGCCGCGAAGGTGGCCTCTAGCTGCACCAGCCGCTCGGTCATCTGGGCCGTGGGGGCATCCATCGCCGGTGGCGACTGCGGGTTCCCTCCGCCGCCATCAACGGGCGTTTGATTGAAGAACGCGAACAGGCTGTAATAGTCCTTCTTGGTCAAGGCATCGAATTTATGGTCGTGGCAGCGGCAGCAGTTGAAGGTCAGGCCGAGCCAGACGGTGCCGGGGGTTTCCGTCATGTCCAGCACGTAGTCGCTCCGGTTCTCCTCCGCGATGCGCCCCCCTTCGCCGTTGATCATGTGATTGCGGCAGAAGCCGGTGGCTAGTTTTTGCTCAGGGCCGCCGCCGGGAATCTGGTCACCCGCCAGTTGCCAGAGTGTGAACTGGTCGTACGGCAGGCCGCGGTTGAACGCGGATACTACCCAGTCTCGCCAGGGCCACATCGTCCGCTCGCCATCTCCTTGATAACCGTTGCTGTCGGCGTAGCGGGCCGCCTCTAGCCAATCCCAGCTCATCCGCTCGCCAAACGCGGGAGCCGCCAGCAGCCGGTCGATGAGCCGCTCGTAGGCGTCAGGAGAAGTGTCGTTTTGAAATGTGGCGAGTTCTTCGAGAGTCGGCGGCAGGCCGGTCAGATCGAGCGAGGCCCGGCGAATGAGCGTATGCCGCGGTGCTTCCGGCGAAGGAGCGAGGCTCTCTTTCTCCAGGCGGGAAAACAGGAAACCGTCGATGGGACCGTTCGTTCTATCGGCAAACTTCGCTGGAACTTGCACCGGCCGCGATGCGAGCTTCTGAAACGCCCAGTGACCGCCCCAAGTAGCTCCATCATCAATCCATTTCTTCAAAAGCTCCTTCTGCTCGGCCGTCAGCTTCCGCTGCGAAGCGGCCGGCGGCATCACTTCATCTGGATTCTCCGAGAAAATCCGCCGCACCAACTCGCTCTCACCGCTCTTCCCCGGCAGAATAGCACCCTTCCCATCCTTCACCGCCTTCGCACTCCCCTCCAAATCCAGCCGCAAGTCGGCTTCCCGCGCCTTTTCATCGGGGCCGTGACACTTGAAGCAGTTGTCGGAGAGGAGGGGGAGAATGTCGCGGTCAAATCGGATGCCTTCGGCAGCGTAGCCAGCACCCGCTAGAACAAGGAGCAGACCCATTGTCGGAACAAGGAGCTTAGCGGACGAAGTCATCGGGGAGGGGCTGGGCTTGGAAGGAGGAACGAGGGCAGGAATGTCCATTATAGCTGGAAATCCGCCGTCGCGTCGCTGTCGCCACTAACGCTGCTTCCACTTGGCGGCAAGTGCCTCCCACCACTCCTTGTCCATGTAAGTAACTTCTGTCTCGGCGTCAGGTGGCTCCGGTGTTGGATCCAGGATCACTTGGGGGTAGCCAACAAAACCCCTTTCGATTGGCGCCTCACTATAAGAAATCTGCTTCGCAAATTTCGCCTTCTCGACGAGCAACTCCGCATCCGGGTGTTTTGGGTAGCCGCGCTTGGCTTCGAGTGCGATTTCGTAAGCATCGTCATAGCGGCGTTCATCGATTGTCTCGTTGAACTTCTCGACCAGCAGCTCCAGTTTGCGAGGATGTATCCAGCGCGCGTAGACACCCGTCCCAACGCAGATAACCGTGGTAGTCAGCAACAGGGTCCTCAGGCTGAGTTGCCAGAGTCGAAGTTTAGATTGCTGCTGCACGGGAAATCCTTTCGCGAGAGTTCGCCAGTCCACTTGGACAACCGCGTTATAGACGATTTGCCCGCCTCGGCTAAACGCCAATTCTCAGGGCCTCGTAAATCCGCCGATCCGCAAGCCCCTCCGCGACAATCGCCGCCCCCGTGAAGTCATGACTACGGCTGTGGTCGCCAGGAACCGCGACGGCAAAGGCTCCGGCGGCGACGGCGGCTCGGCAACCGTTCTGGCTGTCTTCCAGGACAAGCATCTCGGCAGGTGAGACCGCCAGACGCTCGGCTGCCTTGAGGTAGATTTCCGGATGCGGTTTGCCGTCGGTAACGTCGTCGCCAGTGAGCAGGAATTTGAAGCGGGGCTCGAAGCTGAACTTTCCCAGGATCCGCTGCGTGAAGCTCCGCCGGCTGCTGGTGGCGATGGCTTTGGGGATGCTTGCCTGTTCCAGTGCCGCCAGGAGTTCGATCAGTCCGGGCATCGGCTGGAGCTGCGCGTCCAGGATGCCGAGGAAGATGGCGTCGGACTCCTCCATTAATTCTTCCAGCGACTCGTCGAGACTGTGATAGCTGGTAAGCACGCCAAACGCCGCCTTCGCCGGGCGGCCCATCATCTGGTTGACGAGGTCGTGCGTGAACTCCTTCTCCCGCCGCCGCAGCAGTTCCTTGAGTACGTGCGTATAGATCTGCTCGGTATTGAACATCAAACCGTCGAGATCGAAAACAACGGCGCGGGGCATGGGGGAAGGGGAGAGGTTAGAGGTCATAGGCAACGATTTGTACTAGTCGGAACATTGTGGCTGTCAGGAGCGAGGATCCTATCAGATACGACGTGGTAACGACCACCGTGCTCGTCCAACTTGTTCTGAGCACTTGGCGATTAATCCAGATGATTGCAAAACTTGTGAGAAGTCCGCATACCACCAAGCCAATTACTTGTGCCGGGTGTAGCTCGACGCCATTCGACTGGATGACTGCCTTGAACGAAAATATGCCGATCGCTGCGATACCGATCACGAGCGCGTTGACAAACACCATTGCGAAGGCGCGTGAAGGACTTGGCGGCGTAATGAACAAATTCGTCGGTGGTTCTTCGACCAATTCAGCTATCACCAGTTCATCTTCCTCCGCGAACTTCCTCGCCAACGCTTCCCTTCGCCGCTCGGCCTCCGCCAATTGGTACAAGCCTCGAATTCCATTGAGAGCCGTGCAAATCAGACGCACGAGCACCGTGCCGAAAACTCCCCACAAGAGAATGCCGACAACCAGGAAAAACAAGTGAAACGAACTTGGTCCAAATCCGCCGGAAGTTACTGGCACGACTACAACTCCGCACTACACCAATTCCTTAATCGGCTCTCCCCCAAAGTTCAGCGCGAGCCTCGGCCGGCCGCGGTTGTCGTCGTAGGTGGTGCCGAGGGGGACGCCGAAGTGGTGATAGAGGGTGGCGGCGAGGTCGCCGGGGGTGACGGGACGTTCTTTGATCTGCCCCGCGTCTCGCTCGGTCGCGCCGATCACCTGGCCGTGCCGCATGCCGCCACCGGCGAGCGTCATGCTCATCACCACCGGCCAGTGGTTGCGGCCGTCGCTGCTGTCTTGCGTGCCGATTTGCGGCGTGCGGCCGAATTCCCCCATCGCGATGACCAGCACGTCGTCGAGCAGGTTCCGCTCGCCTAGATCCGTGACCAGCGTGGTGAGCAGATGGTCGAAGACCGGCAGCAGGGGGCGGAGGCCGTTCATGATGCCGCCGTAGGGCGGGATATTGTCGCCGTGCGTGTCCCAGGTTCCCGAGGCCCCGTGGTTGGAAAGGTCGATGGTGACAAAGTTCACTCCCGCTTCGACTAAACGACGAGCTAATAGCACCTGCTGAGCCCAGGGATGCTCGCCCCATTTCTGCCGCGTCGCTTCCGGCTCGCGGGTGATGTCGAACGCGGCCTGGGCCTTCTTGCCAACGACCAGGTCAATCGCCTGCCGCACGTATTTGTCCCGCGCGTCCATGCTCCCTTGCTGGTCGAGGCCGCGCTGCAGCTTGTCAAACTGGCCCAGCAAGTCGTGCCGCGTTCGCAGCCGATCTTGATTCAGGTCCGCGGGAAGATTGAATAGCCCGGTCGCCGTAGTCCCCAGCAGCGGCTCGTATTGCTTGCCGAGATAGCCCGGCCAGGCGACGTGCGAGCGGCTCTTCATGTTGAGGACGACGTACGGGGGCATTGCCGGGTCGTTCGGGCCGCGGTGCTTCGCCACAATCGACGCAATGGCCGGAAACTTATCCCCTTCCGGATTGACTCGCGGCGCGGCATCCAAATTCCCGGTCTGCATCACCATGTTCGGCTCATGGTTGCTGTGCCGGCAATCGACGGAGCGAATCACCGTCAGCCGATCCATCATCGCGGCCATCTTGGGAAGATGCTCGCAAAAACGAATCCCTGGCAGCTTCGTCGCGATGTTGCCAAACGGCCCGCGAATCTCCGGCGGAGCCTCCGGCTTCACATCGAGCGTATCAATATGGCTCGGCCCGCCGGTCATCCAAATCAGAATGACGCTCTTGTTCCGCTTCCCCTGGCCAGCTTTCGCCGCTTCTTCCTTCGCAGCTAAGAGTCCGGGCAAAGACAACCCGGCCAGCCCCGCCACCCCCGCCTTGAGGGTGCTCCGCCGACTCACCAGTCGCACCCCTTCCGCCACGCGGGCATTCAGCCCGAGAAAAGCGTGGTTTTCCTGATGCTCGGAAGTCTGGCAGTGGAACATGGAAATGGTTCTCCAAACATAAACGGTGGCTAATGGATACTTTAGCAGGAACAGAGGTTCCAAGCCACCGCGAATGGTTTCTTTCGTCGGCAGGGGAGGCTAGTGCTTGGTACTGAGTACCAAGTTCGATTCGTTACCTCTCACCACGCATTTTCCACCACTCACTACTTTCCCTTCTTCGCCGGTGCCTCTCCATATTCCAGCTTCTTCTCTTTCCACTCAGTTTCCAGCTTGTCGTGCAGTTTTTTCCAGGCAGCGGGCATGAGGGGGACGTGGCATTCCCCTGCTCCTTTGCAGGTATTCTCGCCGGCGGTTTCGCCGCAGCCGCCGAGACCTTTGCATTCGTTCTGGCCGCCGCAGGCGTGTTCTTTGGCGGTGGCGCAGGCCCCTTGGCCGCGACAGGCGTTGTCCCCGCCTGCGCCTTTGCTTTTGCAATCGTTCAATCCCCGGCAGAGATGGACATCCGCGGCAGCAGTCGCTTTTGTCCCTTCAGGGCCGTTCGGCTTGGCCGCGGGCTTTTCTCCTCCGCAGCCGGCGAGAGTGCCGGCGGCCAGGCCCCCCAAGGCGGCAGCGGTCAGGTTGTTGAAGGTGCGGCGGTTGATTTCAGAACTGGACATGAGAGTCCTCCGTGAGTGTGTTGAGTAAGTTATTATTGTATCGACGCGGCCAGCAGGGAGAAGCCGCTTCCACTAAAATGGCCCATCATGGCCGCTCCCAGTTTCTTCATCGTCGGCGCACCCAAGTGCGGCACGACCTCGCTCAACGATTACCTGCGGCAGCATCCGGGCATCTTCATTCCGGAACGCAAAGAACTGCATTACTTCGGCAGCGACTTGCGGTTTCTGAAATCGGAGCGGCCGACGCTTGAGGAGTACCTCTCCAATTTCGCCACTGCGAAGCCGGGGCAAGTCGCGGGAGAAGCTTCGGTCTGGTATCTCTTCTCGCAGCTTGCGGCGAAGGAGATTCAGGCATTCTGCCCGTCGGCCAAGATCATCATCATGCTGAGAAATCCGGCGGACATGATGTACTCGCTCCACAGTCAGTATCTCTTCGAAAGCAATGAAGATTTGGCCGACTTCGCTGAAGCGCTGTCCGCCGAAGAAGACCGCAGCCAGGGCCGCCGCCTGCCGCCGGACTCAAATTATCGGGAAGGACTTCTCTATCGCCGAGTCGCCAGCTTTGCCCAGCAGGTTCGCCGCTATCTCGATATCTTTTCCCGCGAACAGGTGCTGATCATCGACTTTGACGACTTCTCGAAAGATACGCCGCGGGTCTTCGCGGAAGTCTTGCAGTTTCTGGAAGTCGATCCTGCGTTCCGCTGCGAGTTCGAAGTCCGCAACCCCAACAAGCAAGTCCGCAGCCGGTTTCTCCATCGGTTTCTCAACAACCCAGGGTCGCTCGCCATCCTGCTTGGCCGCCTCGTCCCACAATCGCTCCGCCGCTCCTTCATCAACCGCCTGAAAAATGCCAATTCCCCCGCAGCACCGAGACCGCCACTATCGCCCGAACTCCGACAGCAGCTCAACCACGAATTTGCGGCTGAAGTTGGGGAACTGGGGAAATTGGCTGGGAGGGATTTTGGGAAGTGGCTGAAGGAATGGTGAGGAGAGAAGACGGAGAGACGGGGAGATGGGGTAGTACATGAATCTCTCTCCTTCTCTCCGTCTCTCCATCTCCCCGTCTCTCCATCTTTGCCTCCCCCACCACGCCGATGGTAGAGTAACACCATGTTCCTTTCCTACTCCGACGATGCCGAACGAACCCGCCTCCGCGAAAGCGCCAGCCGCGAAAAAAACTGGAGCCGCTGGGGGCCGTATCTGTCGGAGCGGCAGTGGGCGACCGTACGGGAGGACTATTCGGCCAATGGAGACCCGTGGAATTACTTTCCCCACGATCACGCCCGCAGCCGGGTTTATCGCTGGGGGGAAGATGGTCTGCTCGGCATCTCCGACCGCCAGTGCCGGCTCTGCTTCTGCCTGGCCCTGTGGAACGAGGCGGACCCGATTTTGAAAGAACGGCTGTTCGGGCTAACCGGGCCACAAGGGAACCACGGCGAGGACGTGAAGGAACTCTATTACCACCTCGATTCCACTCCCACCCATTCCTACTTCCGGGCGCTTTACAAATATCCGCACGCGGAGTTTCCCTATAAGCAACTGGTGGAAGAAAACGCTCGCCGTGGCAAGCTCGACGGCGAATTTGAACTTGCCGACACCGGCATCTTCTCCGCAGGCCGCTATTTCGATGTCTTTGCCGAGTACGCCAAGGCCAGCCCCAACGATCTGCTGATTCGCATTACCGTGGCCAATCGCGGCCCGCAGGAAAAACGGATGCACCTGCTGCCGAATTTGTGGTTTCGCAATACTTGGATTTGGGGTTGCAAGCACGAAGGGTGCGACGCCAAGCCGCGGCTTGCTTTGACGGAGGATCATTCACTGGTGGCCCAGCACGATACGCTCGGCAAGTTCCGCTTTCATGCCGACGTCGCCAGCGATGGCAGCGTGCACAAGTGGCTGCTGACCGAAAATGAGACGAACTCCAAGGAGCTCTTTGGGGTCGATAACTACACCCCCTATGTGAAAGACGCCTTCCATCACTACGTGATTCAAGGAAATCAGGACGCGGTCAGCCATTTCCCCTTCGGCACCAAAGCCGCCGCGCATTATGTCTTCACCATTCCCGCAGGCGGGGAAGTCACCGTCAACCTGCGGCTCTATGCGGATTCGGAAGCGCCGCCGCGCCCCTTCGGCAAGGAGTTCGATCAGGTTTTCACTGTCCGCAAACAGGAGGCGGACCAGTTCTATGCCAAGGCCATTCCCGGCAAGCTCCCCGCGCCCCAAAAGGAAGTCGCTCGCCAGGCCTATGCCGGGCTTCTTTGGTCCAAGCAGTTCTATCATTACGTCGTGGAAGATTGGCTCAAGGGAGATCCGGAAACGCCCACCCCACCCGCCAGCCGACTGACCGGCCGCAATTCCGATTGGCCGCAGCTTTTCAATCGAGACATCATCTCGATGCCCGACACCTGGGAATACCCCTGGTACGCCGCTTGGGATCTGGCGTTCCACATGCTCCCCTTCAGCCGCATCGATCCGCAGTTCGCCAAGGATCAGCTGCAACTCTTCCTGCGCGAATGGTACATGCATCCCAGCGGGCAGATTCCCGCCTACGAATTCAACTTCTCCGACGTGAACCCGCCAGTGCATGCCTGGGCCTGCTGGCGGGTCTATAAAATCTCCGGCCGCGAGGGGGAGCGAGACCGCAATTTCCTTTCCGCCACGTTCCAAAAGCTGCTGCTCAATTTCACCTGGTGGGTCAACCGAAAAGACTTGCACCAGAAGCACCTTTTCTCCGGCGGCTTCCTCGGCCTTGATAACATCGGAGTCTTCGACCGCAGCCGACCGCTTCCCACGGGGGGACATTTGGAGCAGGCCGACGCCACCGCCTGGATGGCTTTCTATTGCAGTACCATGGCCGCGATGGCCCTGGAACTCGCCACTCGCGATCCTGCGGCCGAAGACATGGCCAGCAAATTCTTCGAGCACTTCGTTTACATCGTGGATGCCATGAACTGCCTCGGCGGGCGCGGCCTGTGGGACGAAGAGGACGGCTTCTATTACGACCAGATTCTGGTGGATGGAAAATCCACACCGCTCAAACTTCGCTCCATGGTCGGTCTGATTCCCCTCTTCGCCGCCGAAGTTCTGGAGGAAGAACACCTCCGGCACCTCCCCGGCTTTCGCAAGCGGTTCGAGTGGTTTTTGAAATACCGCACCGACCTGGCCCGGCACATCACCTACCGCGAATACGACGATGGCGTCGATACCCGCGGCCGGTACCTGTTCGCCATTCCGTCGCAGGATCGGCTGGTGCGGGTGCTGAAATACATGCTCGACGAGAACGAGTTCCTCTCACCCCACGGCATCCGCTCGCTGTCCAAAATCTATGAGCAGCAGCCGTATGTCTTTCACACGAACGGCGATATGGCGGAGGTCCGCTACGTCCCCGGTGAATCGGATTCCAGCATGTTCGGAGGTAATTCCAACTGGCGGGGCCCTGTCTGGTTCCCGGTGAACTATTTAATTATCGAAGCCCTGCAACGGTACCACCACTTCTACGGCGACGACCTCAAAGTGGAGTGTCCCACCGGCAGCGGTAAGATGCTGAATATGAAAGAAGTCGCCTTGGAAATCAGCCGCCGACTGCTCACGCTGTTTGTGCCCGGGGAAGGCCAGAAATCCGGCGGAGCGAACACGAACTTCGCCGGAGCCTGCCACGGCACCGATCCCCTCCACCAATCCGACCCGCACTTCGCAAACCTCCACCTCTTCCACGAATATTTCCACGGCGACACCGGCCGCGGCCTCGGCGCCAGCCACCAAACCGGCTGGACAGCATTAATTATCCGCTGCATGGAAGTGCTGGCGGCGGCGGGGCATGGGACGAAATGAGCTGAGTTATTGGTCGATGAGATTACCGCATATTGATGCAACGCAATTCTCCGGTCAGTGTGAGCGGCAGTACCTTAGATTGCAGGCTGCCATCACATCGAGTATCAAAGGTATCCAACCAGGGGGATTCACTCCCCCGCCAATCATCTAGCTCCCTATGCCATTGGAAACCTGCAATAAATGCCATCGGCAAGTCATTCCTGCTGAGGGCGGGCACTGCCCGAATTGTCATTCGCCTCTGAGACGATCGACTCCTGGTTCATCAGCTGTTCCTACTTTTGCACCAGGGCCGCCGGACCCATTTCCGCCCAGCGCGCTGCCGAAAACTCGCGATGTGCTGACCGCCGAGTGCGAGTTGGAGGATCCTATCCGGGAGGTCTCCCGCAAGCTGGGAGGTTGGTGCCTGTACTTGTTCTTGGGAGTGTCCGTGGGTCTTGTGGTTCTGATCGCTGTCGCACTCTTCGCACCAAAAAGTCCAGCATCGGGAACCCTGCTCGCCCTGGCCTTCGTGGTTATGGGACTCATCGGCTTTGGTTTTTTGCTGCTTTTTGGCTTCCTGGTTTGGTGGAGGGCCTTTGCCCCGCGACGCGCCACGGATGTGTTTTATCTCCGCTCGTTTCGAAACGACGCCGAAACCTGGCCGATACGCGTGGCCATCCAAAAGGCGTTGGGTAGACGTCACAGGCTGTCTGGAATTCGCGACCCCCAGCGGCGTTCCGTTAGTTTTTTGGAACACTATTCGCCGCTGTTTTTGGCCATGAAGTATTGCACACCGCGTTATATGGATCTCGAAGCCGGGAAAGACTGGAAAGCCCGACTGTGGCATTCCCTGCAGCGAGCGGAATTAGCGGTCTTAGATCTCTCCGTTTTGACGCCGTTCGTGCAGGAGGAGATTCGATTGGCGGCAGCGGCACTCGGGATCGAGCGACTCGTATGCCTGGGCCGCGCTCCGCAGACTCTGGACGAAGTCCGCCAGCTCGCGTCCGCTGAGTTAGGAATGGCACCCGAGAATTGCCCAGTGCACATCATCATTTGGCCGGCGGAAACCGCACGACGGCCGTCGAAAGGCGAAGAGCATGATTTTCTTGCTAAGTTCAGCCGGGCCTTGCAGGCAGCTCGCCGGGCGGCGCGTCCCGCAAGTGCTCCTCCTCCCCCCTTCTGCGGCGAGGTCATTGCAATCCCGCGAGGCAGACGCAAAGCGAATCTTATGCTGCGGCGCATGATTCTCATGCAAGCGGCGCTCCTGGGCTTCCAACTCGCAAGCGGTTTGATTCTGGGGATTGGAATTCGCGACGAGGCACTGCGAAACAAGCTTCTGCTGGCTATTACCCTTCCTTTCGGTCTGGTCAACCTGTGGCTACTACTACAAAACTGGCTGGTCTACATCTATGACGTAGGCATTTGGGGAGACCGGATGCGGGCCTCCATTGGACTTGCGATTGCAGCATCGTCGGCGATTTATGGATTATTCAGCATATCCGAAGTATTTCCAGCCACGGCCATCAAGCAAGAATCGTCATTCATCCTTCCACCGTTGACACAGACGCAATTGGAGAAAGACAAGCAGTTGATTGCCGAGGAAGATCGGCAAGAACTTGCACTTCTCCGTTTACGCCAAATTGATCGCACTTCTACGCCATGACTCTACCTCTTCCCTATCCTTCAAAACGATCGGCATCGCTTCGCCACGTCAAGCGAAGAGGTTTTGTCCTGCGGGAATTACTCCTCCTGTCAGTGTTGCCCCTTTTACTTGTTGCCCTTCTTTTGCCGGCAGTGCAACAGGCTCGTGAAGCGGCGAGAAGAACGCAGTGCAGCAACAACCTGAAATTGCTGGGATTATCGCTGCAAATGTACCACGATACCTGGAATGTCATCCCGCCGGGATGTTTTCGCGTATATCCCCAAGACAATGCTGCGTTGAACGATGCGATTGCCCAGGGAAATTTTGGTTGGAACACCGCGCTCTTGCCGTTTAGCGAGCGCCAACGACTGTACGACCAAATCACGTTTCCTTCTTATCGGCTTGCGGAATCCATGGACAATCCCGACAATCTGCGAGCCATGCAACAGCCGATTTCGGAATACCTTTGCCCATCTGCAGGCGGTTGGCGACTCAATACGGGCAGGCCTTTTTCAGGTTTGAAGGGGGCCGAGAATCAGCCGCTGGCAATGTCCAACTACGTCGCGGCTAACGGGAGCGGCGAACTGCGGCGCGAGGGCGCTCCCGTTCTGGGGGGAGCCAATGGCATGTTCTTCCTGAATGGTCGCAGAGGATTCTCATCGATCAATGATGGCGTGAGCAATACCATCGCATTTGGCGAGCGGGCCTGGAGCCGTCGCCTTGGATGGAGAGGGAAGGAAATTGAATGCCGCGCCGCGGCAGCGTTTGGCACGCGGGGCGTCCGACAGAACTCGCAACACGGATTAGCGGATGCCATGGCGTGCGGAAAATATCGACTGAATTTCACAGCCGTTCTTTGGAAGACTGGCAGCGGCCAGGAGTTCGCGAGGCGTGCATTTTCCAGCAACCATGATCGAGGTGCCAACTTCGCCTTTGGCGACGGCTCCGTTCGCTTTATTCGAGATGATGTTGACGCGGACATGGACCCCGTTCTGCAAAGACTGAAAACCGAAGACCTCGTCGACAGTGTTTGGGAGCGTCTGCTGTCGGCGAACGACGGCCAAGTGGCAATTCCGTACGAAGATTACTGACCGATGATTGCGAAGGGACTGGCTTGGAGCCAGCATTGATTTTGCTACGATAAGGACCGCTGCAGCAACGTGCCGGCCCACTTTTCAGCGGGCTACCTCCGTGCGCGCCGACGGGGAAGTGGATTTGAAATGGTAGGCAGGCTCAAAGGTCCTCTATCTGCATTCCGCATTCATCCATCTGGCTTCCAAAGGGAATCACCATCACAGCTTCCGAAGGGTTATCCACGGCGAGCAGCCCTACGCAAACTTCAGTTGAAGCTGCCGGCCGGCGGAGAGGAGGTGGGCGTTGTGGCCCAGCTTTTGGAGGCGGCCGACGAAGCTTTCGGGGCCGTGGGTGCAGTAGATGATTTTTGGCTCCACGAGATCGACGCACGCGAGAAGGTCGTCGTAGTCGGCGTGGTCCGAAAGGGGAACGGCGTAGTCCACTCGCAAGCGAAAACGGGCCCCAGGGTCCATTGCCCAGCCTGTCACGGCAATGGTGGTGGGATTGGGAATGTTCCGCAGCCGAGCGGCTTTTTGAGTCATCGGCGGAACAACGACGGCACAAGTGCCGGGGCCATCCTCGTCGCGATACTCGGCGTAGTCCCCCAAGCAGCAGTTGTGTTTTTCGTAGATCTGGCTGATCTGGTGGACAAGCGGATGTTGCAAGACGCGAATGCCGGCGGAGGTCAGGATTTTGGTCACCTCCTGGGACTTCCCCAGAACATAGGCCTGAATCACCGGCGTGCTGCCGCGGTTCAAAGCGTCCGTGACGATGCGCAGGAGTTCGGCGACGACTTCGGCTCTCGGCGGCAGGCAGTATTTGGGATCGCCGAAGGTGCTCTCCATCACTAGCACGTCGGCCTTTGGTGGGCTGGCTTCTTCGGCAGTTGCGGAAGGGCCGAGTTTGAAATCCCCCGTGTAGAGCAGTCGCTCTTTGCCGTCACTGGCCAGCAGCATCGCCGAGCCAAGGACGTGGCCTGCTGGAAGCGCGGTCAGTTCCATCTCGTTCCAATTCTGCACAACCCCCAGCGGCATCAAGCGGACGGGACGGACGCCAAAGCGAAAGTGATAAAGTGCAGCGGTGGCCGGTGTGCAGAAGGCCAACTCATGTTTGGCCATATGGTCGGTATGCGCGTGGGAAATAAACCCCCGCGGCTGGCGACGCCGAAAATCGACCGCGAGATCGATGCTGGTCAGCTTGAGCCCGCGGTCGTAGTGGAACATGTTTGTAGTGACGGGCTTTAGCCGGTCCCCTTAACCCGCTGTAGCGGGTTACTACGAACTACTTCGCTCCCGCCAGCGTGGTGCCGCCTTCAATGCCGGCGGCGACCAGGGCGGCATCGAGAGCTTCGGCCCCCTTCTTCACCAGGGCTTCGCGCTTGGTCCCTGGCACGGCGGCCGGATGGACCGCGACGGCGATCGGGCCGTCAAAGCCAAGTTCCTGGAGCGTAGCAAGATAGGCGGCAGAATCAATCTGGCCCCCTTCGCCCGGCAGCAGTCGCTGCTCCTCGGAGATGGTCGCCAGGTCCACGTCGGCCGGAATATCGGAAAGTTCCACGGCGATGATCTGGTCGCCACGGAGAGCACGAAGTTTTTCCGGAGTGCCACCGCCGACCTGCCAATTCCAGGTGTCAAGCCACAAGCCAACGTTCTCCGCCCCGACGGTTTGCAGGAACAGCAGGAGGGGATCAGCCTGGTGGATGAACTGATATCCGCCATTGTTGCGGTGGGCTTCACCGGCGAGGAGCCGCAGGCCGAGTTTGATTCCCCGCTCGGCCAGGATGGACGCCACCTGTTGCAGGCGAACAGCCAGGAATTTGAAGTTCTCGTGGAAGGGGAGTTCGTCGCTGGTGGGCTGAATAGTGACGAAGCAGCGGCTGGCTCCCAGAGCGGTGGCGGCATCGAGAATCGGCTTGAGCCCCCCCAGATCGGCCTTGAAATCGGCCTCCGGCGCAGCAATGCGGACGGGGAGTTCGAAACCGCCGATTTTAACCCGGGCACTTAGAAGGTATTTGGTGGCGGCTTCCATTCCCAGGGTCTTGGCCTTGTCGGCGATCTCGCGGATGTCGATAGTCAGGCCGGAGAAGCGATAGGTGAGAGCGATTTCGAGCAGTTCTCCTTGGCGACCGGAAATACTTAGTGCGTATGGATTTAAGTTGCGATACATGGTTACTCCTTTGAACAAACATCCCCCATTTGAGCGTAAATCTATGGCATCACTGCCATAATCCGATTATGCCTCTTGGCTCCGAATCGCAGAAGGGGAGGCTAGCGAGACCAAAACGGCGAAGGGAAAGCTAAACTCCCAGCATGCAACTTTCCCTTCCCGAAATCCTGATTTTGGCCGTCGTGCAAGGAGTGGCTGAGTTTCTCCCCGTCAGTTCCAGCGGGCATATCGTCGTGCTTAGTCACTGGATGCAGGAACGGGGGAGCAAGCCGCCCGATATCGGCGACCTGAACATTGTGTTGCACGTCGGCACCCTGTTTTCGATCTTGGTCTTTTATCACCAGCGGATTTGGCGGCTGCTAACCACGGAGCGGCGGATTATTGGCATGCTGATTTTGGGGACGATTCCCGCGGTTTTAGTGGGTCTGCCGATTAAGAAATTCTGTGAGCACATCCTGGAAAACCCTTGGATTGCAGGGGCCATGTTTCCGGTGACAGGGGCGGCACTGCTGTTCCTGTCGTATCGGCCCGCGGGAACTGTGGAATATCCGCAGATGACCATCCGCCAGGCTCTGTGGATCGGCATTAGCCAGGCAGTGGCCATTCTGCCGGGCCTTTCCCGCAGCGGTTCCACGATTGCGACGGGGGTGGGAGTTGGGCTGACTCGCAATTCCGCGGCTGCCTTCTCTTTCCTGCTCGCGATTCCGGTTATCGCGGGTGCTGGATTGCTGGAGGGAGTGGATGCCCTGAAAACGGGGCACCTTTCCACGCCGATATCGCACCTGTTGCTGGGGGCTGGGGTCTCATTCGTCGTCGGACTCGGGTCGCTGTGGGCCCTCAACCGCTGGCTGGAACAGGGCCGGTTGCAAATCTTTGCCTGGTACTGCATCCTGCTGGGGATTGCCGTTCTGGGCTGGCAAAGCTGGGAACTGACTCGGGGGTGAACGGGGTCGGGAAGAGTTTTCGCGACATCAGTTATCCATATCCCAACGCCAACTCCCGCGAAAACCCTTCCCGACCCCTTTATCGTTCGTGCAATACGCGCCCAAATTCACCTGCCGTAGCCCTCGACGACCCCGCCGCAGGTTGTTAAAATCGAGCGTTTCCCTATCAGCCAATTCTGCAGTCGGACCGGACTTCCATGAACACGTATGCCATCATCGCCGCGGACGGGCGTCAGTATAAGGTCGAAGAAGGCCAGGAAATTCAGGTCGATCTGCGCGAAGAGTTGGAAGGTGGAGCGACCGTTACCTTCGATCAGGTTCTCGTCGTCTCCGACGGCACCACCATCAAACTCGGCAAGCCGACCCTGGCGGGCGCGGTTGTCACCGCGGAAGTGATCAACCCTCTGGAAAAGGGTGAAAAAGTCTTCATTCAGAAGATGCGCCGCCGCAAGAACTACCGCCGTCGCACCGGTCACCGCCAGAAGTACACCCGTGTGAAGATCAGCAAAATCACGGCGTAACCGCGATGTGAATTCTCCTGCGAGTTTTCTCGATGGCCAGGCTCCTATCTACTCCGGCTTGGGAGTAGCTCCTCGCGGACTTGTGGTTTTTTTGCATCATGCCTGCCGGCGCGCCGTTATCCGGTAAAGTGCTGCTTTTTCCGACCGTGCGTTTGAGTAATTCAATGCCGATTGATCCGCGCACCGCAGTTTAGATTTTCTAGTCAACTTCTTTGTTTTGTCGCGCCTACGGACCCTTTTGCTAGTAGGGTTGAGTGCCGGATTGTCTTTTGACCTTCCGACTTGGCAACTGAGAAGTGGCTGCATGTTCGTTTCTTCCACTAAACCGAAGCACCGCCGCCGCGGCAGCGCCACGGTGGAATTGGCGATTTGTCTTCCCCTGATCACCTTGCTTTCGCTTTCGGCCATCGAAATCAGTAGCAAAATCTTTTTGCAGGAAACGCTCACGCAAGCCGCTTACGAAGGAGCCTTGGTTGCCGCTCGCCAAGGAGGGACTTCGGCCAAGGCGCAGGCCAATGCTGCTGCTGTCTTGAACTCGCGCAATGTGAAGAACTTTTCCATCAGCTTTTCTCGCGATGTGGCAACGACCATCCCAGGAACCCAGATTTCAATCACGATCACCGCTCCTGTCGCCAACAACTCCCTCTTACCGGGTCAACTTTATCCTCGCACCAATCTGAATTCCACACTCACCTTCGTCAAAGAGGCCCTGTGATGAGCACCCAACTGGTCCGGGCGAAACGTCGTTTGCAACCTGCGCGTCCTCTCCGCACCCGCCGGCGGCGAGGAGCAATCATTTTGCTGGTTGCTTTCGTCATGGTGGTCTTGTTTGTCGGGGTGGCCTTTTCGGTGGACGTGGCCCACATGCAACTCACCAAGACCCAGTTGCGAGTCTCCACGGACCTGGCCAATCGTGCTGGCAGCGAGACTCTGGCCCGCACCAAGAACAGCAATCTGGCAGGGCAAGTCGCCAAGCAGATCGCCTTGGCGAATCCTGTCGCCAATCGGCCACTGGTGCTCAGGGACTCGCAACTGATTTTTGGGCAGGTCGGGAAGGACAATTTTGGAGAAGTAAGATTCTCGCCCGGCACCCAACCGTTCAACGCACTTCAGGTGGATGGAGGACTTACCTCGCAAGTCGGTGGTGGACCTGTTCCATTATTCTTCGCCGGCATGCTGGGAACGAAACAATTTGAGCCGCAATTGACCTCCATCGTCACCACCCAGGGCGCTCCCAAGCGAGACATCGCCGCCGTGATTGACATCACGGGATCCATGAATTCGCACACCCGCACCGGAACTCGGTTCACTGACCTGTTGGTCGCATACAACGCCCTCGTCGTGGCTCTGAACCAGACCGACGACGAAGAGAAATTGGGCCTGGCAACCTATTCGACAAGTTCCAAGGTGGAACTGCCTTTGCAGTCAGCCTATGGGCCGACCATCACCGCCCTTTCCGCCAAACATCCAAACGGCGCGACCAATATCCATTCGGGAATCCAGGCCGGCAGAATCATCCTCAATAACAATGCTCTCCGCCGACCAGATGTCGAAAAAGTAATGGTCTTAATGACCGATGGATTGCACAACACCGGCCCCAGCCCAGTCTTGGCGGCTCAGAATGCCAAAGCCGACAAAATCCGGATCATTACGATTACGTTCGATACCACTTCGGGTATTTCCTTAATGAGACAGGTGGCGGACATTACCGGAGGAAAGCACTTTCATGCCCCCACACTCACGGAACTCCGATCGATTTTTCAAGACATCGGTTTGGGCGCGGAGGGACTTCAGTATGTCGACCCGTAAAACACTCAAGTCTCACGACCTTCTTTCCGGAATGACTTTGCGTTCCTAGCTTAATGAACCAGAAGCGACCCAGAACTCGAGTTCACCGCCAGATTCGCTCCGGCGCTTTGACGGTGGAGTTTGCGCTGACCGCGCCGATTCTGTTGTTATTTCTGTTTGCGATTGTCGAATTTGGTCGCGTGCAGATGATTCAGCACACGCTGAATAACGCGGTTTACGAAGGAGCTCGCCGCGGAATGGCGATCAATTCCACCGAAGCCAAAGTGCGTGAGCGAGTGTTAGCAATCACAACGCCGTCAGCTGTTCGCAATCCGGTAATTACTGTGAGCATTACGCCGGACGTCGTCACTGTCTCCGCAACAGCCCGTTTGAATGACAACGCCCTCTTCTCGCCGATGTTCTTCCGAGACAAGTCTCTGAATAGCACATTGTCGCTCAATCGACGTTAAGCTCAAAATCTTCCGCAGCGATTCGGTCCCAGCGGACCGAATCTCATAAAGTTTTTGCTTCGGGCGTGCCTGAACCTAATCCGCCAACCGTTTAACTCGGATATTCTTATACATCACGGTGCTGCCCGGGTCGTGAGCTTGCAGTGCGAATGTTCCTTTGCCGATACGGCGGGTCTTCTCGATTTTGGAGTCTTTGTCGAGAGCGGCGGCATCCTCGGTGTATTCGGCAACAACCTTGCCGTCGATTTTGGTGACGACGTGGTTCCCCTCGACCGTGATGGTGTAATGGAACCAGGTGTCGTCCTTGGCCGGGGCAACCAAGACCTTCTTGACGTTGTAGACACCGCCGGTTTTTTGCGGATCCTTGCCGGGGGCGTTGTTCACCTGGCACTCGTGTCCCTGGGCAGGCCAACCATCGTCCTGGAACTTGGTGTGGAAATAGACCCCGCCGTTGCTCAAGGGCTTCGTCAGAACGTCGAGTTCCAGCACGAAATTCTTGAACGGCTTGTCGTCGCCGACATAAAAGCAGTGGCTGCGATTGCCGTTGGCCACAATCGCCCCGTCCGCAAGCTTGAAACTCTCCTTATTCTCATTCACCTTCCAGCCGTCCATCGACTTGCCATCAAAAATGGTTTTGAAGCCATCGTCCTTGGCCTCCTTTTTTTCTTCGGCGAATAGGGGAAAGGCGAGGGCCACGACGGCCAGGCAAGCAAGAATTCGATTCATGGGGAGGGCTCCTAGAGATGGTAAAGATTGTGTGTTCATGAAACGTAGTTTGACAGGGGAAATGCCGCGTGTAAACGAGAGGGGCGTCAACACTAACCCGAAGCGCCAGCGAGCAAGTCTCGCTGACTAATCGCGAGAGACGCGAAAAAATGGGGCGATGACGGCAACCTCCCTCACTAGCGATTCGAGTTAGTGAGCGGCGTCTGGACAAACAAAATGCCGCCAGGCATATCCATCCGGCAAGTCCCGGCAGCCGGCGAATTCCAGGTGGATGATGCGGCGATGGAGGTGGTTTGCGAAGCTCGAGGAACTGCTGCAATGATAAAGGAGCGGGCGCATGGCGAGAATGTCCCCCGCCCTGCCGAGGATGGTCGTATCGCGATCTTCGTCACGCGAGGTATCGGCTTTGTGGGAGCCTGGCAAAACTCGCAGCGGACCATTGTCCAGTGTGACGTCATCCAGATGAATCCGTAGTGTTAACATCTGCTCCAGAATATCCCGTGGCGCTTCCACATGGGGCACACCCGCTTTGCGGGTTGGATTTCTGAATCGCGTTGTTGGAAGCGAATTATCCTGCACGGCAATGGTCAGATCCTGGTGCCAGGGCAGGCTCCAGTTGCTCTCCGGCGATTTATCGAAGAACAATCCCCGAACCAGACCGAACCTGTTTCCCAGGACGCTTGTCAAAAGATCCAGCAGCACTTCCCGTTGCCATACCGTTCTCGCGAGGGGAAAAATCTCCAGAAGATTCCGAGCGCCGTAAATCGCTCCATTGTGTCGCCGCAGCGAAGTTGCCTCATCTGCACAGCCCGCCAATTCCAACTCTAGCGCCGCAGATAGACGATGGCATTCCGGCTCCGCGAATACTCCTCTGACAATCGCAAATCCGCAAGTGCCGATTGCATCGCGCAGTAAAGTGACGGAGTCTTTCCTCATGCTGAATTCAACTCCGCAGTTCCCCCGGCACCTTCTGCGGCGCGATTCCCAACTTCTGTTCAAGTTGTTCTTCCAGAAACAAGGCCTCTTCGGGCTCATTCAAGTTACGGAGCAGGACAAGCTTGCCGCCGTCCTTTTTGAGTACATTCAACTGGTACGTTTGCCATTGCCGCCGCCGGCTGGAATGGGTTCTGTCACTGCAATAAATCTGCAAAATGTCGTCCACATTCAGGGTTTGATTGCCTCCCCAGCGAACTGGTCCATGCCGAATCGTCAACTCCCCGCCGGAAATCTTGATTTGCGTGCTGTTCACAAAGCTGGCGAAGGTGGAGTAGGTTATGCCGACCCCTACCGCCAAGTGCAACAACCCGAAGGCAGCCATGGCCCATGCCGCCGGCTGACCGTTGACGATCATCCCAATAGCAATCGAATACCACATCACCATGAACCCGTCCCAAAACAGACAGAAAAAGACCATGACAAACAGCGCCGGCGTGAACCAGCGATAGCTGATGGTCAGTTCGCTGCCAAACTCCTCAACGGCAAATCGCTGTGGTTTGGGAGCCGGCAGCCGGCCGGTTGGCTCGGCACGGATTTCGCCCCCCATCTGCTCAAGAAAACTGAAGACTTCACCACAAGCAACGCACTTGGCGATTGCCATCTCCAGGTTGATGTCCTGGGGCGAAATAGGAAGGCGACAGGATTTGCACAACAACTTCATCGTTGGGATATTCGTACGGATGGAACAAAGATTGCCCGGCTCAATCTTGACCTTGCGACCCCTCCACAGTAAAGTCGAAGTATACTTTACCACCAGTACAGAAAAATGATCCTTTCCATGAACCTCCTCTCCCTACTCTCGCTCGGGCTTCATCTTGCCCATAGCAAGCCGTAGGGTGATGTTTTCACGCGAAAACTAGAACTACCAACCCCGCGGCCATTGCCGCGGGGTTTTTTGTTGGAATGTGGGGTAGGCTTCCTGCCTGCCCAGAAAAGTGCGCTCGAACAAATTATGCATCATCGAACATCAAAGTTTGACAAACTGGGCAGGCTGGAAGCCTGCCTCACGGAGAGAGCCCTCCCCCTTAGCGCGCCGGCTGCAGGCCGGTAGCTGCAACCAGCAGCCTGTACTTTGGGTACGATGAAACTGCCTTTCCAAACAGGGAATAACTCTCATGACTGATACGACTTCGCAACCTCGCCGCATCAAAATTTTCGACACCACCCTCCGCGATGGTGAGCAGTCGCCCGGCTGCAGCATGAACCTTCAGGAAAAGCTGGAATTGGCAGCCGCCCTGGTGGAACTCGGCGTGGACATCATCGAAGCGGGTTTTCCCATCGCTTCCCCCGGCGACTTCGAATCGGTAAAGGCCATTGCCGGCTCTGTCCGCGGGGCGGTTATCTGCGGTCTCGCTCGCTGCAGCGATATGGACATCGATCGGGCGTGGGAAGCGCTCAAGTTGGCCCCGGAATCGCGTATTCACGTCTTTCTGGCAACGAGCGCGATCCACCGTGAATTCAAGCTCAAGATGCCCCGCGAGGAAATCACCGCCCGGGCCATAGCTGGCGTTCGGCGAGCCTGCAGTTATTGCGACGATGTCGAGTTTTCTCCCGAGGACGCCGCTCGCACCGAGCGCGACTTCCTCTGTCAGGTCGTGGAAGCCGCCATCACCGCAGGGGCGACGACGGTCAACATTCCTGATACCGTCGGCTACGCTACGCCGCAGGAATACGGCAACGTCATCGCCATGTTGAAGAACAAAGTGCCGAACATCGACAAGGCGGTCATCAGCACCCATTGCCATAACGACCTCGGGCTGGCGGTGGCCAATAGCTTGGCCGGAGTGGAAAACGGGGCGGGCCAAATCGAATGCACCATCAACGGCATTGGCGAGCGGGCGGGGAATGCCTCGCTCGAAGAAGTCGTGATGGCGATGAAGACCCGCCTGGACCATTACCATTGCATCACCGGCGTGAACACCCCGCGGCTTGTCCCGACCAGCCGCCTGCTCAGCAGCATCACCGGCCTGCAAGTGCAGCGGAACAAGGCGATTGTCGGCCGGAACGCCTTCGCCCACG
>CAYUJE010000014.1:31493-37307 GCA_964444865.1 uncultured Pirellulaceae bacterium | reverse complement strand
AGGCTGGCCAACATGATAGTCGAGTGGCATCCGGAAAGGACGGAGCGCATTCTCCTCTGCACCCATTACGATACGCGCCCCTACGCCGACAACGACCGGGATCCCAGGCTCAGGAGAAAGCCGGGCGTGTTTCTCGGTGCCAACGACGGAGCCAGCGGAGCAGCCCTGTTCTGCGAAATGGCGGAGTCGATGAAGAGCCTCCCCTGCAAATACGGCGTCGACTTCGTTCTGTTTGACGGCGAGGAATTCATCTTTGATAAGGATCGAGACCAGTATTTCTTAGGGTCAGAGTTCTTCGCCGAGCAATACGTCGCCCAGCCGCCAGGACACAAATACAAATGGGGCGTGCTCGTGGACATGATCGGCGACAAGGATCTGCAGATTTATCGAGAAGTGAACAGCATGCAGGGTGCGGAATCGCGAGAACTCATCACTGAAATTTGGTCTACCGCCCGGCAACTCGGAGTGCGTGAATTCATTCCGCAAACCGTGCATGAGGTGCGCGATGATCACCTGGCTTTGCGAAACATCGCCAAAATCCCCTCCATCGACATTATCGACTTCGACTATCCCCGCCCGCGCGCCGCCACCTACTGGCATACCACCAAGGATGTCCCCGATAATTGCTCCGCACTCTCCCTGGCCAAGGTTGGCTATGTATTAGAAGAATGGCTCAAGAAGGCAAAGTAAGCAGAGCCAACGGACGTTAACCTCAATTCGACATTCGACATTCGGGTTTCGGGTTTCGAATTTCCCCTCCATGTTGCCAACTCTCCTCTTCTCCGCGGGACTCATCCTTACTTCCCTGCTACTGATGGCGTGGCACATGAAGTCGTGGCGGGAAGCGGATCACGGTGGATTGAGCGAACGCGACGCCGAGTTCTTCCGCCGACAGTGCCGCCGCCGTTTGCAGACGAGCGGCATGCTCGGGATTATCGGCGTCTTGATTCTCGGGCATCTGTGGATACCCGATAATACGACCTTGGCGATCTACTGGACCGGCGTGCTCGGACTCTTGGCATGGACCGTCCTCCTTGCCGTCGGAGATTTTGCGGCTTCTCGACTGCATTACCGACCGCAGATAGCCGACCAGCAGACCGAGCACCTGCTCCTGCAGCGTGAAATCGAGAAGTTCCGCCACGAATCCAAAAGCCTTGAAACCGACCCGCCGAAAGACCTCCCATGACCCGCTCGCTGCGCATTGCCGTCTATCCCGGAGATGGCATCGGCCCCGAAGTAACCACCCAAGCCGTCCGCGTGTTGCAAACGCTCGAATCAACTTCATCGCCAGTTGGTGAGAAGGCGAAATTCGACCTCACGGAACTTCCCTGGGGAATCAACCACTGGAAGCAACATGGGAGCGTTGTCCCAGACGATTTTCTCAAAATCCTCCGTCCCTTCGACGCCATTCTCCTCGGTGCCGTCGGGTGGCCAGAACTGTTGCCGGATTATGAAACCCTCGCTCCGCTCGTTCGCATTCGCCAGGCATTCGATCAATACGCCTGCGTCCGGCCGGCGCGGCTTTATCCGGGTTTAAAGAGCGTGCTGGCGGGGAAAGGGCCAGGAGAGATTGACATTGTTGTGATTCGCGAAAACTCTGAAGGAGAGTACGTCGACAACGGAGGCAGAATGAAGCGCGGCACACCCGATGAATTCTCCGTGCAGACTGCGATCCATACTCGCAAGGGAATCGAGCGGATTCTGCGCTATGGCTTCGCGCTGGCTCGCAAGCGCCGAAAGAAGCTCACGATGGCGACCAAATCCAATGCGCAGCGATATTCCTACGGCTTGTGGGACGAGATACTGGCGGAACTTGCTCCGCAATTTCCGGATGTTGAAAGCGAGCGGCAGCATTGCGATGCCCTGATCATGAACTTCGTCCGCTGGCCCGAGCGGTTCGACGTGGTGGTGGCGTCCAATCTGTTCGGCGATCTGCTCACGGACTTGGGGGGCGTCCTCGGCGGTGGATTGGGAATGGCCCCCAGCACCAACACCAATCCGGAGCGACTCTTTCCCAGCATGTTCGAGCCAGTACACGGCAGCGCGCCGGACATCGCAGGAAAGGGTATCGCCAATCCGATTGCCGCCATTCTCAGTGTTGCCATGATGCTCGACCATTTAGAACTTTCGGAATTGGCCCAGAAAGTTCGAAACGCAGTGGAAAAGACACTCGCCGGCGGAGCCAAGACACAAGATCTGGGCGGAAAACTCACCACGGAGCAGATGGGAGATGCGGTTCTGGCGAGCCTTTGAGTGCTTGTGACCGGCAAGAATGCACCAAATGAGACTTTTGAGCCACTAGTTTCAATCCTTGATTCCTGGTGCCTATAATGGCTCTTGCACCTCCCAAGGGGGGGCTGACGCAAGACCGCTGACTCATCTCCCTGGCGGCTACCAAATGGCACGGGCAGCAAACGGCGACGACGCGAAGCCTGGTAAAGAGGCCCGAAATGTCGTTATTGAATTCTCCGACGCTCCCCATCTCCCCGCGGACGAATCCATTCCCACCAGGGGCCTGGAAACTAAAGACCTGAATGAGTCCACACCGGTTCAGGTCTGCCATCCCAGAACAGATACCGGACCCCTCCCCAAGCAGATTGCTAGTCGTTACGACGTGGATCAATTGCTCGGCGAAGGAGGCCAGGCCACGGTTTATCTGGC
Organism: uncultured Pirellulaceae bacterium; assembly: GCA_964444865.1. Taxonomy (GTDB): domain Bacteria; phylum Planctomycetota; class Planctomycetia; order Pirellulales; family Pirellulaceae; genus SXOA01. The sequence continues at coordinate 34,646 of CAYUJE010000014.1, read as the reverse complement.
GAAAGATTCCGTACTTGGGCGCCAAGTTGCCATCAAAATTTCCAAACCGGATCACCACCTTTCTCCCCAGGAACAGAAACAGTTTCGGCAAGAGGCCAGGGCAATTGTCGGCCTCGATGAGCATCCAGGCATCGTCAAAGTCTACGATTTTGGGATTCAGGATGACGGCCGCTGTTTCATCGTTTTGAAATACTTGTCGGGCCGTTCGCTCAAGGACTGTTTCCGTGATCCGGAGAAGCGACAGGACTTCACCGTTGAGCGGACAGTCAAACTCATGAGTTGCGTGGCCGAGGCGCTGGACTACGCCCATCGCCAGCGCGTCTACCACCGCGACCTCAAGCCGGGAAATATCCTGCTTGACGAGAACGGCAACCCGCACATCACGGACTTCGGCCTGGCGGTGACGGACGAGTCTCAGCGTGGCTTGAAGGGACAGGTCGCCGGTACCGTCCCGTACATGTCACCGGAACAGGTTCGCGGCGAAGCCCATTGGGTCAACGGCCAGGCGGACATTTGGGCACTGGGGGTAATTCTCTATGAACTGCTGGCCGGGAGAAGGCCGTTTCAGGGGAACGACGAGGAACTCAAGGAAGAGATTCTGGGTCGCACGCCAACGCCGCTGCGACAATTCAACGACAAAGTTCCCCCTGAATTGGAACAGGTAGTTGCCAAGTGCCTTGCCAAGAACGAATCTGCCAGGTACTCCACCGCGAGGGATGTTGTCGTCGCTTTATCACGGTCACTTCCCCAGGCGAAAACCCTTGAAACACCAAGAAATCCCGCATTCCACCATGTCGCGACTGGAATAACGATACTGGCAGGCATTGGCCTGCTTATCATGGCCGGCTACTTCTTGACTTACGGAACGGTCGGTTCCGGAATTGGCGACGTGGAACCTTCGAGCCCATCCGATTCGCCTGAAAAGAACAGCCCTCTCGATTCGCATCCAGGGCCTTCCCGAACGGTTGCTTCTCCGCCAACTTCTGCCTCGGGAATTCTGTCGTCTCGCCCACGGCCGCTCATCTTCGACGCTAGTCCTGATGAAGAACCGATTCACAATGGGGCCAGGCAGGAATTATGGTTTCCACGCTTTCACGGCAGCGGGTTGTGGACACTCGGGAAAATCGAGGATGCGAACCAAGAATTCAACTTTTCGGTCGATATCGAACAAGTGCCTTGGGCGGGGGGAATTGGCCTCTTTTTCGGCTACCGTCCGCTCGAGAATTCCGGTGATCAAAGAATTTACCAACTCATCTCGTTGGAACCAAAAATCTTGAGTTCAGAATTACGGACGTTTTCCTTAAAACGCACTTGCGTGGTCCGACGTGCTTCCGGGAAACAAGAAATTGTCGCGATGGAAACCGTGGAGTCAGAAGAAGTGTCCCGCCCCGATGTCGGCAATCTTCGCCTTGTTATCGCCGGCAAACAGGGAAAGATCACCGAGATCACCTTCGGAAAGCGAATTTATCAAAGCCTTTCCTACGACGACTTGGAATGTTCGTTGGGCACGCTGAAATACGACGGTGACTTTGGACTCTATTTGAATTCCAGCGGAGCGGATGCAGGCTATGGCCGATTTCGCGACGCGATCTTACACCAACCCCAATAAGGAATGACCCATCATGGCCAAGAAAAAAGCGGCAGCTAAAAAGTCGGCGGTAAAAAAAGCCCGGCCCAAGAAGTCCGCCAAAAAGAAAACGCCGACCAAACAAGGCAAGCCCAAGAATTACGGCGCGTACATCAATGTTCCTGCAAACGCAGCCAATGTGAAGCGGATTCCACCCAATGGCCCCCCATACATGGATGGAGTGATCTGTGCCTATGGCAATTTGCCGCCTTATTCTGCGACCGAAAGAGTGATTCTCGTCGCTTGCATTGTGGAGAAAACCGCCGGAAGCCCCAACAGCTATCGCTATTCGTACATGCCGCCGGCGGGTGCCACGACCTGGAAATTCGACCTTGTTGGCGGGGTCAATCCCAACGATCCGAATGGAACAAGATACTATTTCAAGCTTGGTGTCACAATTCAAAACCAAAACACTTCTGTAAGAACGGTGACCGATAGCCAAGCGTTTAATGTCGTTTTTGCTCAAAAAACCGACTGCTTGACATGATCTGTGGAGCAGTGAGGGGACTGCCAATGCAGGAGCTATTTTGATAGCTGCAGCGTTCCCCACAAACTCGGATCTTCATCAAACGGAAACTCCGGCCCGACGGCAAAGGTCTGCGGGCCAAGTTCCCGGTCGGCGATGGCATAGTAAAACCCAAGCGTCGGCTGATCGACGGGGCTGAAACCGGTCAGCGCCCCCGCCCCAATAAAAGCCTGCAGCGTGTAACCGCCGAGCCGTTTGTCGGTTTTGATTTTGAGTTCGCTGATGTCGATTTCCCGTGGGCTTTCCTTGGCCCGATTGATGGCCAGCAAGGAAATCACCGGTTCGCCCAGGTTGCGGCCGGCACCAATGGGGAGCAGGGCGAAGCGGTGGCAGAAGCGACCGGCGCGGTGAATGTTCTGCGTGTTGCGGGTGTCGATCCAGATCTGCAAGCCGTCGCTATCTTCAATCCGCGAATCGCGGCACCACGGCGGCTGCTTTTTCCCTTCCACGCGGACATGGAAGGCCAACCCCTCTTCGTTCCAAGCCACCCGCAAGTCGGCGTAAGGCTTCTTCCCTTCGAGTTGACCGAAAAACGGCAGTGCATACTTCTCCTCGAGCTCCACGCCGCCCCCAGTCCACAGCTTCTCGCGGTAGAGGCAGGGCGCGGAGTATTTGAAGAGGAAAGCCGGAGCAACGAGCGTTTCGAACATGGACTAGGTTCAATGTTTGAGGTTCAAGGTTCAAAGTTGGGTGGCACGCCCACGGCTTTGCGTGGGCGTGATTTCCATTCTGCATTTCTCACACCAGCCTGCCGCGCAACTGATCGACATCGCCGCCTCGCCGAAGACGCGTCCGTTTCCTTCGCTAGAGCGTCAGGCTAGTGTCCCAGCTGCAGGTCGTTCTAATTATTCTCCGCGATATCCCGCAGGCTCACCAGCCGGAGGCGGCCGAAGGGATTGTACATGGGGCTGCCGATTGTTCTCACCTCGCCATCCTCCGCGAAACATTGAAACCGGGGGCCTTCCAGATCGGCAATGATATGGCCGTCGTCGACCGGCTT
>CAYUJE010000014.1:24377-31393 GCA_964444865.1 uncultured Pirellulaceae bacterium | reverse complement strand
CTTATTTGAGAATGCTAAACAAATCGCTTCGCTGGTCGGTCCAGAGGACTTCGCGGACTCGCTTCTTGGGCTTCTTGCCTTCGGCGATCTCTTTCTTGTCGTCCTCGTCTTCCTTAGCCCGTTCGTTTTCCTTGGCGATCATGTAGGCCTGAATGGTAAGTTCGCTGAGGAACTCTTCGTTGCGAGTCAGCAGAATCCAGTCGGAGGAGGTATCTCCCACGCCGTCGTTGCCGCCGTCGTAATGGACGGGGACTTGCTGGTAGTTGAACTTTTTGGCGAGGGCATTAACGACGGGCTCCAGGTCGAGATACCGATTGCTGATGTGGATGGCGAGGATGCCGACATTTTTTCCGTTCACATGCCGCATCTGCTCTTCGTAGATTTTGAGGGCTTCGACGGTCAGTAGATGGGCGGGAATGGCATCGCCACTGAAGGCGTCCAGCACGAGGACATCGTAGTTTTTGGGATGGGCCTTATCTTTGGCTTCCCGCTCCATTTGAACGCGTGCATCGCCCAGCGTGATGTCCACCGTGGCCCCGCGAGCCCGAGCCCGGTCCAGAAACGTAAAGACATGCTGTTCCTTGCCGTCGATCAAAAATAGCTGCTCATGCAGAGCGACCACTTTGGGGTCAATGTCGTAAAAGCAGAAATAGTCCCCATTGCGGGCATGCGCGGCCATGGTGCCGGTCCCCAGGCCAACAACCGCCACGCGAATCGGCTTGCCCTCTCGCCGACCGGGATAATCCCGTACGGCAATGCCGGGACCAGCTGCGTCGTCGTAGTAAGTCGTGGCTTCGTCCATCTGGTCATCGGCCAGGTATTGTGTGCCGTGAAGGATGCGGCCGTGATAGAGGGAGCGGCGGGTGATGCTGCGACCATTCTCGACGGCTTCCATCTCATCGTCCGTATCCGCCGTCGTATCTTCCTTGACCCAAATTGTCCCATAAAAGTTGCGCGAATGCAGAATGGATCCGGTGTTGGTATCCAGCCCCGCGAGTTGAGCCGCGCCCACCAGAAAGACCAGTCCCACCACCACAAAGGCACTGGACCACTGCAGCAACTCCCTGCGCCCCAGCCGCGTGGACTTGCCGGCATTGAGCAAGGCGATGCACCCGACGATGAAGGACGCCACGATGCTGATGGTCAGCTCGAAGGGCTTGGGAAAAATCAGCGGGCAGATCAGCCCGACGAAAATCCCGCCGAGAGCACCGCCGGCCGAGAGCATGAGATAGTACTTGGTGAGGTAGCGGACGGCCGGTTTCGACTTCACCAGTTCGCCGTGGCAAACCATGCAGGCGGCGAAGAGTACCGCCATGTAAAACGTGGCCTGCATTTTGAGGTTTTCGCCGAACTCGGCCGTCTTGAATTTCGGCTCCCAGTCCGATTCAATCCCCAACCGGCGATTGATGCGCCGCTCAAACGCTTCCATGACGGCATCCAGCCACCCAAACAGAAGGTCCATGAACCCGGAGAACTTTATCGGAAACTCAATGGCCCAGGTACCCCACCCCAGTTTGACACCCTTCAGCCATATTTGTTCCTGTGCCCAAGTGACCGAAATGTCCACCTGCTGATAGTTGTCCAAAGCGCACAATAGGCCAATCATCAGCACGGCGAACATTCCCCAAAACGGACGCCAATACCAGATTTCGCGGTCGAAACAGATGATGAAGGAAAGCAGGTACAAACTGAGGGGAATCACCCACATAAAGGGGCTGACCGCGATGTCCTGGCAGACATAGTTCGTAATGGCCAGCAGCGACATGGAGGCCAGGGCAGTGAGACAAATCCAATTGGCTTGCAAATACCAGGGAGGAGCATCTCCAGTCACCGGAACATCGCTGGGGGCTTTCGGCGCGACTGCACTTTTAGCCGAGGTTGGTTCCGTGGAATCGCGAGACTCGGCAATTTCCATTTCGCCGGCAATCCGCCAGACCATGATCCCCAGACCGCCGGCCAACAGAGCGAACATGGCAAAGGCGGCCGACCAGAGCCAGCCCTGCGTGTTCACCGCGAAGGCGGGTTCAAACAGAAACGGATAGGTGAGGAGCGCGCCGAGCGAGCCGATGTTGGAGAGTGCATAAAGTCGATAGGGCGAACGCCCTGGATAGACCCGGAAGAACCACGATTGCACCAGCGGCCCACTGGACGAGAGCAGGAAGTACGGCACACCGACTGTTGCCGACAGCAGAACGAGAATTCGCAGTGCCGGCATCGTGCCGTCATCGGGCTTCCAAGTATCCACGGGAACGATGGGAAGCTTGATGACAGCGACGGCCAAAAGAGCGGCGTGAATTCGCCCTTGCCAGAGCAGGGAAGCGTATTTGGTCAGCAAGTGGGCATAGGCATAGCCCCCCAAGAGGAGCACCTGAAAGAACAGCACGCACGTCGTCCAGACCGCCGGGCTGCCGCCGAACCAGGGGAGAATCGTCTTGCTGATGATGGGCTGGACTTGGAAGAGGAGAAAAGCACTAGTGAGGATGGTCGCTGCCGACCACAACGCCAGTCCCGCACCGCGATCGTTCTTCATAACCTCGTCCTGCCAAGGAAGATAAGAGAATGGGGCTAGTTTACTCTAGCCCGCGACCAGCAAGTAGAGAGGGATGTAGCGTGATTGTGCCACTTTTTTCGGATGAAGCTAAGTTGCGGGCTGCCGTGTTCGGTAGAGCTTCGCTGCCACTAACCCGCCGAGCCAGGCAAACAGCAGGGTCCAAAGGGCGTGGCCGACTTCGGTAAAGGCGGTGATGTCTAAGTAGCTGGGGTTGGATAACGCCGCCATACCCATCCCGCCGAAGCCGCCTCCGCCTCCAAGACCACCGGATGGGAAAAAGCCGCCTCCTGCAGGGGGCGTACCGGCCCCACCGGGCATGCCTGGCATTCCATTCGTTGTGTCCATGCCACCGCCAGATGGCCCCATTCCTCCCGGTGCAAGGGAGCCTGCGCCAGTGGCGGTCGTCGCTGGCGGCAAGTACTGCATCGTTTTAGTGGCAGGCAAAAGTAAATAGCCCCACCTTATCAGCCGAGTGGTAATTAGCTGTTCATTACTCAATGGTGCGAAACTGACGATGGGTGAATTCGGCGTGGTAAAAATGGATGCCGAAGAGTGCTGGACCGAATACATCAGAAGCAGCAGGTACAGGCTTCCCGCCAGAAGAACGCCTCCCCAGTAGGCTCTCGATATCTCGCGCCGCAGGAGAGTCGCCAGTCCCGCAAAGAGGAGCATCGCCAGAGTGGCTCCCCAGAGGAGCGACGACCACCAATAATTTGCATTCAACAGCGACGCCATTCCCAGGGCCACAGCCGCCACCGCGATCAGCAAATTGCGCAGTGAAAATTGAAGCATGATTTTGCAACTTGGTTGGCAACGGCCCCTCATGCAGTATAGCAGGCCATTCCGGAGGGGGCTTCGAGAAGGAGACGAACGAGGAACATCGTACAGATTCGGGTTTTGCGATTACCCGCTAAAAGAACGGCCTACCGCCGATAGCGTTTCCCGGCTTGATTACAGTCACCGTTCCACCCTGACATTCTCCCCCCACCACTGGTAAATTAGACCATCGAAGAACCTCTCCATTTTGTTTCATATTTGCCCCAGCCAGCCGCTCATTTCTCCCTACGGTGGCCCCCTCTGATTCTATGCCTCAGATTACCAAGCTGCTTGTCGCAAACCGTAGCGAAATTGCCATTCGTGTCTTCCGGAGCGCCCACGAACTGGGAATTCGGACCGTCGCAATTTACGCCCACGAAGATCGCTATGCCCTGCACCGCTTCAAGGCCGACGAAGCCTATCTCGTCGGCCAGCCGGGGGAGCCGATCAAGTCATATTTGAACATCCCGGCCATTATCGCCCTGGCCAAGCAGTATGGCGTGGATGGGATTCATCCGGGCTACGGCTTTATGTCGGAAAACCCGGACCTCTGCCGAGCCTGCAACGAAGCGGGGATCGTATTTGTGGGCCCGCACGTCGATGCCCTGGTGAATCTCGGTGACAAAACATTCGCCCGCAATATCGCGCAGAAGGTAAGCGTGCCGGTTCTCGGCGGCAGTGACGCCATTAAGAGCGTCGATGAAGGAAAGAAAATTGCCGCCAAGCTCGGCTTTCCTATCATCCTCAAAGCGGCCAAGGGTGGCGGCGGCCGCGGGATGCGAGTAGTGAAATCGGAGAAAGATTTTGCCCCCTCGTTTGAACAGGCGCAGCGGGAATCTCTTTCGGCCTTCGGCAGCCCTGACGTCTTCATTGAAAAATTCATCACCAAAGCGAGCCACATCGAGGTGCAATTGCTGGGCGACAAGCACGGCAATCTCGTGCATCTCTACGAACGTGACTGCTCGGTCCAACGGCGGCATCAAAAGGTGGTGGAGATCGCTCCCGCACCTTCGCTCGATGCAAAGGTTCGAGAACAACTTTTGCAGGCAGCTCTGGATATCGGCAAGGCGGTAAAATACGAGAACGCGGGAACCGTCGAGTTCCTGGTGGATCGCGAAACAAACAAGTTCTACTTCATCGAAGTGAATCCGCGGATTCAGGTCGAGCACACGGTCACGGAAGAAGTGACCGGCGTGGACATCGTGAAGTCGCAGATTCTCGTCGCCCAGGGAATGCCCCTTTCCGATCCCGAAATCGGCCTGCCGACGCAGGAAGCTGTTCGCACCAACGGCTTTGCGTTGCAGTGTCGAGTGACGACAGAAGACCCCACGAATAATTTCATGCCCGATTACGGACGCATTGCCCACTACCGCTCCGCCAGCGGCATGGGAATTCGGCTCGATGCCGGCTCGGCTTTCAGCGGTGCCACCGTCAATCCGTTTTACGATTCGCTGCTGGTCAAAGTGAGTGCCCGCGGCCGCCGTTTTATTGATTCCGCTCGCCGGATGGAACGCTGCCTGCAAGAATTCCGCGTTCGCGGCGTGAAGACGAACATCCAATTCCTCATCAAGCTCATCACCCACCCCGCGTTCCTCAAGGGGGAAGTCACCACCCGGTTCATCGACGAAACGCCGGAACTGTTTCACCTTCCAAAGCGAAAGAACCGGGCCACCAAGCTCCTTACCTACATCGGCGAAGTCCTGGTCAACGGCAATCCGCTGGTGAAGGGGCTGCCGAAACCAATCCGCCGCACTCCCGCGCCAGTGCCGGCAATTGTGCAATCGAAAGCCCCCAATGGGAGCCCTCCCCCCGGCACGCGCGATCGGCTGAAGGAGCTGGGTCCGGAAAAGTTCAGCGAGTGGATCACCAAGCAAAAGCAACTCTTCCTCACGGACACTACTTTCCGGGACGCTCATCAATCCCTTCTCGCCACGCGGATGCGGACGAAGGACCTCCTCAACATCGCCGAGGTCTATGCCCACAATGCATCTGAATTGTTTTCGCTGGAAATGTGGGGCGGTGCCACGTTCGATACTTCGATGCGTTTCCTCAAGGAATGTCCCTGGCAGCGGCTGGCGGATATGCGGGAAAAAATCCCCAACATCCTCTTCCAGATGCTCTTTCGGGCTTCCAACGCCGTCGGCTATTCGAGTTATCCCGATAACATCGTGAAGGAGTTCTGCAAGGAAGCTCAAGCAGCCGGGATGGACATCTTCCGCATCTTCGACGCCCTTAACTGGGTGCCGAACATGAAGGTTGCGATGGAGGCCGTGCAAAAGGCCGGCGGCATCTGCGAGCCGGCGATTTGCTACACGGGGGACATCCTGAACCCGGGGCGAACCAAATACGACCTGAAGTATTACGTGGAATTGGCCAAGGAATTGGAAAAGCTTGGGGCCAATATCCTGTGTATCAAGGACATGGCCGGCCTCTGCAAGCCTTACGCGGCTGAGCTGTTGGTTAAAACGCTCAAGCAAGAAATCGGCATCCCGGTCCACTTCCACACACACGACACCGCCGGAATGCAGGCCGCCAGCATCCTCAAGGGTGCGGAGATGAAGCTGGACATCGCCGACGGCGCGATGGCCGCCATGAGTGGCGGCACCAGCCAACCAAATCTGAACGCCATCGTGGAAGGGCTCCGCTTCACCAAGCGGGAATCCGGCCTCTCCGCAGAGCGGCTGAGCGAGATTTCGGACTACTGGCAGGCGGTGCGGGAATTCTACACGCCGTTTGAAAGCGTCATGCTTCCCGCGACGGCGGAGCTTTACAGCCACGAGATGCCCGGCGGCCAATACACCAATCTTTATCAGCAGGCGAGGGCCCTGGGCCTATCCGATCAATGGAACCGCATTTGCAAGGTCTACGCGGAGGTCAACGAACTGCTTGGGGACATCGTCAAGGTCACGCCGACGAGCAAAGCCGTGGGTGACATGGCCCTGTTCATGGTTGCCAATAATTTCACGGCTGCGGACATCACGGAAGGGGACCGCGAATTGGCCTTCCCTGAATCGGTCATCGACCTGCTCAGTGGCATGATGGGGCATCCACCCGGCGGCTTTCCCAAGAAGGTGCAGAAGCAAATTCTCAAGGACCGGCCGTTTATCAAGGGACGCCCCGGAGCCTCGCTTCCCGCTGCCGACTTTGAAGCAGCCGCCGAAAAGGTGGCGCAGGTCACGGGTCGAAAAGCCAATCGTCGCGACGTCCTCTCGTACCTGCTCTATCCAAAGGTCTTTGAAGAGTTCGCCGCTCATCAAAAGAAGTATTCCGATACCAGCATGTTCCCCACGCCGATTTTCTTCTACGGCCAGGAGACAGGCGAGGAATTCACAGCGGAAATCGAGGAAGGGAAGACGCTGGTCATCCGCTTCCTGACCATCAGCGATCCTCATGCGGACGGCACTCGCAGTGTCTTCTTCGAACTCAACGGCCAGCCGCGGGACGTGACGATTGCGGATAAATCCCTGGAAGCGACGGCCGAGAAACGAGAACAAGCCGATTCTGCGAATCCCAAACAAATCGGCTCGGCGATGCCCGGCATGGTCGTCACCGTAGCCGTTAAAACCGGCGACAAAGTGGCCAAGGGACAGAAACTGTTTACGCTGGAAGCGATGAAGATGGAAACCACCATCAGCAGCGAAGTGGCCGG
>CAYUJE010000014.1:2293-24277 GCA_964444865.1 uncultured Pirellulaceae bacterium | reverse complement strand
TGTTTACGCTGGAAGCGATGAAGATGGAAACCACCATCAGCAGCGAAGTGGCCGGTGTCGTCGAAAGAGTTCTCGTCAAACCGGGCTCGCGGGTCGAAGCGGGCGATTTGCTGCTGACGCTGGGATGAGCAATCGTGGGGTAGGCTTCCAGCCTGCCCAGCAAAGAACTGCTTTCTATGTTTTCTTGAGACTTATGTTTTCTGATGTTGATTTCTGGGCAGGCTGGAAGCCTACCCCACTTTTATGCACCCTCTCATTCTTGCCATCACCGGTGCCAGCGGAGCGGTTTACGCCGTCCGCCTCTTAGAGGTGCTCTTGGCGAGCGGGCGAGAGGTGCATCTAGTGATCAGCCCGTCCGGAAATGCAGTTCTGAAGCAGGAGTTGGGGTTTGAAGTCGATTTGGAGCAATTTGATCCGTCGCCCCTATTGGAGGCGATGAAGCATCCGCTTCTCCAAAGCGCCAAACCGAAGAGCGGACTGCTGGACTGTTCAGGAAAACTTGTCTACCACCGCCACAACGACTTCATGGCTCCTCCCGCCAGCGGCTCATTCTTGACAGGCGGAATGGTCGTCTGCCCCTGTTCCGGGAGCACGCTGAGCGGCATCGCCCATGCCGCCAGCATGAACCTCGTTCAGCGGGCGGCAGATGTGCACCTCAAAGAACGCCGGAAGCTGATTCTGGTCCCTCGCGAAACTCCGCTCTCCTTGATCCAAATCGATAACCTTCGCAAGGCGGCTGAAGCGGGAGCGATCATCTTGCCCGCTAGCCCCGGCTGGTACCACGGCGTCGCCGGCACGGGGGACCTCGTCGATTTCGTGGTCGCCCGGATTCTGGACCAACTTCAAGTACCACACAGCCTGATGAAGCGGTGGGGTTCGTGACAAAAATGTTTGCCTAGAAAAAGGGATATCAGTAGAATCACAATCACTGAGGCAGGGGCAACTTTTTTCATACTGCCAATGAATCTCATTTTTACCGCGGGACTCTCCCCCGCGGATTTGTCCTTATCAAAGCCGGCCATTCGGTTCGGCGGGAACACAGGGGCGTTTCGTGCTAGCCCTTCATCGCAAGGGAAGCCACAGAGGAGGTTGTTGTGAAGAGTTACATTTGGATCTTGGGCTTTGCCGTGAGCCTGGCGCTGCTTTCCAGCGGCCAGGCATTCGGGCAATGTCGAGGAGGGGGAGGCCAGGGTGGTTCTCGCGGTAACGCGGTCGTATCGGCAGGCGGCGCATCCGTGGGAACGGGGCAACTTCTGACGAGTCCCGGCTCGCTGTATCACGACGTCATGATGCAGCAGCAATTGCAGCAGGCCTTCGCCCGCCAACAATACGCAATGGCGGTCGCTAAAGCCCAAAAGGCGCAGGCCAAGTTCGAGGCGCGGCTGGCGAATGCCCAGAAGCACCGTGCCGAAGCTGCGTATAAGCTGGAGGCGGATCGAGCCCGGCGTAGCACGGCATTGGCCAGTCGGTAGAGAAGCTTTCCAAGCAGCGCTGGGAAGGTTCCAACAAAAAAGGCTGGTCCAGAGTGGACCAGCCTTAATCTTTTTGACTTTCCGTTGCTACTACCAGTACAAGCTGCCCGCGTTCTTCGGGGCGGCTTTCTGGCGAGTCTCGCCGACGGCAGGAACTTCCTCGGTCTTGTCGGCGATGGCCCAAGAGTTAATATCCACGCCGCCGGAGGCGGTGATGATGTAGTTGCGGGCCTTGTGCGTGACGCTGCACTGCGTAGCGACCTGAGTCGGGGCATTCCATTCCGAGGGTTGGAAAGTGCTGTTGCCGCCGAGCAAGGTAGGGATTTCCAAATTGGCCTTTGCCAGCAGGTTTTCTTTGGCGATCAAGGCTGAGATGACGCATAGATCCATCATGTTGCGCAGTTCGCCAAAAACCGGTTCCGCAACCGAGAGATCATCAAACTTGGCGGTCATGGTATCGGCCCATTTTTGGGCGGCATCGCTGGTCTTGCCAGAGCCGGCCACTTTGCCATTGGCGACGACTTCATCTTCGGTCATTACCTTCACGCCCCGGCCGCGAAGCTGCCAGGCGAGGCCGTCGGCGCTCTTGGCCATCGGCTCGTAATCGCAGGCCATCCACCAGCGGGGCATCATGTTCTTGGGAGCGGCCTTGAGCATGTCCACATAGGAGCCGAGACCTTTCACGGGAGAAGGTTCCAGCTTCATCGCGATCCGCTTCATTTTGAAGTCGCTAGCGACCAGGGTACGGGCCATGTGGCTGGTCTTCGGCACGCCATTGATAGAAATCTTTTGCGGCCCAAGAGCCTTTTCCACAAGGTTCGCCACGCCTTCACTGAATACCTTGACATCGGCCAGCGTTCGGTCGAGCGCCAGGCGGCCTTCTTCGGTTGGGTCAATCGAAACACTGATGCCCCCATTGCGGGCATTCTCGGTTGTCCGCAGGGCCAGGATCAGGTCGTCCAAGCGTAACACGGGGCGACCCGTGGTAATGCCGACGATGTTGGCGTTCTCATCCACCTTCCAGCCTTCGCCCGGGCCGGCAAGGACTACGTCGTTCTGTTCGGGATAGAGAAACACAAACTCAATGCGTTGAATCCCTGCCAGAAAGAGAATTTCCTGTGGCATGTCGTTGCCGTTTTTTTCAGTGCTCTTGGCGAGAGCTTCCTCAATGGCCCGCAGCGAAATCATTCGCATGCCGACCTTGTTCTTGAGGTCCTCGGCCTGAGGCTTCATGGCTTTGACATACGCCTCGCGGGCAAGGGCTCGATCCCTGGCAATTGGCATCGCCAAGACGCCATCGGTGGAGACGGACACACCGCCAACCGCCTGGCCGAAGAAGCCGTTGCCGTTGTTGTTGTTTTGGGCGAGGACTGGCCCCGCCAGGAACATGGCCGATGCCAGCAATAGAGCCATGGTGGCGACGATGCGATTCATCTTCATACCTGCACTCCGAGAAAAAACGATGTCTGGCAAAACGCGCGCGTACCAGTGGGCCTTCTCCATTCCGTAGGAAGTGCGTCCCACTGGTGTGTGGAGATGCTGCGAAACGCCCCGCAGGTCGCCAGTTGCCTGTCTCGCCTGATGCACTCCAACACACCTCTAGATTACCTGGACAGTCGCTTGATTGCAAGAAATTGCGGAAAAAGTCGCCGAGAAGTGATTTTGCGAGGGGATTTAGCGGCTTTTCTGGACCGGCGTCATTCCCAAAAGTGCCTCTTGCCAGTGGAGCGCCACGCAAGCTAAGGTGGTAGTTGGAACAGACTTCCCGCCGCTATCTCATCTCCAAAACCGCGGGAATCCTCATTTTTCATGCTTGCATACCTGGTCATTCGCGAAGGGTCGAAATGGACCGACGTTTTTCGTTTGGTTCCAGGGCGAACCGTAACTATCGGGCGGGCGGGAACCAACCAGATCGTCATTAAAGACGAGCGCGCCAGTCGCAATCATGCGGAGATCTTCATCACGCGAGGACAATGGATTCTCCGCGATTTGGAAAGCCGCAACGGCACCATCGTCGGCAGCAAACAGGTGCGAGGCGATTATTCGCTGAACCCGGGAGATGTCATTCGGATTGCCCATTGCCAACTGGCGTATGTGGACGATTTGTCGAAAGCGTTCCCCGATACTCCAGGTGAAGGTCCGCCGGCTTCGCTGCTGAATGAAGCGGAAGAGACGGTGATGAATGCGCCGGCTGTGCGGGAGACCGGGGAAATCAGCGACTCCAATGTCCTCTCTTCCAGCGAGCCTTCCGCCATTACTCATCGCCGCGCTCATGCTCGCTTTCTCAGCCCCGGCGGCGGAGAACTGGAACATCCCAAGGTCGGTCAGGCGGCAACGAAACTTTGCAAGCTCGCCTTCGAACTCGCCAGCCAGCCCGATATTGCCGCCGTTGCGCATCTCGCTCTCAACGGCCTCTTCGATAGCACGCAGATTGACGCGGGTGCGGTTCTCCTGCTGCCCAAAGGGAAAGAAGCCAGCGAAGTGACCACGGCGGAACTTACTGTCGTGGCTTCCCGCACCGACATCGAGCCAAGCTACCATCGGCTTTCGCCGTTCCTGGCAGTCACGGTGCTGCGGGATGGCGAGGCGGTGCTGGCCCGCAACGTGGAAGGGGACAGCAACCTCGGCGGCAGGGACAGTAAGGGTGAAATTCACTCCACCAGCGTCATCTGCGCCCCGATTCGACAGGACCGCAAAGTCGTCGGCCTGATCCACACCTATTCCACGCAGTCGAACCGCGTGGCCGATGCCGACGATTTGGAATTCACGCTGGCCGTGGCGGACAATGTCGCGCTGGCACTTAGAAACCTTGCCAAACAGCAGGAACTTTCGGAATACCTCTCGCAAACGCAAAGCGAAGTTCAGCAGTTGCGGAAGCAACTCGGCGCGGAAAGCGCCATCGTCGGCAACAGCCCGGTTCTCGACGCGGTCCAGCAGCAAATCGCCCGCGCCGCCCCCAGTCGAGCCACAGTGCTGATTCGCGGCGAAAGCGGCGTGGGGAAGGAGTTGGTCGCCCGGGCCATGCATTATGCCAGCCCGCGGAAAAAAGGTCCGTTTGTTTGCCTCAACTGCGCGGCACTTTCCGAAACGCTGCTGGAGAGTGAACTTTTTGGCCACGAAAAAGGGGCCTTCACGGGCGCGACCGACCGCAAGATTGGCAAGTTCGAAGCGGCCCACCAAGGGACGCTGATGCTCGATGAGATCGGCGAGATGAGCCCTTCAATTCAAGCCAAGTTTCTCCGGGTGCTGGAAGGGCATCCGTTCGAACGAGTCGGCGGCTCGCAGCCGATCAAAGTGGACGTCCGCGTCATCGCGGCTACAAATCGCGACTTGGAAAAGGCAGTCGCGGAGAACTCTTTCCGTCGTGATCTCTATTTCCGGCTGCACGTCGTGGAAATTCAGGTGCCGCCGCTCCGCAAGCGCGGGGACGACATTGTGGAACTGGCTAACTTCTTCCTCGACCGCTACAACGCCGAAACCAGCCGCAAGGTGCGGGGCTTCACGCCGGAGGCGCTGCATCGGATGCAGCAGTATCGCTGGCCGGGGAACGTCCGCGAACTGAAGAACGTCATTGAGCGAGCGGTGGTCCTCGCTCGGAGCGATTTTATCGACGCCGAGGATCTGCACCTCTCCAATCTCGCGACCTCCAGCGAATCAGGAGACATCCAGCTTCCCCGCAGCACCTACGAACCTCTTTCACTCGACGATGTTGAGAAGCGGCACATCCATGCCACGCTCAAAGCGACGGGTTGGAACAAAAGCCGCACCTCGGCCATCCTCGGTGTCGAACGGAGCACGCTCGACCGCAAAATCCGCCGCTACGACCTCAAGCCGCCGGGCCTCAAAGGGGAGTGGCGAGGTGAATAGCCAGGAAGATTGGGAGCCAGGGATGGAATACGGAATTGCACAGAGGAAGTCAAATCTTCTCAATTCTTCATGATCCTGCCCTCCATTATTCTGCCCTCCGCTTTCGACAGATAGAGTTGGCAAAAAAAATGGAGGGCAGAATAATAAGAGGGAAGATGCAAGGTTTCGAATCCCTCCCCATCCGTGTTTCCTCCGCAGCCTCTTCCTGCTTTCTTTGACCCATGACATTCTCTGCCCGCTTCTGGCGATTGTTCCTGCTCTATGCGGCACTGCTGGCGCTGTTTGCGGGAACCATTGGTCTGATGGGGGCGTGGCACGCGGCTGGTGTTTGGCTAGGGGTTGTCACCCTCATCTGGCTCGCCCTGGGGGCGGTGGCGACCTGGTTTGCGGTAGGAGAGTTGATTCGCCCGTTGGCCCAATTGTCACAAAGCGTTCGGGAACTGGCGGCGGGTGAAGATGGCAAGCCGCCGTCCGCCCATGCGGATGACGAAATGGCGATGCTGGCGGCGGACTTCGAGCAAATTCGCCGCAAGCTGAGTCGCGGCGTGGGCGAACTGCAAACCAATGCAGACCGACTGCAGGCGGTGCTGAGCAACATGCGGGAAGGGATCTTGGCCGTCGATGCGGACAAAACCATCCTACTGGCCAACGACGCCTGCCGGGAACTGCTGGATTTCTCCGCCACCGAGCCGCAGGGCCGGCCGCTGTTGGAAGTCACTCGCGTCCGTCCCGTCTACGACGCCGTGCAGGACTCCTTCGCACAGACCGAACCCATCCAGCGAGAGTTCGACGTCGTCGGTTCGCAGCGCCGCCGATTAGCGCTTCACGCCAGCCGTTTGCCCGGCAATCCATGCCCTGGTGTGATGGTCGTGCTCCGAGACGTGAGCGAAATTCGCCGGCTGGAGAATCTTCGCCGCGAACTGGTCGCCAATGTTTCGCACGAACTGAAAACGCCGCTGGCCGCCATCAAGGCGTATGCCGAAACACTCCGCCTCGGCGCGGTCAACGACCCCGAGCACAATCTGGCCTTCGTCGGCCGCATCGAGGAACAGGCGGAGAGGCTGCATATCTTGATTCTGGACATGCTGCAAATCGCTCGTGTGGAAGCGGGAGAAGAAACTTTCGACATCGTGGATGTCCCGCTGCGGGAAGTCTTCGACGAATGTGCCTCCCAGTTCGCCGATGCCGCTGCCGCCCGCAAAATCGAGTTGCAGGTGGAACCGGTCGGCGAAGACGTGTTCGTCCGCGCGGACGAGGAAGGGGTGCGGACCATCCTCAGCAACCTGGTGGACAATGCCATCAAGTACACGCCGGAAGGGGGCCGCGTGGCGGTGCGGGCGATGGCCAACCACCGCTTTGTCGCCTTGGAAGTGCAGGACACCGGCATCGGCATTGGAAAGAAAGAACAGGCCCGAGTCTTCGAACGCTTCTATCGAGTCGACCGAGCCCGCTCCCGCGAACTGGGCGGCACCGGCCTGGGGCTTTCCATCGTCAAGCACCTCGCCCAAGCCTTCGGCGGCACCGTTGGCCTCGACAGCCGGTTGCGCGAAGGGTCGACGTTCCGGGTCAGTCTGCCTCGGGGCGGCGCGGTGGGGTAGGCTTCCAGCCTGCCCAGCCACTTACGTCAAATCGAATTGACGTAAGTCCTCAAGCACGCAATGCCATGAAAATGTGGTTTGCTCCCTGCCAGAGGGGATATTATTCATTGGATTCACAGTGCCGATTTCGCGCTGTGCCCTGGGAATCATCCGTCGCAAGTCCTTTTACAGAAGCATGTTGCGAGATTCACAACATTGAACCAACCTTGAATCACGCAGTTTTCTGATTCATGCGGGGGGGTATAAAACCGAGCTGACCAGGAAACCGACTTACGTCAATTTGCGTCGACGTAAGTCGGAATTGCTTCTGGCCGAAGTCAGTCCCCGCAAACGGACCTTCAGCGCCCAGCGAACCACCTCTGCCGATGCGACCGACACGTTTTTCAGCAACAACCCAATTGTCAAGGAGCGATTGGCCCTCCTGGCAGACCCGCGCCCGGCTCCGCCGTGCCTTGGGATATTATACTCATGTCCAGTATCCAAACGGGTACATTTCAGAATTCTTTTCGACTTTTTGGGGGCCCCAAATTGCCGTTGAAACCGCACCCCGAAGGGGTCGCCGGCGACCTCTGCTTGGTGCGAAGCCCTGGTCAATAAGAGGTCTTCAGCGGCACTTCATTGGAAACAACCGTCCGGCGATCCGAGCCGGGGGTGACTTCCTCGATGCGGGCGGAGAACGGCCGATGTTCGGGCTTGAGTTGCTCGAAGAAGGCCGAGAGATTTCCCGAGTTCTCGAGCCTCACTTCGCTGAGCGCTTCTCCAACGGAAGATTTGATGACCCAGATGTAGCGCGAGGAGGGATTCAGTCGCGCGTCGACCGAATAGTCCACACTCATGGCCATGACGGTCCCGATAGGCAAGCTCTGTGGCACGGCGACGCCGGCGGATAAGTGAATGGACTTTCGCTGGGCCGCTGGTGGTGGGGCGGCAGCGGGAATTGCAGGAGCTATTGCCGGAGAATTCTCAACCAGAGGCTGCTGGCCAAGAGGGGCAACGCTCAGAACTTTCTGGCCGGCGGCAGGCAACGCTGCCGAGGGAGGGATGTCGGTGCCAATAGGGAGCGAAAAGCCGGAACTTGTGGGAGAAGGCGAAGCAGGGACGGTTTGGCTCTCTCCGCCGACAGGCAGGCTGAACGAGTTCGCGATAGGGGCCGCCTGAGCAGGCTGCCCAGCGGATGCCGAGGAAGTCTGAGCGACTCGCAGCGGCATTGGTCCGGCAGCGGGCTGCGATTCACAGCCGGCGAGGTTAAAAGCCGCTGCGGCTATACAGATAATTTCCAATTTCCAGAATCGGATGGGCATGGCTGCCTCCTGAAATTGCCGGAACCACGACGAGGATATCGCGATTATGGCACAAACTTTGGGCAGGTGGTACAGGAAAGGGGTCCAACACTAGCCCGACGCGCAAGCGAGGGTATTGGACTTGGCCGCGGAAAAATAGCAATTGGCCCCGGTGCCACGTGGAAAACCCTCGCTTGCGCGTCGGGCTAGTGGCAGCGCATAAAAAAGGAGAGTCGTTCCCTCGCTCTCCTGCGTTAACAAGCAGCCGGTGGGCCGCTATCCAGTTCGCTTAGCGGCGGCGGCCGAAGCGGCGGACCGAAGCGACGGCAGTGGCCTGCGGAGCGGCGGTCGTGGCAGCGACAGCGGCTTCCGACTTGGGGGCTTCGGTGCCGGCGGTCTTGGCCGGAGCAGCAGGCAAGGCGCAAACGCCACCGGGGCATCCGCCAGTCGAGCAGCTTGAGCAACCGCGGCGACCGCGGGCCTGAGCCAAATCAGCGGTGGCCAGAGTGGCGACGAGCGCCACAGCAAGAATCAAATACTTCATTCCATTCACCCTTTCAGGTAACTATCCAACTCTACGCATCCCTCCGTGGGACCATCTCCCATGAAGCCGCGTAGATGGGTGAATGTAAGGGTCCCACAGCCTGCGTCAAGGCGATGGACATTAAGCTAAGAGAAGAATAGGCAATATGGGGTATTTGCAAAGAATAGAACCACCCTTTGATGGGGTAAATTGCGCATTGAAAATGCGTTATTCATGGACCCCCAGCTCGGTTGCTAGCGCCAAAAGTGACTCCACCTCAGCTTCCAGGACGGTTGCCGCGAGCTCCAATCCCTCCCGAGTCAGCGAGAATTCCTGGTAGATGTGGTGCATCACCAGGCCAGCCACGCAAAGCTCTCGGAAGCCGGCGAGGAAGCGTATGGTGATCGCCGGGTTCTCTCGGCTGCGGAAGATAAGGGTCGTATCGGGGGCCGTTTCGATATAAACAGCCAGCATCCGGCCAGGAGCATCGAAGGCCCGGTTGGCCCCTTTTACCTCGATCATCGCTCGCTCGCGGGCAGCAAACAGGATCGCCCTGGCTTCGGGGGAGAGCGTCTGGCTTTTGTCCCCGCCCGTTGCCATGCTCAGGCTGCAGACCCGGGCGAGTCCCGCCAAAGTCGGCGCACCCTGCCCCAATTCCTGCCAGGTTTCGGCCCAACGGGCATCATTCGCCGAAGAAGGGAGCAGATTGTCTTTCACAAGCGGATAGTCCTCAGAGCGGCGGCATGGCAAAATGTAGCCTGCACACGGAGTGTGCAGGCATGTCCGCTCACGGAGTGAGCGGACTACTTTTCTTCAACATATCATTTTCGAGATTCGCCCGCATGTTTTCGCTCCGCCGCCATTTGCTCGACCTGGAACAGGCGGGGCATGTCGTGCGGTTGGAGGAGGAAATCGATCCCCGGCTGGAAGCGGCGGAGATTCAGCGGCGGGTTTACCAGGCGGGGGGGCCGGCGATTTTCTTCGCCCAGGTGAAGGGCTGCCGCTTTCCCATGGTGAGCAACCTGTTTGGGACACTGGAGCGGGCGCGCTACCTGTTTCGCCATACCTACGAACGTGTTCGCCGGGCGATTGAGCTCAAAATTGATCCGACTGCATTCTTTCGCCGGCCGACGCGGTATCTCTCCGCACCGCTCACTGCCTGGCGGATGCAGCCTAAACGGGTCAGCCGCGGGCCGATCCTGGCAGAGAAACTCCGGATCCAGGATTTGCCGCAGGTTGTCTCCTGGCCCAAGGATGGCGGGGCCTTTATTACATTGCCGCAGGTCTATACCGAGGACGTCTCCCAGCCGGGGATGACGAAGTCGAATCTGGGAATGTACCGCGTGCAGCTTTCCGGCAACGCGTATCAGCCGGATGGGGAAATTGGCCTGCACTACCAGATTCATCGCGGCATTGGGGTGCATCACGCGGCAGCGATTGCAGCGGGCAAACCTCTCCGTGTGAATATCTTTATTGGCGGACATCCGGCGATGACCTTGGCCGCCGTGATGCCACTGCCGGAGGGGATGAGCGAGTTGACGTTCGCTGGGGCACTTGCGGGGCATCGTATCCCCATGATTCGCCGTGGTGACGAACTTCCGATCTATGCGGATGCCGACTTTTGCATCAGCGGCACGGTGATTCCAGGCAAGGAATTGCCGGAAGGGCCGTTCGGCGATCATTTGGGTTATTACAGCCTGGCGCACGACTTTCCCGTGCTGAAAGTCGAGAATGTTTACAGCCGCCAAGATGCCGTCTGGCCATTCACGGTTGTTGGTCGGCCGCCGCAGGAGGACACCACCTTTGGCCAACTGATTCACGAATTGACCGGCCCGATTATCCCCACGGTCATTCACGGCGTGAAAGCCGTTCATGCCGTCGATGCCGCGGGCGTGCATCCGCTGCTGCTCGCCATCGGCAGTGAACGGTACATGCCGTTTCAATCGAACGGCCGTCCGCAGGAGTTGTTGACGCAGGCAAACGCCATCTTGGGACAGGGACAAATGTCGCTGGCCAAGTATTTGTTCATTTCCAATCGATTCGATAACGAAGAGCTTGATCTGCACGATATCGCGTCGTTCTTCCGGCACGTTCTCGAACGGGCAGACTGGCGGCGGGACTTGCATTTCCAGACCCGCACCACGATCGACACCCTCGATTACAGCGGCGATGGCCTCAACAGGGGCTCCAAAGTCGTCATTGCCGCCAGCGGTAAGCCGATTCGCACACTGGCCAGCGAACTGCCGGCTGATTTTCGCTTGCCGGAGGGGCTGCGGAGTCCGCGGCTGTGTCTGCCGGGGGTGGTGGCGGTGGAGGGAGGGGAAGGATTGCAGATTGAGGATTGCAGATTGAAGAATGGGGATTCTGCATTCTGCAATCCTCAATCTGCAATTCCCCTTCTCGTTCTTGTTGACGACAGCGAATTCACCGCCCGCACGCTCAGCAACTTCCTCTGGATCACTTTCACCCGCAGCAATCCGGCTGCGGATATTCATGGGTTTGGGGAATTCACCGAGCAAAAGCATTGGGGTTGCACCGGCCCGCTCATCATTGATGCCCGCATCAAGCCGCATCATGCCCCGCCACTGATTGCCGATGCCGAAGTCACCAAGAAGATCGACGCCATGGCCGCGCGCGGCGGACCATTGGCGAAGTGGCTGTGACGACACGGTCGTGCGTCCGCGATTCAGTCCAACTCTATCCCGACACTAGCCCGACGCGCAAGCGAGGGAAATTGACGCGGCACCGCGAGAAACGGCCGCCTTTCCGCAGCCATGTCGAATTCTCTCGCTTGCGCGTCGGGCTAGTAGGGGTGCGGGGCCACTTACTTCTTGGGCTTGAAGAGCCCCTCCAGCAGCTTGCCGGCTTCCTTGTCGAGCAGACCCTTCCCTTTGTTCAACTCCCCTTTCAGGAGATCGTTGACGCTGCCACCAAGGATCTGTTTGGTGAGGTCACTAATGACGCCGCCAATGTTGGGAACCGGGGCGGTGACGGTGCCGCCGATGGGGATGTTGATCGTTTTGCCCTTAAGAGCGCCCGCTTTGGAATCGCGAAGCCAGGAGTCCTGCACGGGGATGCTCATCACCAGTTCCAGCCTGTCATCCATGCCGACGCGACCCTGGGTAATGACCTGTACATTCCCGATTTGCATGATCATTCCCTGGTGATAAATCCACTGGTCCTGCACCACCACGGGAACTTTCTGTTCGGGGAAAATAATCCAGCCCTTGTTGGAATCGAGCAGGCCGCCGCCGCCGGCGGGTTTGATCACCGCCAACACCTTTTGCACCGAACCCAAATATTCCCGAGCGAGCGGGCCAGGGCCGACTTGCCCTCCGTGGATGGTGAGGGTGCTTTTTACCGCGGCTGAACGAGGCACCAGCAGCGGTACCTGAGCTTGCTCAATTCCCACGGAGAATTTCCCTTCGGCCTGCGTCGCATCCGCAATCGCCGGCTGGACATAGCGCAGCCAGCCGCGGCAAAGCTCTGGAGAAATGCGGACTTCTTCCAGCAGTGGGCCTTTGCCCAGCACGACGGGAATCCCCGTTTCGTTCAAGTAAATCCACGGCGTGGCAGTGAGTTTTCCTTCGGAAATCGGAACATCCAGCGGCAGTATCGAAACAATTCCTTTTTCCAGTTTTGTTTCGATATTTGCCTTCCCGGCCGTCAGACCAAAGTACTGAGCAGACTCCCAGCCGATGCCGGCAGAGGCCGTCAGGTCTTCAGGGACGAGCTGTGGTTTCGAAGTGGCGTTGCCGAGGGCGGAAATATCCGGCACTGGGGCAGAACTTTTCGACTTCGCAGCGGCGGCAAACAACGGCCCTTGCAGAGAAAACTTCCGCTGCTCCTTGCCCGTGATGCTCAAGGTATCTCCCACGAGGGGGCGAAGTTTTTGCGTGATGCCGACCATGTCGTAATTGATTTCGCCCGCGAGGGCAGTCAGACATTGGCCGGAAACCTGTTCCACCTTGCCAGCCGCCGCCAGAGCCAACGCTGCGGAATCGAGCCGGGCGCTGCGCAATTCCAGTTTGTCTTGCTTCGGGTCGAAGGAGCCTTCGCCGGAGAGAGTCACCTTCGGCTCGCTCCAAGCGACTTGCCACTGCGCGGTAGCCGCTGCGGGACTGACGGCAACGCCGGCAGGACGATCCGCCGAAGTGCGACTGGCATAGGAGAGGTTCGCAATCTCCGTGGTAAAGTTCGCCTGCACCATTCCGTTTTGCATGGCGGCATCCGCTCCTCCCACGACATCTCCACCAAATTGCCAGGTCCGCGGATATTGGGGAGCCCCGAGGAACGAAGAAAGGACTTCCAATTTGGCTCGATACTCCACATGACCGGAAAGCGACACTCCTTCGCTGCCGAAGGCGGCTTTCAGCTCGTCGGCCCGAAAGGCAAGGGCGGACGAGGCGAACGTGGTGCTGCTGGAATTGAAGAGCCGCTTTTCGAGATCGAGCGTGCCTGCCGTTTCGAGCACAATTTTCGGTTCGCGAATGTAATACTCCTGGCTTGCTGCGACAAACTCCTTGAGCGTGACCTTGGTCGGTGCGATGGCCGCGCGAACCGTCGAGAATTCGCCCCCACCTTCCGCCACGATGTCACCGGAAATCTGCCATCCCGCCAGCGGCACAAAACTCTGCAGCCGCGGCAGCCAGGTGGCCAGATCTCCTTCCAAGGTGTATGCCAGGGGCCAGCTTCCCGTCGTCGATAGGTTGGACACTGGCTGCTGCAGTTTGGCGAACAGTTTATCGCTGCCGGAAAGAACTTGAAATTCGGCCTGGCTGATCTGCTGAATGTTCGTTGTGTCGGCCTGTCCCTTGGCTTCAGCATGAATTTGCAGGTTTTGTTCCTGCCACGACAACAGTCCGGGCGCTGCGAGCTGGAAGTTCTGCACCCTGGCATCAGCCACGGCCGTGAAGGCGCTGGCCGGGCCGCGTTGCCATTGCACTTCGCTATCTAGTTTGCCGGCAAGGTCGATGCCGGTCCAATCGACGAATCGTCCGAGTTCAGCCACGAGTTTGTCGAGGTCGGCATTCGCCGTCAGAGTCCCTGCTTCGAGCGTTCCTTGCCCTTGCAAGGTGGCGAAACTCGATTTGCCACTTAAGCGATCGATGACGATGCCCGTCTTGGTGTGGCGCGCGGTCGCGGCAAACTCCACCGGTTGATCCCAGGCGACTTTTCGACCCGCAGTTTCTGCTGTGATGCGGCTGGTGTTGGCGGTGGCTTCCCAGGAACGGTCCCCCTGGGGCGAAAACCCGCTCTTCACGCTGAATTCGAGCAGTCCTTCCGTGATGCGAGTATCCTGCCGCAGTCGCAGTGTTTGCGGCAGGCGCTGGGCCACGGCGGCCAAATCAATTTCGCCCGAGACCTCGATGCCGTCGTCTTTTTTGGTCGACTGCACGGCGGCGAGAATGCCCGCCAGATCGAGCGTCGGTGTGTCCCCCGCGAGACTCGCCGACAAAGCCGCCACGTCCGACTGAATCTGCAACCGGTCGAGCAGCAACCGCTTGCCGGCGATTTCAATCCCGCCACTCGCACTCGTCAGACGAAGCGACGGCTTGTCAGTGCCAAGATAGGCCGGTGCCGCCAGCGATAATTGCGGCGAGGAAAGTTTCGTCAGTTCCAAGCGCTGCGCCGCCAGGTCATCCTTCCACTCATAAAGCAGCGACCCCGTAACTGCCCCAGCCGGCCGAAGATCTCCCGCAAAACGGCGCAGGGCTCCTTGCGCAACCTCGACGGGCAGCGACTTCAGCTCGCAAGTGACTTGGCCTGCTCCCAAACCCTCCGGCTTGCCATCCACGGGCTGAGTCGGCTGCCAATTCAACTCGGCAGCGATCTCTCCGGGCAAGATTTCTGAGGAAGTAGTTTTTCCAATAGCGGCTTTGCCGGTGGTGCCCGGGATGTGTTTCAGAACGGCAACCATTTTGCCGGTACGCGGTCCTTGTGCCTTGGGAAAATCAGCGTCGACCTGCACTCCCGCAAGTTCCCAGCGCTGGCCGGCAACTTGATCCTCCAATTGAATCGTGCCCCGCGAGAGAGTCAGCGAAAACGAAGGGAAGGCCCCGGATGACTTTCCTTCCTGCGGCGGAAAGTCTTTGGCGAGCTGCGCGATCAAGTCTTCGACATTGCTCCCATCCTTTCGCAGGACGATTCGCCCCTGCGGTTCGTCGATGGTGAACTTGCCGAGGTGGCTTTGATTCTGGGCCAGACTCAAAAGCGTTTTCTCGCTGCGAAAAATGCCGACCTGGGCGAGCATCTCCCCCGCTTCATCGCGAACGACCAGATCCTTCACCACGATCGGCGAAAGCCAGCCGAGCGATAGCGAACCAGCATCCACCTTGCCCGCCAGCGGCGGCACGAATTTCCCCAGGAGCGTTTTCCAAAGACCGGTGGTGGCAACAATCGAGGGCGCAAACCAGCCGAGCACTGCCAAGAGGGCCAGGAGCAACCCCGCCCGCCAGACATACCACCCCATCCGTGAGCGGCGACGAACGAAGGGCAACCCCGCGGCGGCTTCATCGTCCGTCTCCACTTCCTCAATGACTTTGGTAGTTACTCGCTTGGCCATGGCGCACCGATCCTTCGTGGGAAAAGGCCGTTGGGACATCCCGGCCCCATCGGCATACCTTGGCCATTCTAAACTTGGCAGGTAGATAGCACCTAGACCGAACCGGTCGGCGAAGGGAGAATCCCCCACCGCTAACCGCGGGGGGACGACATTAGGAATGGCGCGCAAGAGGAGCGCAGAAAACAGGTTGCTATCAAGTCAAGAGTATCAAACCTGAGCCCGACGTTTTACAGCACGGGGCGAGCAGGAATGGGTGGACGGCGGGCACGGCGTTCGGCACGGAGGCGGGCGCGTCGCTTGATTTCGCTGGGCTTTTCGTAATATTCGCGGCGGCGCATTTCCTTCTTAATGCCGCTGCGCTCAACCAGCTTGCGGAAGCGGCGAACCGCTTCTTGAATGCTTTCCTTATCGCGAACAATAAGTTTAACCATCGGGGCTCCGGGGCTTTCTAAATCGAAACGACTAAGGCGGGAGAGTGAATGTCTGTAACTAGGGAAAGCTCACCAGTTTACAAGTTTCCGCAGGTTGTGTCTACCGCTGGAAACGCCAGCTGCAGAATAGAGTTTTTTGTTTTGGATTTCAACAAAAAACCCTGCCCGAAGGCAGGGTTATCTCGATGCAGTATCCCCAAGGGGATTTGAACCCCTGTTACCGGACTGAGAACCCGGGGTCCTGGGCCACTAGACGATGGGGACGTCTCCTTTAATGTTGCCACTGGGAATGGAGTTGTCAACACCGGAGAAGGTTCGGACTCCGACCCGCTGAATTTTCCTTATTTTTTCTTTTCGGGCGTGTATTTGGCTCTCAGCCGATCTACTTCCCCCCGGAGGAAGTTGTCGTGCAGAAGTTGAACGTCGGCATCCTTGGTGACCAATTTCGGCAGGCGAGCAATGACTTCTTCGCGATTGCCTAGGTGATCATAAACCACCGCTTCGCCCGCCATCCCTGCAATGCGAAATTCCTGTGCGGTTTCCTCAAGGCTAGCCAATTCCTGATACGCCTGGAGCGCTTTCTCGAATTTCCCTTGGTTGACGTAGAATTCCCCTAGACGCTTCGTCGCCCGATGGCACCAGACTTGATTCAGCGGATTGTCGGACGCGGGAAAATACTCAGCTACCGCCCGCCACGCTTCCTCGGAGGGTGTGAAAAACGCGTCATTATACTGAAGCTCGGCGCTTTGCAATTTTGGAACGGATTGGTCTTTGGGCCGGGCTGCGGAAAGCAGCGGCTCTGGACTGGCGAGATAGGCAGCCCCAACTCCCAGCGGCAGCGACAACAAAATGCAGATGGTTGCCAGCCACCACCGAGCGCGCTGGGCGCTAATCCTTTTCTGTTCAATCAGCACGGTGGCGAGCATCTGCGTCGCTTCCGTCCGTCCTTCGCCATTGGTGATCATTTCGGTGGTCGACCAACCCGCCAGGTCATGCTCCCATTCGTCTCCCAAGCCCTTAATGGTTAGCGTGCGCAGCTCCTTCAGCACATCCGCGGGTTTCTGGAAACGGTCCTGCGGATTCTTGGACAGCATCTTGTGAACGATGCGGCAAAGCCCGCTGGGAAGATCGGGACGCAAAGTTTCCAGACGAATCGGCTCATTGCGCAGATGCTGCACGGCAATCGCCAGAGCCGTTTCGCCGTCGAACGGAGGCCGACCGGCGAGCATTTGATAAGAAGTAACCCCTAGAGAATAAATGTCGCTCCGCGGGTCGACATCCTTTCCCTCCACTTGCTCGGGACTCATGTAAAGGGGCGTTCCCATGGTGATCCCGACTTCCGTCAGGTTCATCGCTTCCCCTTCGCGCACTACGCGAGCCAAACCAAAATCCGCGACCTTCACCTCGCCGGAAGGGGCCAGCATGATGTTCTCGGGCTTAATGTCCCGATGAATGATCTTCTGCTCGGCGGCTTTGTGCAGGGCCGCCGCAACCTGACGGATGATGTTGGCGGCCGGGGCGGCTTCCAGTCCGCTGCCGCGACGGGTCAGAACTTGCTTGAGATTCTGTCCCGCGACGTACTCCTGGGCGATGAAGTGCACGCCGTCGATGCAGCCGACTTCGTGGATTTGCACGATATTGGCATGCACCAATTTGGCGGCGGCTTGGGCTTCGTTGTGGAACCGGCGGACATAGGCGGCATCCAGCGCCAAGTTGCTTCGGAGGACTTTGAACGCGACCTGCCGCCGAAGAGAAATCTGCTCGGCAAGATAGACTTCCGCCATCCCACCCCGGCCCAGGCGTCGGAGTAGCTGATAATCCCCTAGCCGCCGCCCAGATAGGTCCGGCTCCGGAGTGGGGGATTGAATTGGAAGGGGGGCTTGGCTCATGAAAGTTGGAACACCGGTTGCTTTATCTGCCGAGTATGGCGGTTTCATCGCAGAAGTGGAAGCCGATGCTCTCTATCTCTAGGCAAAAGATGGGTTTCGAGTCCTCTAGCAAAGCAGGTTTGTGCATCGAATGATGGCGTTCGGTCGGTCGTTCCCTCACAGAACATCTTGCCGCTGAACTTGCGTCAGCATCGATAAATCCGGAAAGATTCAACCTCATTTCATTGAATTCCAAGGTACGCCGGTTACAATCTTGAGGGTGGCGGTCGGAACCGAGGAGGCAGACATTCTTTATTATCTTTTTGTGTATCTTCGTGGAGTGTTACAATGAAGAGCCATTCGGTTCGCCGTGGCCGGCTGGGGTTTACCCTGGTTGAACTTCTGGTCGTGATCGCGATCATCGGTATTTTGGTCGCACTTCTCCTGCCTGCGGTTCAATTCGCCCGGGAAGCTGCACGACGAGCGCAGTGTTCCAACAATCTGAAGCAGTTGGCAACTGCCGCCCACCTCCATCATGACGTGCTGCGCAAGCTTCCTCCTGGATATTTGGGTGGGCTCGATTCCGATCCAAATCGACACACCTACCGCTACAACACATTGAATTCTCAGTGGAACGGCCTCTTCCCGAATCTCTTGCCTTATATGGAGCAGGATCAAATCCGTTCCCGAATGACGGACATTGATCTCAACGTTGGGAGTATTGACAGCTACTGGTGGGGGAAGACGCAAACTGCGCAGAATTGTGCTTACAATTTGCCGGTGTTGGTTTGTCCCTCGACCAATCCCTACCAGGGCCATAACGGTACAACCGCCTGTCTCTACATGTTTCAATACACTTTAGAGTTGGTCTACTGGGCGGCACCGACCAATAACGCTTTGGGACGCACCAATTATCTGGGAAACGGTGGACAGTTTGGAGATATCCCCGGCTACGAAACGTATCAGGGGCCGTTCACTCGCCGCAGCCAGAATAACATGGGGGCGTTCTCCGACGGCACCAGCAATACCTTTTTCTTTGGTGAGACAACGGGTGGCAAGACATCCCAGTACGGCACGGCAAGATATAGCCACTCCTGGATGGGGTCGGGCGTTTTGCCAACTTACTGGGGAATTGGCACCACGAAAGTTTCCCCCTCGGACAACTTATCAAGCAAATACTACTGGTATAAATACGGATCGGAACATCCCAATATTGTGCAATTCGCCATGGCTGATGGTTCGGTCAAGCCAATTTATCAGACCATCAATGCAGTCACTTACACGCGTCTATCCGGCATGCGAGATAATCAACAGGTCAGCCTCGAACAGTAATCGCCAGGTATGACGGTGAATCGACGGCGATGCCAGACGCCAAACGGTTTCCTTGGGAAATTCAATGAAGGATTTAAAATGGTTGTTAGAATTCTTTCGGCATTGACCCTCACCTCGGCTCTCGTTTTCGCTGGGTGCGGCGGGACGGGAGAAGTCAAGAAGAACGAAGGAGTCATCGTCAACACCATGCCCGGAGCGGCAAGTGGACCTGGTGGCCCCGCGCCTGGCGGCGGTCCCCCTCCGACGTCCAACAGCGCAACGGCACCCCCTGTTCCTGCGTCCGGCAGCAAGTGAGCGGGCGAAATCGATGGGCTTGATTCCTTCGCATGCCGGGGGTTTCTCGCTTCCGCTACGTGGCGTACATTACCAACTGAAGTAGTTTTCGCCCCCAGCAACGAGGAAATTGTGGAAACGGATTGGTACAACCGGGCAGAAGATATTCGGCAGCGCATCACTCAGCTCCGAGACAGTCTTTGACTACGATTCCAAGGAAGAGCGCGCTAATCAAATCGAAGCCGAAATGGGGGCTCCCGATTTCTGGTCGAACCAGGAACGGGCGCAGGAAATTATTGCCCGTCTCAAGGCCCTTCGCGCTATCGTGAAGCCTGTTTCGGAGGTCGTCAAAGCTGCGGGCGATCTGCCGGCCATGCTGGAACTCGCCGAAGAAGACGAGGATTATGAAGGGGAAGTGCGCGCCGAGGTGGAGCGTCTGGAAAAGGCGCTCGACGATCTGGAACTCAAAGCACTTCTGAACGGCCCGCACGATTCCCTCGGAGCCGTGGTCAGCATCAACGCCCGGGATGGCGGGACCGATGCCAACGATTGGGCCGAAATGCTCCTGCGGATGTATACCCACTGGGCCCAGAAGAACGACTACGACATTTCCCTGCTGGACCGGCAGGACAACGATCAGGCGGGCATCAACAGCGCCACTATCGCCATCCGCGGCCCGATGGCGTATGGCTATCTGAAGGGGGAAAACGGAATTCATCGACTCGTTCGCATCAGCCCTTTCAACAGTGAAGGGAAGCGGCAAACCAGCTTCGCGGCAGTGGATGTAGCCCCCGAAGTCGCCGACGAAGAGGAAATTGAAATCAACAAGGCCGACATCCGCGAGGACACCTATTGCGCCAGCGGAGCCGGCGGCCAGCACGTGAATAAGACCGAAAGCGCCGTTCGTCTGACGCACCTTCCCACCGGTCTCGTCGCTGCTTGTCAGAATGAGCGGAGCCAGCATCAAAACCGGGCACTAGCTTACAAAATGCTTCGGGCCAAGCTCGTCCGCCGTCGTGAAGAAGAGAACGATGCGAAACAAGCCGCCAAGTACCAGAACCAATCCAAGGTAGGATTCGGCTCACAGATTCGCAGTTATTTTTTGCATCCCGATCAGCGCGTCAAGGACGCCCGCACCGGTTACGGAGAAACCAATTTCCACAGCGTGCTGGATGGAAACTTGCAGGGCTTCTTTGACTCTTATTTGCGGTGGCGGATGAAGAACATCGGCCCCGGCGGTGAGGACGAGGAGTAGGATTCTGAACGCCGTTCTGGGAATTCTTGAGTCAACCGCCCCCAGCGGCTACACCTTGCGCCTGATTCTGGAACAAGCCGCCGATCGGGTATCCCACCGCATTCAAATGCTGGATTCTTCCGCACGGATACTCGCCGAACTGCAAAGCGTGGAAGGGACGAGCGCCGACGTGTGGCCCCCCAGCCCACCGCTGCAAAGCTGCAGCGTGGAGGAGATTCGACCAGGACAGTCAGCGGCTTTCCTGGTGGGCATGTCGGGAAAGAGCCATTGGTCAGCCAGCATTGAGCCCCGACACGGCAATGGTGAAATCTTTTTTGACTTCGCCTGCCGCCTTCATGCACCACCCGCATGGCTTGGTACCACTTATGCTGCTTGCTGGCCATCGGAGCCGCCTGCTGTGAATTTCCAGCTTGTTCCTCAAGGAATCCTTGTTCAGCCGGCGGGGACCGCCATTGGGAATCCGCTTTCAAATTCATTCCCCATCACGGAACCCCTGCGAATCGGTTGTCCCGAAACAGTCCCCTCAAGATTTCCAGCGACCCTGCGATGGCAGTATCGCATTTGCATTTCTTGATCGAGGGGGCGTTGACCCAACCTCTTCCGCGGCGTTTTGGAATGCACGATGATTGAGGCAAGGATGCCCTGCTGATGAGTGTTGAACTTACCTCCACCGACCTCGCCGCTATCGAAGCCGAGACGCAGACCATTGGCCGGCATCTGTTTGCCAATCTCGCGGATACCCGCCCCCGCATCTGGAACCGACGCTGGTGGGACGACCGGATGATGGCCTGGTCGATGCAGGACGAATCGCTGAAGGTTCAACTCTTCCGCTTCGTGGATGTGCTGCCGATGCTCGGCTCGGCGGACAGCGTGACGGAGCATCTGCAGGAATACCTGGAAACGGTGCAGGACAAGCTGCCGATGGCGGTGCGGGTCGCCCTCGGCGTCGCTCGCCGCACTCCCTTCACGCGCGCAGCCGTCGCCCGAGCCGCCCGCCTGAGCGCGCAGGACTTCGCCCGGCGATTCATCGCCGGCGAAAACGCCCGTCAGGTGCTGCGCGCTGCCAAGAGCGAACGCCAGCTCCACCGCGGTTTTACGCTCGACATCCTGGGGGAAGCAGTCATCAGCAATTCCGAAGCCGAGCAGTATTTTCACGCTTACCTCGATCTGCTCGCAGCCATCACCCCCGAAGTGCAATCCTGGCCGGCCGATGCTCTGATTGATCAGGACGCCCGCGGCCCCATTCCTCGCGTCAATCTCTCCGTCAAGCTTTCGGCCCTCGATAGTCAGTTCGACCCCCTCGATCATGACGGCACCACGCGCCGCGCCGGTGGTCGGCTGAAGGAGTTGTTTCGCGCCGCCCGCCGGCTGGGGGCGTTCATCAATGTCGATATGGAGTCGTATGACAAGAAAGATCTGACGCTGCATATCTTCCAAACCGTCCTCGGCGAATCCGAATTCCGCGACTGGACCGACGTCGGCATTGTCATCCAGTGCTATCTCGAGGACGCAGCCGCCGA
>CAYUJE010000014.1:0-2193 GCA_964444865.1 uncultured Pirellulaceae bacterium | reverse complement strand
GATGCCGAGAAGCAGGCCCTGGTCGACCTCGGCCAGCGGCTGCGGATTTATATGCCGTATGGCGACTTGATACCCGGCATGGCCTACCTCGTCCGCCGCCTGCTGGAAAACACTTCCAACGATTCCTTCCTGCGGGCCGGTTTCGTGGACAAAGTCCCGCCGGAAGTACTGCTGCAAGATCCACAGAGTAGCCCGCACACTCCGTGTGCTGGCGTGTCCGCTCACGGAGTGAGCGGACTACATTCTCCGCCTCGGAGCGAACCCATGTCCACCACGCACCCTTCCTTCACCAACCAGCCCCCCGTCGATTTCGCCCGGGCCGAGAACCGCCAGGCCATGTTCGAAGCCCTGGCCATCGTCAAAGGTCGAATGGGGCGAGATTGCCCGCTCATTATCGGCGGCCAGTCTGTCGAAACCGCCGAGAAGATGCAGTCGCACGATCCCTCGCTCCGCTCCCGCTTCGTCGGCACGTTTTCGCTCGCCAGTCGGGAACAAGCTTTCGCTGCCGTGGCCGCGGCCAAGGGTGCCCAGCCCGCTTGGTGGGCTCTGGGTGCCCAGGCTCGCGCCGACTATCTCCGTCGTGCCGCCGAAGAGATGCGCCGCCGCCTCTTCGAACTGGCCGCCTGGGAGGTCTACGAAACGGGCAAAGGCTGGCGGGAAGCGACAGCCGACGTCGATGAGGCCATCGACTTCTGCGAGTATTACGCGGCCGAAGCCATTAGGTTACAAGATGCCGGCGGCGTGGATGTTCCCGGCGAGGAGAATCGCTTCGAATACATCCCCCGTGGCGTCACTGCCGTCATCGCCCCTTGGAACTTTCCGCTCGCCATCCTCACCGGCATGACCGCCGCCGCACTGGCCACGGGAAACACCGTCGTCATGAAGCCGGCCGAACAGTCTTCCATCGTCGGCTCGCTCCTGATGGAGATTTTTCTGGAAGTCGGCATCCCGGCCGGCGTTCTCAACTATCTCCCTGGCCGGGGAGAAATCGCCGGCGCGGCTCTGGTGGAACATCCCGACGTGGCCATCATCGTCTTCACCGGTTCGCGGCAGGTCGGCCTCGCCATCAATGCCGCCGCTGCCCAGGCTTCCACCCGGGGCGTGGTGAATGTGAAGCGGGTCATTGCGGAGATGGGGGGCAAAAACGCCATCATCGTTGCCGCCGATGCCGACCTGGACGAAGCCGTCGCCGGCGTCATGAAATCCGCCTTCGGCTATCAGGGGCAAAAGTGCAGCGCTTGCAGCCGGGCGATTGTCATGGCGGAAGTTTATGAGGCCTTCCTGCATCGGCTGGTGGAAGCCACCAAGAGCCTGCAACTCGGCCCGGCTGACGACCCGGCAACTTCCGTCGGTCCGGTCATCGACGACGAGTCCCTCAGCCGCATCCAGAGCTACCTCGAAATCGGCAAACAGGAAGGCCGGCTGGTGCTGGCGATGGACGCGGGACCGCTGGCGGAGCAGGGCTGCTTCGTCGGTCCGCATATCTTTGCCGATGTCGCCCCCAATGCTCGCCTCGCCCAGGAAGAAATCTTTGGCCCCGTCCTGGCGGTCCTGCGAGCGACCGATTTGAACGAAGCCATTCGGATTGCCAACGGCACCGACTACGCCCTCACCGGCGGCATCTTCTCCCGCAGCCCCGTGGCCCTCCAGCGTGCCCAGCGGGAATTCCTCGTCGGCAACCTCTACCTCAACCGCCCCATCACCGGGGCCCTCGTGAACCGCCAACCCTTCGGCGGCTTCAAAATGTCGGGCATCGGCAGCAAAGCAGGCGGAGCCGACTACCTACTGCAATTCGTCCTCCCCCGCACCATCACCGAACACACCGTCCGCCGCGGCTTCGCCCCGCCGGCGACCGACGGGGAGTGAGGCAAGAAACCTCCTGACAGAACCTTTTTTTCTCGCTGGCGAGATATGCATTAGACTGTTCGGAAACCGCCGCTTACGAATCTAAATCATCTTACCGAAGTGAGAGTCCCCCTCTGCACACTCGACGTGAAGACATTGACGCAATTCAGGTTCATAAGTTTAAGCCGGGTTAGAAACATTTCAGAGCTGTCTATCACGGATAATTCCGAGTATTCTCCGGATAGACCAGGAACTAACGAGTTCGACCGCTGACACCTCTCTCCTTCTGGACCACGATGACTACTCTTAAGCTCATTGGCATCTACCGAGTTCCTGTATCCGAGGAAG
>CAYUJE010000013.1:0-39380 GCA_964444865.1 uncultured Pirellulaceae bacterium | reverse complement strand
ATCGCCGCCCAGAGCATCGGCGAGCCCGGTACGCAGCTCACGATGCGTACGTTCCACATCGGTGGAACGGTCAGTACGACCGTTGAGGATAGCGAGCAGAAAGCCAAAAAGGACGGCATCGTTAAGTTTACCCGAATGCGGTTCGTGACCAACGAGGAAGGCAGAGATATCGTTCTCACTCGGAACGCGGAGATCTCCCTGCTGGACCCCCGTGGTCGCGAACTGGAGAAATACGACGTTCCCAACGGTGCGGCCCTCCGTGTGAAGGAGAACCAGCAGGTCAAGGCTGGCGAGATTCTTTGCGAATGGGATCCTCACTCCATCCCGATTCTTTCCGAAGTCGCCGGCAAGGTCCGTTACGAGGACGTCGTCGAAGGGGAAACCCTCCGTTACGAGAAGGACTCCGGCGGTAACATTCGCCGGTTGATCATGGATCACAAGGGTGAACTTCACCCGCAGATCGTGCTGGAAGATGCCGAAGGCAAGCCGCTTGACGTTTACTATCTGCCGGAACGTGCCCACATCGTGGTGGACGAAGGCAAGATGGTGCACGCCGGTACGATTCTCGGTAAGACACCCCGCGAAGCTGCGGGCATTACGGACATCACCGGCGGTCTGCCGCGGGTGACGGAAATCTTCGAGGCTCGCAAACCGAAGGATCCGGCCGTGATGGCGGAAGTAGACGGTGTCGTCGAAATCCTTCAGGAAAAGCGGCGAGGCAAGCGGACGATCGTTGTTCGGAGTGAAAGCGGGATCGAACGAGAGCACTTGGTGCCCCACGGCAAACGGTTCCTGGTTCACTCCGGCGACCATGTCAAAGCGGGCCAGGCTTTGGTGGATGGTCCGCTTGTTCCGCACGACATTCTGCGGATTTCCGGCGAAGAAGCCCTGCAACAGTACCTGGTGCACGAAATCCAGCAGGTCTATCGCAGCCAGCGTGTGGACATCAACGACAAACACATCGAAATCATCGCGGCTCGTATGCTCCGCAAGGTGCGCATCGAAAGCCAGGGAGATACTAACCTATTGCCCGGGCTCGTTATGGATCGCTTTGATTTCCGCTCGGTGAACAACAACCTGGCCAAGTGCTTGAAGATCGCCGAGAAGGGTGACAGCGATTTTGCCACTGGCTCGATTGTTCCCAAGGACGCCATCGAGCAGGCGAATGCTCAGATCGAAGCTCTAGGCGGCACACCCGCCAAGGGGACTCGTCCCAAGTCGGCCACGGCCAGCACGCAGCTTCTGGGAATCACCAAGGCGGCCGTGCAAAGCTCCAGCTTCATCTCGGCAGCCAGTTTCCAGGAAACGACCAAGGTCCTAACCGAAGCGGCTTTGGCCGGCAAGGTGGACAATTTGGTGGGTCTCAAGGAGAACGTCATCTTGGGGCATCTGATTCCCGCCGGCACTGGCTTCCGTCAATATCAGGATTCGGAAGTCCGCTATCGTCCCGAGGCTCTGCAAGCCCTGGCAGCCGAAAAGGGGAAGGCCCTGGAATCAGCATTCCCACTGCTCCAACAAGGTGCTGCGGCCGATGGCAATGGCAACGGCGATGCCGCCGCTGTTCCAGCCGGCAAGGGTGCAGGCTCCCTGGAAACCCTATTGGGTGGCAAGGCGGGTCAAGAGTAGGCGGCATCCGCCTTTTGGTAAAGTATTCATCAAAGTCCCGGCCGCATCAGCAGTCGGGACTTTTTTGTTCTGAGCCCCTTTGAATGGGAGAAAGGTAGAAACTTGCAGTAGTGAGTCCTCAAATAGATACTGGGAGACGAATCGGGCCTGGTTTTTGCTTGGTGAAAATATCGCGTTTTCCAGGCACTGAAACTGTATTCAGCGGTCTTGAGAATTCGCTTTCTATACTTCTTTGCATCCTTGCTGTCTGCCTCGTGGTTTAGTTGTCCTTTGACCCATATTCGGCGATAACCGCCATCGTATCGTCAAAGAACTGGTAACTCTCGGTCGAGAGAGGGGTCGGTGGCGAACAGTGCGGAAAATGCAGTGAATCCCCTCGAAGCGAGTCGACTGTTTTTCTCAATTGCCTACCCATTCGTCAGCACGAAGTTTGTTCGCCCAATATTCCGGTTGGGATAGGCTAAAATCACTATATGCAACTTCCCCATTTGGCCTCCGAACATTCCGCCGGTCCGCAACAAAGCGTTCATGCAATCGCTGAGCGGAAGGAATTTCTGAACACGCTTACCCACGGCTTTGGGTTAATGCTAAGTATTGTGGCCGCGATCATTCTGATTCGCTCGTCGCTGGCTTATGGAGATGTCTGGAGAGTGGTCGGCTGCGGAGTCTTCGCCATTGGGCTGATCGCTGTTTATGCCGCTTCGACCCTCTCGCACTGCGTTTCGAACCGCCGTTGGAAGCACTGGTTTCGGATGCTCGACCAGGGGCTGATCTATTTACTCATCACCGCCACCTACACCCCTTTCTCGCTCGCCTATTTGCGACAGCCGCAGTGGTGGGTGTTTCTGGGGATCATGTGGGCTGCATCCCTTGTCGGTTTCGTTTCAAAAGTCTTCTTCGTGCACCGCATCAATGCCGTTACCGTTTGGAGCTATTTGCTGTTGGGCTGGATGCCGATTGTGCCAGCGGTCGCGGCTTATGGAACAGTCCCGCTCCCAGCGCTGGAATGGCTGCTGGCGGGGGGGCTGTGTTACACGTTGGGAACGGTATTTCTGGTCGTCGACCTTCAACGGTATCACTTCCATGCGATTTGGCACCTCTGGGTCATTGGTGGCAGCACGTGCCACTTCTTGAGCGTGCTGTTCTTTGTGACCCACCTGACGGCGACAGGATAGGCATCCCTCGAGGGTGGTGCCGCACGGCGAGGCTAGCGCAGCGTCCTCAGCAGACCAAGCGTCCCCCACGCGGTTCCCCAGTAGGTTGCCGTTTCCTCCACTCGTTCCTTCTTTTTTTCTTTCGTTCCTTTGACCTCCCATGATCCATTCTTCGTCTGCGTGCTGACCAGAAAGTGTTGCGCCCGTCCAATCGTTGCATCCTCAGGGGGTAGGTCGATATACGACAGTGCAAACAGCGCCTGCCCCGTCGCCAGGGCATCGCTTTTTTCGTCCACCAACCACCCCCACCCGCCGTCCGCATGTTGTTTGGATTTGAGTTCTTCGGCGGCAGCCTTCATCCTGGCCTCATCCCCCTGTTGATGCCACAGAAGCAATCGAGCCACGAACCACTCCGTGCTCTTTCCCGGATTCGCGGATTCCAAAAAGATCCTCGCTCGCTCGCGGGCGCCTTGAACGACGGCTGTCTTTTCCGTTGCTCCCAAGGCAAACGCATTCCACATGGTGCTCACTTGCGTAGTTTCCTCCTTGGACCGCTTTTGATCGGGAAGTTGGCCCGCCGGCTTCCATGATCCGTCCGCCTGCTGTCCGGCCGTTAGCAGTTGCACAAACGTGGCCGCAGATTCCTTAGACAAAGGAAGAGGAGCTTCGGCGCCGTGTCCCAAGAGCAACTGAGCAAGGCCATCCAGGTTCTGAGCCCCGTCTTGCGGCTTTCCTTCGCCGCGGTCTTCCAGAGACTTCGTCTCCGACCATTCCAGCCAAACTTTCGCCTTTTCCTGGTCTACCTGGAATCCATGCTTGCCCGCCTCGCTCCAGGTCCAGGTCAGGAAGCTGACGCGATGGCAAGAGACGCACTTCTTGGTTTCCATCCACGATACGCCGGCCTTTTCCAGATACGGCAAGCTGCGCTCGACAGCGGCCCGAACTTGCATCTTTGTTGGCGGAGTCCCCACAGGCGAGTCATCTTCAGCAAAGAGCGTGTTCCAGGGGAGTAACAGCAGAAATACGTTCATGGATACGGTCTTCAAACAGTGCATACTGTTTTCTCCCAATTGCGGTCCAAACCAGGCGGTCAATCTCGCATTGTACCCGATGCGGTCTCATGCCGCAGAAAACTCAGCCAATCAGCTTGTCGATCACCTTCCCTCCGAACTGGCTCAATTGTTTGAAGCGGCCGGCGTGGTAGAAAGTGAGTTTGTTGTCGTCGAGCCCCAATAGCCTTAGCAGGGTGACGTGAAAATCGCGGACGTGGTGGACCTCTTCAACAGCCGTCATGCCAAGTTCATCGGTTGCTCCGACGGTGTGTCCCGCGTTGCAGCTCCCTCCTGCCAGCCAGATGGTCATCGCATGAGGATTATGGTCCCGGCCATAAGCCGTCCCACCGCGGACGCCATTGTCGGGAGTGCGGCCAAACTCGCCGCACCAGACGACGAGGGTGCTTTCCAGCAGACCCCGATGCTTGAGGTCGGTAAGGAGGGCAGCGATGGGCTGGTCCACGCCGCGCACCAGGTTGCCGTGCGCCCTCTCAATGTAGTCGTGACTATCCCACGACCCGTTATAGAGTTGGACGAAGCGCACCCCCTTCTCAACGAGCTTGCGAGCCAGCAGGCATTTGCGGCCAAACGCATCCGTGGCTTCCTGGTCGATGCCATAGAGCGCCCGCGTCTTGGCATCTTCCCTGGAAAGGTCTAGGACTTCGGGGACCTGCATCTGCATGCGAAATGCCAACTCGTAGGTGTCCATCCGGGCGGTAAGCTCGTCATGGCCGGGATGCTCGGCCGCGTGTGCGGCATTGAGCCGGGCTATCAGGTCGAGGTTCTTGCGCTGGTGCTCCGCGGTGACGCCCACGGGTGGATTGAGGTCGAGAATCGGTGAGCCGTTGGGACGCAGGGGTGTCCCCTGGAACTGTGCCGGCAAGTACCCGTTGCTCCAATTGGCCGCTCCCCCTTGCGGATAGCTGACTTCCGGTAGAACGATAAAGCCGGGCAGGTCCTGATTCAAACGGCCGAGTCCATAGTTCACCCAGGCCCCCATGCCGGGGTCGCCGCCAAAGCGGTTGCCGCAGTTCATCTGATACATGGCGGTCGGGTGATTCACGCTATCGACCTGGCAGCCGCGGAAGAAACAGATCTCGTCGGCGACCTTGGCAAGATGCATCCAGTTCTCGGCCATATCCGCGCCGCTCTCTCCGGCCTTAACGAATCGGAAGGGGCTCTGCACGTAATAGCGCTTGCCGCTTTCCATTGCCGACTTCTGTTTTCCTTCGCGGGTGAATTCCTGCAGATGCAATTTTGCCAGTGCTGGTTTGGGGTCGAACGTATCGATGTGCGATGGTCCCCCTTCCATCATCAGAAAGATGACGTTTTTGGCCTTCGCGGGAAAATGCCCCGGTGACTGCGCAATCCCCTTCGCCGATTCCTCAGCCGCCAGCAGGGATGAAATTGCCACGCTGCCAAGGCCGGCTCCCAGGCCGTATAGAAAGTCGCGACGCGACGCGGATTGCGACGCGAAACTGGAAATTGATGTCTTAGTCCACATAAGCAAACTCGTTCGAATTCAGCAGGGCCAGGCAAACATCGGCCAGCGCGCGAGTACGGGCATCACAGTCGGCGGGCTGAAGGTCCGAGGCAAAATCCTGATAGGCATGCAGCTTCTCCTGGAAGGAAAAACGTTCACCCGTATTTTCCTCCACGGCGTCCCGCCGCACTTCGAGCGGCGGCTTCACCTGGACGAACTTCGCCTTCTTCTGGAGGTCTTCCATTTCCCGCCAATGCGCCAGACACATCGTGAGTTCCCCTGCGCGCGGTATTCGTCCGTACGCCAATTCAAAACAGCGAGAGATGGCACTCGGTTCGTCCTTGGATTCCCTGATTGCCCTGGTCGCCAGGGCCAGAGCCCGGCTGTAGCTGGCCTGGCTGTTGAAGAGGGCAAAGACTTGCGGAGTGACGGTGCTCGACTCGCGGCGCTCGCAGGAAAAGTCCGGGGACGGGGAGTTAAAGACTTCCAGTGCCGGGTCGCTCAGGCCGCGGAGTCTCAAAGCGTAGAGCGAACGTCGATGGCGCTGCTCCGGCAGTGGATTGGGGGTCCAGGCGGCAGCAAACGTACCCATCACCTGGCGAGGCTGCAGGGCTGCTTCGAGATTGATCTCTGGCCGGTTGGGAATGCCCCCCATCGCGGGATTCAATTCTCCGGTAACCACCAGCATGGCATCTCGCAATTCCTCGGCGCTGAGCCGGCGCGGCCTGAAAACGGCGTAACTCGTGCCGAGCGGGTCCAATTTCGCGAGTTCTGTCTGGGCGGGATGCAACGAGCCCCGACGGTAGGTCTGGCTTGTCATGATCAGTCGATGCATGGCCTTGAACGACCAGCCCTGCTCCACGAATGTCGCCGCGAGCCAGTCGAGAAGTTCTGGGTGCGTTGGAGTCTTGCCCGTGCTGCCAAAGTTGTTGGGATTGCCGGCCAGAGGTTCGCCAAAGTGCCACATCCAGACTCGGTTGACGATCGCGCGAGTCGTAAGCGGGTTATCCTTGCTTGCAACCCACTCCGCAAATGCGGAACGTCGACCTTCGATACCCTCCGGAATCGGCACCTTCTGCACGGATCCCAGCACGCTCAACACTCCAGGATTCACCTTCGCGCCGGAGCCAAAAGGGTCTCCGCCGGTCAGGATGCAGGTCGCTTCCAATTCCCCTTGGGTCAAGCGGTCCGCCGGCATCCGGAGGGGGGCGTTGACCGCATTCACCTGAGGCGTGAGTCCGTTGTAAACCGCGAGCGCGAATGGTTCGTAGCGATCAAACTCCCAGCGGAGCCGCTCCAGACCTTTGCGGGCCACCCGATCATTGCCGAACTGCTCCGGAGTAAAGCCCACCAGCTTGGGTGGAAAGTCGTCCGCCGACACTTTGGCTTTCGTCAGTTGGTTGCGGGCAAAATCAAAGACGCCAAAAACTTCTCGCGCAGCGGCATTCTGTTCCACCCGTCCCTTGGCAACGACGGCATTCCATTTTTCAGGGTTTTTCCCCTTCGCCGCAAACCATTGTTCGGCATTCCGCAGCAAGACTTCGTCGAGTTGGCGAAGCATGGCGACATGCTCTGCTCGCCGCAATTCCAAATACTTTTTCTCTTCAAACCCGCCCGTGTTCTCCGTGGGCAAAAAAGCCGCCGGTCGCTCGGTGAGTTGTGTCGTCGCGAAGACGGCTTGCACGGAGTAAAAGTCGCGAGTCGGTACCGGGTCGAATTTGTGGTCGTGGCAACGAGCACATTGCAAGGAATGGGCCAGGAAGGTTTCGCCGACGCTGTTGGTCACGTCATCCAAGAAACGTTGTCGGGCGATCTTGGCGACTTCCATCCCGGTCAATTCCCACGGACCCATCCGCAAAAAGCCGGTGGCAATCAGCTTCTCGGGATCGTCGCCGGCAATTTCATCTCCGGCAATCTGCTCCCGCACAAACTGATCGTAGGGTTTGTCGCTGTTAAACGCCCTCACCACATAATCGCGATAGCGCCAGGCGTTGCCGCGCTCGTAATCGTTGGCAAATCCGGAGGAGTCCGCGTAGCGCGTTACATCAAGCCAGTGCTGTGCCATCCGCTCGCCGTAGTGCGGGCTTTGCAGCAGGCGGTCAATCAGTTCGCGAACAGCAGCATCGGCATCGCGGCTGAACTCCGCTTCAAAACTGACGACCTCCGCCGGCGTCGGCGGGAGTCCCGTGAGATCAAAACTGGCGCGGCGGATGAACGTGCGAGCCTCCGCGGCGGGTGCCGGCGAAATCCCCTTCGGCATTCGCAGGGCAATCAGGGCATCAATGGCCGCCGCTCCTTCCGCCTGCAAAGCGGGTTTATTCACCGGCTGATAGGCCCATAGTCCGCCCGGTTTGTATTTGCGATTCGTCCATTCCGGCGAGAGTCCGCCGCTGGTCTTCACGGCTGTGCCATCTTCCGCTGACCAATTGTCGGCATGGGAGGCAGCGATTTGTTTCATCCGCACGGCGTCAGGCCAGGGTGCCCCCCCAGCGATCCAGTCCCTGATCCAGCTGATTTGAACCGCAGTTAGCTTGTCCGCTTCCTTCGGCGGCATTGCCGACCAGTCCTTATGCGTTCGTGTAACGGCCAGATAGAGTGGGCTTTCCAGGGGTTTGCCTGGCACAATGGCCGGCTGTTCGCTATCACCACCCTTCAATAAGGTAAGCAACGAACGCATGTCGAAGCCCCCTTCGATCTTCTTCAGGTCGTTGCCGTGACACGCCAGGCATTTCTCGCTGAGTAGCGGTTGGATGCGCCGCACATATAACTGTTCCGCAACGTCATCGGCGGCATCCGCCACACCGGCGGCAAGCCATAGCAATGAGATCGCTAGGATGCGTGCAGATGATGTGAAGGGAGGTGGAAGTGAATCCATGAGGTTTGCCCGCAATAAGAGCAATCTGCTGACAAATGGGCTGAGTAAGTTCTAAATGGCGAAAAAATCTCGATTTCCGCCGGCTGGCTTTGGAACAGTCGCAATTTGTATCTTACCGAATGGGCCGACAGCCTGCACCTTTTTGACGCGAGAGTTGGAGTACCCCCTACCATTTCTGCGTGGAGGTCCCTACTGCCCAGCAGGGGGGACCGGAATGTAAACTCAAATTTCAGGTGTTGGAGCAGGATAGAATGAGAGAGTCGCTGGTCAGCGATTCCTTCGGCTCCCCTGATTCTTCAACATTCGATTTTCCATGAAGCTTCGCGTCGGCATCGTCGGTCTGGGTGATTCGTGGGAGAACGGCCATCGCCCGGCGCTCCGGACACTTTCCGATCGCTTTGAGGTTCGCTGCATTTGCTGCGAAGTGGCCCATTTGGCCGATCAGGCCGCCCGCGATTTTCATGTCCAGCCCGTGGACGGTTTTCGTGCGCTTTGTGCTCGGCCAGATGTTGATGCGGTTTTAATCCTTTCGCCGCAGTGGTATGGTCCCTTGCCAATTCTGGCCGCCTGCGAAAATGGCAAGTCCGTTTATTGCGGAGCCGCTCTGGATATCGTGGATCCCGCGGAAGCCAAGTTTGTCAAACAGAAAGTCGAAGAGTCGGGCATCGCCTTCATGGCTGAATTTCCCAGGCGGTTAGCCCCAGCGACTCTGCGTCTGAAAGAACTCATCGCCACTCGCCTCGGTAAGCCGAAGTTACTCTTTTGCCATCGTCGTTCCTCGATTGAGCCCGGCAGCGCCGGCCGCAGGCCGCAAAAACATTGCCCCACGCTGCAACGAGAAATGATCGAGCAGGTCGATTGGTGCCGTTACGTGGCGGGTGCCGAGCCGACCTCCGTCATCGGAATTCATCACGGCAGTGTGAACGATGGCGACGGTGATGACTATCAGATGATGAGC
Source organism: uncultured Pirellulaceae bacterium (assembly GCA_964444865.1). Lineage (GTDB taxonomy): Bacteria > Planctomycetota > Planctomycetia > Pirellulales > Pirellulaceae > SXOA01. The sequence goes on along the minus strand of CAYUJE010000013.1, from coordinate 30,232 downwards.
ATTGATTTTTCTCCCGATGGACATCCGGGAAGTGGGCCGATGGCTCAAATCAGTTGTGGGCGATATATGCCGGCATCATGGCCAGAAGCGGTCGCGTTTCGGCCTCCGGCGGCGTTGCAGGTCTGTTGCGAGCGGGGGGTGGCTTTTGTCGATTTTCCAGCGACTGTCACCTACTTCGATGCCGCGGGCCGGCACATGGAGTCCTTGGAAAGTGAGCGACCGGTTGCCGAGCGGATGCTCATGCACTTCTATCGAGCCGTTACCAGCCTGGTACGCAAAGTCAACGACCTCGAGGATGCCCACAGCGCACTCTCCATCGTGCTGGCAGCCCGCGAAAGTTTTATCACCGGCAAGCGAATTTCCCTTTAGCTTGGGGGCTTCTCATGTCGTACGCAAACCCTCCTCCGAATCAACAGCGGAATTTGAGCGGCAAGTCTCCGATTCGAGCATTGCTCGTAGTTATGCCGCTGTTGCTGTTGGTGCTTGCCCTGCCGCTCTTGGTAGGAATGTGGGTGCTCGCGCGCTACAGCGCGCTCCCCGTTCCCCAACGCGATCCTGCCGCCGCTCCGCGGCCGATTGCACCCGCCGGCGATCTGGCGGAAGACGAGAAGTCCACGATTCGCCTGTTCCAGCAATCGTCCGCTTCGGTTGTCTACATCACTACGTCGGAGATCGGACGGGACTTCAACATGAACGTCTTGGAAATCCCGCAGGGCTCGGGCTCGGGATTCATTTGGGATGAGAAAGGGCACGTGGTTACCAACTACCATGTGGTGCAAGCTGGCAACCGGTTTCGCGTCACACTGGCCGACCAGACCACAGTGAACGCGGTGCTGATTGGTGGTGATCCCAACAAGGATCTGGCAGTCCTTCAAATAGCCGTGCCGTCGCGCGGGCTTACGCCGCTGCTGATCGGCTCGTCGGCGAAGCTCGATGTGGGACAGAAAGTTTTTGCCATCGGCAATCCTTTCGGTCTGGACCAGACGCTCACCACGGGGGTCATCAGCGGTGTCGGCCGGCAGATTCAGGGACGTAGCGGCCGCATGATTGACGGCATGATTCAAACGGATGCCGCCATCAATCCCGGCAACTCCGGCGGACCGCTGCTCGACAGCCGCGGCCGGTTGATTGGAGTCAACACGGCCATTTTCAGCCCCACGGGTGCTTCCGCTGGGATTGGCTTCGCCATCCCCGTCGATACCGTGCAACGCGTCGTGCCCCAACTGATTCGTCACGGCAAGGTCATCCGTCCTGGCCTCGCCGCCAGCTATGTCCCCGATCAGGTTACTAAGCAACTCGGCCTAAAAGGGGCGCTGCTGGGAAACATCAAACCCGGCGGCAGCGCGCAGGAAGCCGGGCTCATTCCCATCCGTCGCAACGAAGTGGGAGATATCCTGCTGGGCGATTTGATTGTTGCCGTGGACGGCAAGCCCGTGGACTCCGTGGATGCCTTCTTGAACGAACTCGACAATCACGAAGTGGGCGACAAGGTCACCCTCACCATCATTCGCGGAGCCCGCAGCAGAGGTGAGGAAGCGCTGGAAGTTTCTGTCACGTTGCATGGGGTGGAATAAAGCAACCGCAAGGAATCCTTGCCGGAATGTTTCGTGCAGTCCTTGGCCTGCCGGCAACTTGTTTCCCCAGTTGGGGCTGGTAATATACCGCTTAAGAGTTTGTCTCCTCGTTAGCCAGCGCGATGAGATTCATTGATGTCAATCAAAGTTGCTTGTCAGTGCGGAAAGAAATTCGTTGCCCCTCCGCATCTTGCTGGCAAGTCGGTTAACTGCCCCAACTGCGGCTCGGCGATTGTCATTGCCACTCCTCCTGCTCCGCCTCCAACCCGACCGGCATTGGCTGCTTCCGCTCCACCACGAGCGGCTGGAACATCGCCCGCGGAGGAAGGCATCGTGGTCTCTTGTGTCTGCGGTCAGCGCTTCAATGCTCCCAGCCACCTTGCCGGCCAACAACTCCCCTGTCCGGTTTGCCGGCAGCCGATCTTGATTTCGACGGGGAATTCTGGATTGGAGACATGGAATACGCCGGCGCTCCCACCAGCGGGCAATGATTTGTGGAGTGAATTACCCGCTCACCAAAGTTTGCCTTCTTTTCCCCCTCAAACTCCCCAGCAGGCACCCTGGTCCTCACCGCAGCAACAAGCCTCGCCGCATACTGCCTTAGCAATCCAGTACATGGCGAACGCCTACCACCAAGATGTGGAGAAACGCCAAGATTTGGACGACTGGGGGACCGGTAAGATTTACTCGGGCATCATCACGATGGCCATTGCCGCCATCTGGTTTTGCAGCGGACTCGCTTTTGGCATCACTTTCTTCTTCCCCCCTGTCATGTTCATTGGGGGAGCCATCGCGCTGATCAATGGCATCTCTCAAAAGGCCAATCGCGGCTGATGCATCATTTTGTAGGTCGGAAGCAAGCCGGCATCGTGCTACTCGAAAAACTTCCCCATGCGGCAACTAAATCCTGGCAGCACGTCTTCCACCGCAAAGTCTTGATCCGCTCGCAGTGTCACTTCGGCCTTGTCGTCCCGATAAATCCTTGCGGTGTCGTCCTCGGGGTCTAGGACGCAAACCACCTTCACGCCGGCCAAAAGATACTCAGTCACTTTTCGCAGCACTTTGCTCTGTCGGTCATCCGGGGACAGAACTTCAAACACCAACTCTGGCGGGACTTGAATGTAGCCTTCAGGCACTTTTCCCTTGGGAACTCGCCGGTAGTCATAAAAAATCACATCACCGCCACGGACTGTATCGGGACCGCGCTCCGTGATGACTCCCGCGTCGTTGGAGAGGACGTGCCCTAAGTCGTGCTCGTCACAAAAATTTCCCACTATTCGAGAGACTCTACTGCAAACCTGGCCGTGGCGAGATCGGGGAGGAGGCATGTGATGGACAACTCCACGCACCAGCTCAGTCGGGTGATCCACATCGAGGTGGGCGTAGTCTTCAGCCGTCAGGAGTTGGGGGGCGGTTACGGTCGACATAGCTAACTTCTCAGCTCAAGCATCGGGAGCCGGCAAGGAACGAGTCGACTGGCTCCAAATTCGATTAAAGTTTCGTGGGTCGGCAAACCACTAAAATCTGCCGCTCACCACCCCATCACCATGTTCGATTCAATCACCTTTTTGGCAATCTCCAAATCGCTGCCGGTTTCGTGCATATACAGGCGAATGGCATGGACCTTGTCGCCGGCTGCTTTGGAGAGGCAGTCGCGGGCGACGCCGCAAACGTCCACTTTTTTACTGGTCAGCCCCAAAGCGCCCTTGGAAATCACCCAGGTATCGCGGGGCCGTTTCGTCATCCGCACCACTTTGTCGTGCGGATACGCTTCCTTCACAACAACGCCCGCCGCCGGTTCGTCGTTGGCCCAGGTGATAATGATGTGTGCGTCGGTTTCCACCTCGAAGAGCGGCATAGAAAACTCCTTCCCTCAAAGGGCTCACGGGGATCCATCGACAAGACGCCAGCCGTGCCGATGACGAAAAGAATGAATACACAAGAGCGGAGTGACAAGGGGGGCAGTTCGCCCAACGCGCCGTGCTGCCCAGGGCAACCTGCCGGAAGCGAGTGGCCATGACTGACCGTCAGCGTCACTGCCTGTTTCTACCACGATGCAGCCTCGAATTCGGGCTGAAGTGAACAGAGAACTCTCACAGTTGTCAGCATGCCCCAAAATGCCCGGTTTGGCAAGTGGGAAGCGGAAAATCCCGCCCTTAGAACGATGTTGGGGATACTTCGGATGCGCCATCTTTCTGAGGTCGGCGTGGGTCTCCGACCCCGCCGAGCCGCAAGTCTCCCTGCTTACCTGCAACTCCTCATGTTCCACATTCGCGCTGACCTGCAACTCGCTCCCGGCTAAAATGCCAGCATGGCCACCACGCCCCATCGTCGCTGGTATCAGTTCAGCCTGTTGAGACTGTTTTTTATACTCACGTTATTAGCCGTTTTGCTGGGCGGCAGAATTGAGTATCTGCGGCGGATGGTGGTCTTTCACGAAACGGAATCCCTGAACGTGAGGCGAGACGGTCCTTTAGGCATCGCTGTGTGGCACGAGTATCGCGCCAAAGATTATCGAAAGACGATGGTTCGCCCTTGGGCGCGAGTCGGCAACGATTCCTGGGTTGAGGACCTTCATCTCCATCCCGCGACTCTTCCATGAAATTCTACTTCCGCGCCCTCGTTCTTATGATGCTGTGCATGTCACTTGCTGGCTGTAGGGCTGAGGTCGGGGGAGATTTTGAGGATGGTGGTATCCAGTACTACCCTCCAGGTCCGGAATTCAAGCAGAGTCGCAAGGCGGCGAAAGCGAAATCGGCGGCGGCGGACCAGTTGCCCGGTACGTCGCAACTCGCTCCCAATCCGCCCCAGCGGTGACCCCCATGAAGTACAGCCTACGAAGCCTGATGATCTTCGCGATGCTTGCTCCGCCGCTGCTGGCGGCTGGCTATTTCTGTCTGGTTGCGTTGGACAGTCTGGAATTGCGGACGCTGCTCGCTTTTGCGACAGCAGCAGTCATTGTGATGCTGTCTCTCAAATCCGCGTTGCGTGGAGAAGTCTAGCCAGGAAATTGACTTGCCGCTCACTCCCCCGCTAACTAATCGCAATCGTCTGCTGCAACGGCCGCAGGACGTTTTTCACGATGTAGTTGTCGATAATGTCGTGGCAGGCTTTGGCCAAGGGGTTCATGGCGGTGAAGTAGTCGCTCCGTTGTTCTTCGGGATATTCCTTCATTCGAATGGAGAAAGGAACCGTTGATGTCCTTCTCTCGCAACTCGTCCAGCGGATGCAAAAGGGAACCATCAAGTTCGACATCGACGCCGGCCGGCTCCTCCACCGGCAAATGGACCTCGACGAATCCATCCTTGGCTTCAGCGGCCCGGAAAACCACATGAACTATCTGTCACGGACCACCGAAGAGCCGGTGGAAAACGCCCCCGCCGAGACGGCGGCTGCCACGGGAAGACGGCAATGAAATAAGGAATTTGACGCTGAGATAGGGCGACCTCTACAATCAAACGCTGACGTGAACACCAGTTGTTCTGGTATGAACACTCACTTGTTTGTTCCATGAGGCGCTCCGATGTCCCGTGGCTTCTTCTTTGGATTGTTATTCTTCCTGTTTGATTCAGTAGTTTTTGCCGCCGAGCCTCCGGCAGCCAAGGACCAGCAGTGGGGCGATCTGACCGGCCGGTTCATTTTCGACGGCGAGCCCCCCGAGCCGATTGAATTGAATGTCAACAAAGACATGGGCGTTGTGAACGGCCCCATCTTCGACGAATCCCTGGTGGTAGATGCCAAGAGCCGCGGAATTGCCAATGTCTTTGTGTGGCTCGTGCCTGATCGGAACAAGCTCATCGCGACTCATCCTGGTTTTGAAACGTCCAAGAAGGATCCAGTTATTCTGCAGATGAAGGGGCTGCGCTTTCAGCCACACTGCATAGTTTTTCGGACAGGCCAGAAACTGACGATTTTGAATAAGGATCCAGTCGGGCATCACACGCCAATTAATTCCGGCAAAAATCCAGAGTTTCATTCTCTCATTCCTTCTGGTGGACCAGTAGACAAATTCCTTAAGAACTCGGAACCGACTCCATTGCAGATCAGCTGCAACATTCACCCTTGGGAGAGTGGGTGTTTTCTCGTCCAAGACCATCCTTATATGGCGCTCACTTCCACCACGGGCGAATTCATGATCAAAAACCTACCCGTTGGCAAGCATTCTTTTCGCGTCTGGCATGAGACGTGTCGCTTTGTCACCAAGGTCCGCCGAGATGGCAAAGAACAGGAATGGAAAAAAGGGCGATTGGACATCGAAATCAAGCCAGGCGGAAATGACCTGGGGGAGGTGCTGGTATCGATCGAGACGCTGCAGCGGAAGCGATGATTCCCCTTTCTTAAAAATCCGAAACCAATCCGTGGAATCGGGGGTAAACCGGGATAGAATGTCGCCTGCTGGCTGTTCTGGGGATGAACCCTGTTTTTCCGGAGTCCTGGAATGAATTTGCATCGAAAACTGCCCTCTCTCGCCCTCCTGCTGCTGTCGGCAGTCGCGTTACTTACCCAAGTTGCCGTCGCGGCCGACAAATCGCCGCGAGAGATCCTGCCGAATTCCACGATTGTCTATGCGGAAATGCCGCAGCCGCAAAAGCTGCTCGATACGGTGCTCGACCACCCTTCGGTGGCCGAAATTCTGGCTCACCCAGACTATAAAAAAGCCCTGGAAGCCCCTCAGGCCCAGGAAGTCCTCAAGGTGTTGCAACTTGTCGAAGACAAGCTGGGGATGAAATGGCGACCCGCCGTGAACAAGCTCACCGGCGGCGGCATCTATGTCGGCTTCGATTTGCCCTCCCTGGGTGTTGCCGTTCTCACCAAGTCGACCGACCCCGAACTCGCCAAAAAGGCGGTCGATACCGTCCTGGAACTCGCCCGAGCGGATGCCACCAGGAATGGGAGGGTTGACCCGGTTTCCACGGACGAACATAAGGGGTTCAAGATTTACAGCGTCGGCCCGGTGCAATATGTCAATCTCGGCCCGTACCTGGTCACCACCAACAAGCCCCTGCTAACGCGCCTCGTCATTGATACGTTCAAGGAAGAGAATCCGTCACTCGCCTCCGATGAGCAGTTTCAGGAAGTCATCAAAGTCCGGCCGGCGAATCCCACCGCCTGGGTATACGCCGATTTGCGGCCCGTCCGGGCTCTCGGCATCCTGAAAACGGCTCTAAATAAAAAGAGCGACAATCCCCCCGCGGAAATCCTGGCTGGCGGCATTCTGGGTGCGCTGCCAGATGCTCCCTACGCCACCGCTTGGCTGGAAGTGGATCAGGGCCGCATCGCTCTGTCGGCCTCAGTTCCCGGCGACGCTCCGGCACTCGCCAAAAAGCGGGAATTCTTCTTCGGGGCGGATGGCAAGGGAAGCGCCCTGCCTCTCCTCAATCCCAAAGAAACGGCCCTTTCCATCTCCACCTTCCGCGACTTTAGCTCAATGTGGAAGAACGCCCCGGACCTCTTCGACGATGGCGTTAACGCCGGCTTCGCGGCCGCCGAAAGCCAGCTTACCACGCTGTTTGCCGGGCGTAATTTCCGAGACGACATCCTGGCCAATCTGGAACCCGGCATGCAAATCGTCGTCACGCGGCAACATTATGCGGATGGCTCGCCGGTCCCGGCAGTCAAGCTTCCCGCAGGGGCCCTCGTCGTGAAGATGAAGAATCCGGCTGAGACTTCCCGCATGTTCAAAATCACGTTTCAGAGTCTCGTCGGCTTTCTCAATATCACAGGCGGGATGAATGGCCTAAGCCCCCTTGAACAGAACTTTGACAAAGTCGGCAGCGGTACGGTCTATTCCGCCGAGTACCTTCCCCCTAAGGACGGCAATACCAAAGAAGCCGCCATCCATTACAACGCCAGCCCAACGGTGGCTGTCGTGGGGGACAAGTTCATCATTGCCACCTCCAAAGCGCTGGCCATCGAACTGGCCGACCTCATCCAAAAGGACACGGCTCCGCTCGCGGGCGTGAATACGACGCTCAAGATGGATGGCCAGGTGGTGCGGCAGATGCTGGTGGACAACCGCAGCTCGCTCGTCGCCCAGAACATGTTGCAAAAAGGACACGGCCAGGAACCCGCCGAAAAGGAAATTGATGCCCTGCTCAAGGCGATGCTGGGCCTGGAAAGCTCCTCGCTGCAACTGCTGTCGAAAGACAAGACGCTGCAGGTAACGCTCGAACTGAAACTCAAGTAAAAGCTTGTTCCCAAGCTCTGCTTGGGAACACGAGTCCCGAAGCTCCGCTTCGAGTCTCTTTCGACGGGAAGCAGAGCTTCCAAACGTGCGTTCCCAAGCGGAGCTTGGGAACGAGGATCCATACGAACGTCCGGAACAAAGCCATGCCACTCAATCAGAAATCTCTTCCTCCCGCAGAAGCTTGGCTCCCCTTCGAGCCCAACGCCGCCCAGCCTTTTGGCCGGCGAGAGGCCGCTCATCTTTACCGCCGGGCCGGTTTCGCGGCCAATTCGCGAGAACTGGACGAGACGGTGAAGCTCGGACCGGCGTTGGCGGCCAAAAAGCTGGTCGCTGCTGACGAAGGGGACTTCAAGGGGAAGATGTTTACGTTCGCTCAGACGGTGCTGGCGACGAACAATTCCCAGACGCTGGCCGCCTGGTGGCTCCACCGGATGCTGCATACGCCGGCCCCGCTGTTGGAGAAGACCACCCTCTTCTGGCACAGCCATTTCGCCAGCAGCAGTGCCAAGGTCACCGACACGCGGCTGATGTTCAATCAAAACGAGTTGCTGCGCCGCTACGCCCTCGGCAAGTTTGAGCCGATGGTGCTCGGGATAGCCCGAGACCCGGCGATGCTGATCTATCTCGACTCGGCCACCAACCGCAAAACGCACCCCAACGAAAACTTCGCCCGCGAAGTGATGGAGCTGTTTGTACTTGGCATTGGCAACTACACCGAAAAGGACATTCAGGAACTGGCCCGCTGCTTCACCGGCTGGGAGATTCAGTACGGCGAGTTCAAGTTCAATCGTTACCAACACGATTACGGCAGCAAGACCGTCCTCGGCAAAACGGGCAACTTCGATGGTGGCGACAGCGTGAAAGTCCTCCTCGAACAGCCGGCCGCAGCCCGCTTCCTGTGTGGCAAACTGGCGCGTTACTACATCGCCGACGATAGCGACCTTTCCCCCGAAGTCATCGAGCCGCTGGCCCAAAAGCTGCGTGCGTCCGACTACACGATTGCTCCGGTCCTGGAAATGCTCTTCTCTAGTCGCCTGTTTTACAGTTCGGCCAGCGTGGGCAAGAAGGTTCGCTCGCCGATTGAACTCGGCATCGGCCTGCTTCGCTCGCTGGAAGCCACCGCCGGTCTGCCGCAAATTGCCGAGCAGATCAAGGAACTTGGCCAAATGCCCCTTTACCCACCCAATGTGAAGGGCTGGCCAGGAGGCCTGGCGTGGATCAATTCCAGCACGCTGCTGGGACGGGCGAATTTTGTTCGCCAACTGGTGCAAGACAACAACACGCTGTTTGGCGGCGTCACGCTGGAAGCGTATCTTGACCAACTCGGCTGGAAGACTGCGGAGCAGGTCGTCGATGGACTCACCGAATTGCTCGTCGCGGTCCCTCTGCCGAATGATGTTCGGGCACAGCTAGTCGCCCAGATTGAAGGAGGCCGGGAAACCCGGCTCACCAAGCTTAAGAAAGCCGTTCACACCCTCGGCTCACTGCCGGAATTTCAGATGGCATAAGTTGGTAGTAACCCGCTTCAGCGGGTTAACTCAGAGCCTCAACCCGCTGAAGCGGGTTACTACGAACGAAGGAAAATCCCATGACCACATCCCGTCGCAAATTTCTCTCCACGGTCTCGGCTGTCACCGCCGGCGGCCTCGCCGCACTTTCCTCGCGGGCACCTCGCTTCCTGCTGGAGTCAGCCGCCTTCGGCGCGGAGACCAAAGGTGAAAAAATCCTTGTTGTGGTGCAGCTTAGCGGCGGAAACGACGGCTTGAATACGGTCATTCCTTTTGGCGAGGAAAAATATAAGAAGAGTCGGCCGAGCCTGGCCATCGACGGGGCCGGCGGAGTTGTCAAAGTAGAGAATGGCATCGGCCTGCATCCCAGCCTGCGGAGCATGGAAAAACTGCTGGAAAATCGGCAGCTTTCAATCCTGCAGGGGGTCGGCTACCCCAATCCCAATCGCTCGCACTTCGAGTCGATGGACATCTGGCACACGGCCCACACCAAACCGACCGGCCATGACAGCGGCTGGCTTGGTCGGTGTTTTGACGCTCACAAGGATACTCTCGCCAAAGCCATCGACCCACCCGGCATGCACCTGGGTGACGAGGTCCAGCCGCTCGCCCTGGCTGCGCGAGATCTTCCCGCGCCGTCCATCCGCTCGCTCGAACAATTCCGCCTGGAGACGGGCGGCGACGATCAGCAGCGAAGCAACATCATCAAGGCCACTGCCGCTCCCCGCAGCGTAGAAAACGACCTGCTCAAGTTCGTGCAGACCCGCGCCACCTCTGCCCTCGACCTGAGCCGCCGGATGCAGGCTTCCGGCAGTGGTTATAAGACGACGGTGAGTTATCCCGGCACGCCGCTCGCCCAGAAGCTGAAGAACATTGCTCACTTGATTGATGCCGGGCTGACGACGCGAGTCTACTACGTCTCCATCGACGGCTTTGACACACATTCCGACCAGGCCGCCGCTCACGCCAGCTTGCTCGAACAGGTGGGCGGCGCAATCGCCGCGTTCACCGAAGACCTGGCAGGCCACGGACAACTCGACCGCGTAATGACCCTCGTCTTCAGCGAATTCGGCCGCCGGCTGCAAGAGAACGCCAGCCGCGGCACCGATCACGGGGCAGCCGCCCCGGTCTTCCTTGTCGGCAGCAAGGTCAAGCCCGGCCTCATCGGCAAGCATCCCAGCCTAAATGACCTGGACGACGGGGACGTCAAGTTCCACACCGACTTCCGCAGCATCTACGCTGCCCTGCTGGAAAAATGGCTCGGCTGGCCCGCCGCCCCGATCCTCGGCGACATGTGGAAGCCGATAGAGTGCCTGGCATAGTAAAGTGCTGGGGTCGGGAAGAGTTTTCGTCGCAGCATTTCCCCGTGCGCTACCTTACTCTCTGACGAAAACCCTTCCCGACCCCTTTCAGCAATACTCCTCCAGCAGCTTCCGCGGTACGCCGATGTCGTGAACCGACACGGTCCCCATATACTCCCGCGCCGCTGGATTTGCAAAGCCGGTCTTAGGTGCGACGAAGGTGCAGGTATAGTCGGCGCGGAATGTGGGGGTGCCGGGAATTCCTGTGTCGCAGTCGAGGCCGGAGGGAAGATCAACGGCCAACTTTCTCGCGTTACTCGCGTTGAGCTGCTCGATCGCGTTTGATATTGGAGGCCGCGGATCCCCCCTCGCTCCCGTCCCAAGTAGTGCATCCAAAATCCAGTCGGCGTTAGCAATCTCTGCTCCCAGACCTTCTTCACTGACGATCGAAAACGCCGCCGCCTTAAGTACCGCATAGTTTGCCGCCGCATCTCCCCGCAACTCTTCCGGCTCGGCCATCATCACGACGCGAACTTCATATCCTCGCGCATCCAAATTCCGAGCAATAACAAACCCATCCCCGCCGTTGTTCCCCTTCCCGCAGACGATAACCACTTTGCCGCGAATCCCCAGTTCGCAAAGTTTGTCCGCACAGCCGCGACCGGCGTTTTCCATCAACACCAGGCCGCTCATGCCATATTCTTCGATCGCCCTGCGGTCGATGCTCCGGACCTGTTCGCGGGTGAGGGGAGGAAGTTGCATCTTGGGACTGGCGAGCGGGGGGCGTCAGCCCCCTGATACTAACCTTCTATTTTGGGATAAAATCAGGGGCTGATGCCCCCCGCTCGCCAGGAGAAAAAAATGCCTCTGTATGAATATGCCTGCAAAAAGTGCGACAAGGAATTCGAACTCCTCATTCGCGGCAGTGAGCAGGCCGAATGTCCGACTTGCCATTCTACAAAACTCGAGAGACTACTTTCCGTTCCTGCTGGCCATACCGCTGGCTCTAAAAGCCTGCCGATGTGCGGCCCGCCGATGCCGCAAGGGGGCTGCGGATTGCCCCAGTGCGGCATGGGTGCGTGTGGGAGGGAGTAGCGATTACTTCGCCTGCCGGTGGACTTCCTGCACAATCTGCTCTTCCACTTCCGGTCCCCAGACCGTGGGCAGTCCGTAGTAAACCATCGCGCCCCCTCCTTCGTAGCCACCTTCCATCAGCACTCGGCGAGACGGAATATAGGCCATCACGTCGTTGCTGTAGCCGGCCACCCAGGTTCTGGTGCCGGTGAGTTCACTCTTTAGCCGCACAGGAAAATCGACGACGACTTCACCGCCGAGAAAAACCCACTCTACCTCCGGACCGACTTTCCAGACGCTGATGGGATAGGGATACGTCGGCGAAAGGGGTTTGCCGTCGTTGATTTGCGACAGCAGGTATTTTGCCCGCGAGGCGATGTAGCGGTCCTTCGACTGCGTGTCCTGCTCGATTTGCTCTTTCGTCGGCAGTTTGTCGAGCGCCAGCGGAATCTCCTGGTAGGAAGTTTTCAGCGAGCCTTCAATTGGCCGCATCGGTGCATCGACCACGGCGGCGACGCTCTCCGCCAGTTGGCGGCCATATTTTTTCGCCAGGTCCACCGTCCGCCGCGGCAATGGATTTTGATCCCCGCCGCAGCCGGCCCAAAAGAGGGCGATGCAGTCTGGATAGGTCTTCTCTAATTCGATCTGTGCAAAGCCAGGGTGATCGCCCGACCAGTCGAACAGCGACACCACCGTGGCATGGCAGGCATAGCCAAACGTGATAGCCACTAGCTTTCCCTCCGGCGTCCGGACCGCCAGCACCGGCACATCATGATCCACCGGCCCCTTCAAGAGCCCCGCGGCTCGCAGTTCGGGAACTTTCACCTCCACGTTGGTCCGCCGATTGACGGCATAGGTCGCCTTGCCGCTTCCCCAAGTGATATTCGCGGGCGCAAGATTTTTGAGGGCCTCGCCAACCACGGCGATCACCTTTTCCTCCAAGAACTGCGCATAGTCGTCCACCTGCTTTTTCTGTTCCGGAGAGATCAGCAGGTAATGAATCGGCCCCAGATTGCGTGCAACGACCGGCCCGCTGTGCGTGTGCGAGCAATTGATGGCCACCTGGTCCCGAGCCAGGCCATATTTCTTCTCGAGCTGCGAGCAGATGTCCTGCGACAACGTCCGGTCGATCCCAATCAGGTCGAGCGTAATCAGCGCCGCCCGTTTGCCGGCTGGGTCTTCCAGCACCAGGGCCTTTCCCGTCAGCTCGGTCGACTTCCCTTCCGCCACATGGTCGCGCGAGGCATATCCCGCCATCCACATCGGCTCTTTGGGAGTGATGATCGTTTTTGCCGCCCCGGCTTTCCAGGAATCCGCTGCTAGCAGCGCTGGAGGCGAGGAGGAGATGATTGCCAGCGATAACAGGGCAGACACTGCAAGCAGTCTACAAAGGTAGGGCATCTTAGGCTCCGATCAAAAGTGCGTTCGAGGAGAGTCCCGCAATATACCAGACTGAAAATCGGGAGTGGCTCACATGCCCTCAATTCGCCCTCTCAATCAAGGGGGGCCGAAACGGTATAATCAAGGAATACTCGGGGGCCACTCCACGACCCAAGCCATGACCACCGCCACTGCCGATCGTTATCTCGAAGGAATGCAACTGGCTCGGAAGGGCGAGTACGACCGCGCGCATCAGGTGCTGGCCGAGTGTGTGGCTGCCGACCCTGCAAACTATGATTATGTGGACGGCCTGCTGCTCAACCTTGTTCGCAAGTTCCGCATGCACGGGGCAACCGCCGAACCGGACGCCAGGCTGCGGTCCGCCTTGCTGGATGCCGTCGAAGATGAAGACTGGAAGGAAGTGCTCCGATTGGGTCCGCAGTTATTGGGATGCAATCCCTGGCACAAACCAACGCTCCTCGCTTTGCTGCAGGCTTGCGCCGAACTTGGCTTCGAGGACGCGGAGTTGCGTTATTTGCAGTTGGCGTTTGAAGCGGGGCCCAGCGACGTTGAAATCAACCGGTGTTGCGCGCGTTCTTTGGCCCGCATGAAAAAGTTTGAGGAAGCGATTGCTTCCTGGCAACGCGTTGGCGAACTGGTTCCCGGCGATGCGGAAGCCACTCGCATGGTCGCGACGCTCGCCATCGAAAAGAGCCGCCAGCGAGGAGAGAAGGGGCGTCCCCCCATGCAGGCCGAAGCAGAAATTGTCGAACTAAAAGACAAGCCGCAGCCTATCGTTCGGGGGTCGTCCTCGGGAACCATCAGCTATTCGCCGCCGCAGCGCCCCAAGCCAGATCGGGACACGGGGGAAATCGACCTTTCCACGCCAATCCCAGAACAGCCCATTCCCATCGTCGTTTCCGCGTCCAAGAATCAGCCCGCGGAATTTCAACTCACGCCGGTGCAGAAGCTGGAATCGGCTATTCGGGATTATCCTTCGAATCCCGAGTTCTACGTCGAACTGATTCCGATGTACCTCGAGCTCGGCCGGGACTATGACGCGGAAAAGTTGCTGGCAAAGGCCAAGGAGATGACCGACGACGGCCGTGTCCGCCAGTTGTGGGAAGATGTGGTGATGCTCCGGATGAGCCGCAAGATTGCCCTGGCCCGGCAGCTGGCGGCTAAGGACGGGAACGAAGAGGCGAAGGCCCATCTGGACGAGCTTAACCGCGAGCGGGATAAATTCGAAACGGGAGTCTTCGTGAGCCGCTCTCAGCGGGAACCGAAAAACGCCGCCATCCGCTACCAACTCGGCCTTCGCTTTCGGCAGGCGGGCAAAGTCCGCGAGGCCCTGCAAACCTTCGCCGAAGCCCTGCACGACCCGCAGCAAAAGCCGCTCGCCGCGCTGGAAATGGGGCGGACGTACGAGGAGCTGCGGGAATTCCCGGAAGCCCTGCAGCGTTATCGCCTGGCCGCGGAATCCGCCACGCACCCCGAACACCTGGAGGCCCGCAAGCAAGCCCTTTACTACGCCGCCACCCTCGCTCGCCGGATCAAAATGCGGCAGCTCGCCAAACGCTATCTCACCGAACTCGTCGGGCTCGACCCGCAGTACAAAGAAGCCGCGGCGTGGTTGAGAGAGTTGGGGTAACGAAAACGAGTGATTCTGCGTTTTCAAGATTCTGGAAAAAAGTTCGACAAAGTGCCACAGACGATCTAAGCACTGGTATGAAAGGTGGTGGGCAGACTTGAGGTTTGAGACTTTGTTCCCGATTCCCAATTCCCAAGTTTGAAATCGGAAACGGCATTTCCAGCGAATACTTCTTTCAGCAGACCCACCTTGGCGGCTGGCTGCAATTCGTCTCGCTAGGGTGTGCGGAAAGCAGGGAGCTAAGCTGTTGCCCGAACGATTGCGAGGAATTTACTCCCGCATTGCTTTCGTCACGAGGTCGCTATCGAAGTAGTTGATGCTCATGCCGGCATCCACCACGATGTTTTGGGCCACGATGCCGCTGCTTTTGGGGCTGAGGAGGAAGATGGCGACGTCGGCGGCTTCCTGGGTCTGGACGGCATGTTTGCGGGGGATGATTTGCTCGGCGTAGAGATAGGAATCGACGTAGCCGGGGATGCCGGCGGAGGCGGACGTTTTGAGTAGGCCGGGGGCGACCGCGTTGAAACGGATTTTGGAGAAGCGGCTGAAGGATTTGGTGAGGAAGGCGAGCGATGAATCGAGAGCGGCCTTGATGGGGGCCATGTAGCCGTAGTTTTCACTCGCCATGCGGGTGGTGGAGATGGAAACCGTCACCACCGAGGCATCCGGCTCCAGCAGGTCCTTGAGTTCATTGGAAACGGCAATGAGCGAGTAGCAGGAGATATCCATCGCCCGCAAAAAGGCCCGCTTGGGGGTCTCGTGAAACGGCTTCATCCCGTCCGTGTAATCCGCGAATGCGATGGAGTGCAGCAGGCCATGAAACTTCGTCCCCTTCGCGGTCAGTTCGTTTCGCAATCGGGCAATTTGTTCTTCATGCTCCACATCACAGACATGTAAATCGCTTCCAGCGAGCAGCTTGGCCACACTTTCCTTCCGCTCGGGACTCCGGACGACATACGTCACCTTCGCCCCGCACTCGGCCAGCGACTTACCCACATGCCAGGCCACGGACTTCTTGTTCGCCACACCGAAGACGAGGAATGACTTGCCGGAAAGGGAGAGGAAATCCATGGAAGGTGCCTGACGAAAAACGGGGAAGTTGGCTGCATCATACCACGGTCCCCATGTGAGCCAACGGCTCGGATGGTGCGTATGGAATGCATGCACGCGTAAAAAGCCGTATTCGTGGGGGGGAGGCGGTATCTGTAGTTGACACGCCTCCCGGCGAAGCGGCATAACAGGGTGCCTACCAAAAGGGGTCGGGAGGTGTTTCGCGTCCTAGAGACTTGTAGTCTGTTAGGACTCTGCCGCGAAACTCCTCCTGACCCCGTTCGCGCTGCCCACGGGGTCGGGAAAGGTTTTCGCGGCCACGTTCCTTGGCCATCCCGTATTGGCACCGCGAAAACCCTTCCCGACCCCTTGCCTGGAGATTGCTGGATGCCGCTCGCAAAGTTCATGTTCCCCCTCTGGCTTGTTGCGATGGTCATTTTTGCCCCAGCAAAATTGCTGGCTGTCGATGCTCATCCCCGCGTCATCGGCTTTGAGCGATTTCATTCCGGCGAGAAGGGGGATGCAGCTGCCGGCGGCCAATTGTTGTTGGGGGAGTTGAATTGCACCTCCTGCCATCAGGCGGATAAGTCGCTGGAGACGTACATTCAGAAGAAACAGGCCCCAGTGCTCGATACGGTCGGCAGCCGAGTGCGGCCGAATTACCTGCTCAAGTTTCTGGCCGATCCACAAGCGACCAAGCCGGGGACGACGATGCCGAATGTGCTGGCAGGACTTCCCGAGGCGGAGCGGAAGGAGAAAGTGGAAGCGATTGTCCATTTTCTGGCGACGACCGGAACGATCGCCGAGTCAGCCGCTCTGCGGCAAAGCGTGAATCGGGGGGACAATCTCTTTCACAACATCGGCTGTCTCGCCTGTCACGATCCGCGCAAGGAAGACTCGCCTAAAGAGGGACTGCCGACTTCGATTCCCCTGGGCACTCCCAGCCGCAAGTACACGGTGCCGGGGCTGACGCAGTTTCTGGCCGATCCGCTGGCGGTGCGTCCCGGCGGCCGCATGCCGCATCTCAACCTGGAGCCGCAGGATGCGCGAGACATCGCTTCGTTCCTGCTCAAGGATCTCGACATCAGTTCGGGGCTGCAGTTCGCCTTGTATGAAGGCTCGTGGGACCGCTTGCCGGACTTCAGCAAGCTGACGCCGAAAGAAGTGGGTGAAGCAGGAGGCTTCGATGTCGGCGTTACCAAATTGAAGGACAATTTTGCACTCCGTTTCGATGGCCACATCAACATTCCCAAGGGTGGCAACTACCTGTTCCTGATTGGTTCCGACGACGGTTCGCGTCTCTACATCGACGGCAAGGTGGTTATCGACAACGACGGCGTTCACCCCTTCCAGCAGAAGCGAAAGCAGATGCAAATCACTGCCGGGCTGCATACCGTGGCGGTGGAGTATTTCGAGGCCGGTGGACAAGAGACCCTGCAAGTGGAATTCCAAGCAGAAGGTCAGCCCCAGCAGAATCTCGACACGCTCATTGCGGCTCCGCCCGCGAAGAAAACCGATAAGCCCGAGGAAGGAGCTTTTGTCGTCAACAACGAACTCGCCGCCAAGGGGAAGGAATACTTCACCACGCTCGGCTGTGCTTCCTGCCACAATTTGAAGAAGGACGACCAGCAGCTTGTTTCCAAACTGACTGCTCCCACGCTGGCACAATTGAAGGGAACTGGCGGCTGCCTGGCTGATGCGCCGGTCAAGACGCCGCTCTACGCGCTCAGTGCCCGGCAGAAAGAGGCCGTCGCCGCGGCCCTCGCCGACGCCAAAAAGGCCGCTCACGAGCCGCTCATCAAGGAAGAGTTGGTTTCGCGGAATCTCGTCCGTTTTAACTGCGTCGCCTGCCACACCCGCGGGCAACTCGGCGGCGTCGAAGAGGCCCGCAACCCGCATTTCAAATCCGACATGCCAGAAATGGGGGACGAAGGCCGCCTGCCACCGCCGCTCGCCGGCGTGGGGGCCAAGCTGCGGCCGGAATGGATGCAAACCGTCTTCAACGAAGGTGCCAAGGACCGGCCTTACATGTTCACCCGAATGCCAAAATTCGGTATGGCGAACGTCGGCTCGCTGGTCACGGCCTTGGACGAAGCGGACAAGGCGAGCATCAAGCCGATGCCGAAACTCGACGTGGACGACAACGACAAAAAGTTCAAAGCCGCCGGCCGCCGCTTGGTAGGGGGACAAGCCTTCGGCTGCATCAAGTGCCACACGTTTGCGGACAAACGTTCGACGGGAATTCAGGCCCTGAGCCTCACCACAATGACCAAACGGCTGCGGCCCGAGTGGTTCCACCATTACATGCAGAATCCGCAGGCGTATCGGCCTGGGACTCGGATGCCGAATGTTTTCCCGGATGGCCAAACCACGCTGCCAATGATCCTGGACGGCAGTGTGGACAAGCAAGACCGCTCGATTTGGGCTTATCTTAGCGACGGTGACAAGGCGGTTCTGCCGGTCGGACTCGTCACGGGGGCGATTGAACTCATCGCCTATGATGAAGCCATTATGTATCGCAACTTCATTGAAGGAGCGGGGCCGCGGGCCATCGGCGTGGGCTATCCGGAGAAACTGAATCTGGCATTCGATGCGAACAACCTCCGGCTGGCATTGATCTGGCAAGGAGCGTTTATGGATGCTGCTCGCCACTGGGAAGGTCGCGGCGTGGGCTTTCAGCCGCCACTGGGAGACAACGTTGTTAAACTGACCGATGGCGTTCCTTTCGCCGTGCTCAAAAATGACCAAGCCGCCTGGCCAGGAGCGACGGCGAAAGAGCAGGGATATCGATTTATTGGCTATTCGCTGGGGGCGAAGCGCAACCCGACTTTCAACTATTCGATGGGGGATGTGAAGATCGCCGATTATCCCGCCCCTTATGGAGAGTCTGACGTTTACGTATTTCGGCGAACGCTCTCGCTGACTTCCGACAAGCTCGCGGAGAACCTCTACTTCCGCGCAGCCGCTGCGGGAAAGATCGAGGACCTCGGGGGGGGCAGCTTCAAGATTGACGGCCAGTGGACCATGAAAATCGGCTCCAAACAAAAGCCGCTCGTGCGGGAGAACAATGGCAAACAGGAATTGCTGGTGCCCGTGGCCTTTGAAGGGAAAGGGGCCAGCATCACGCAGGAGTTTGACTGGTAAGATTTTCGTTCCCACGCAGAGCGTGGGAACGAGGAGGAAGTGAAGTGGTGAGTTTCGGTATCCATTCACGGAGGATGAATCGATGCAAAATGCGAAACGGATTACTCGGCACGCTTGGGACCGATGGCTGGAGCGATTTGATGAGTTTGACCTTAACGAAGAATTGGCCAAAGCGATTCCCTGGGGAGGCCAACGCCATGGCGATGAGTCGTTGCTGGCCCCCTGCGGCGCGGTGTTCATCGTCAGCGGCGGCAACGTCCGGACGGTGCTCACCCGAACGCAAGCCCTGGCGAACATGCAACAATTTGTGCGAGGGGCGCTTTTCGACGAGTTAGCGGCGAGTTGCCGGATGCCCGAAGAGCCGATCATGATCGAGGAACCGAGCGAGGACAATTCCCACGAAGAACAACAAGCAAAAGTAGAATTCCTGCAGCAGCTTGGTAAGGACCACGCGAACAGGCTCTCCTGGAAGTGCAAGCAAAGAAAGACGGAGTTTCGCGAGGCCGGCTTCGACCCGACCGACCACGCCCAAATGGAGATTTATCGGGACGCATACTTTGCTGAACGAAGACGCTTGCTAGGGACGGGGACTTTCAAGGCAAGTTGACAACATCCTTGTTCCCACGCAGAGCGTGGGAACGAGAAGTTTTTTTAACCCTAACCATCTATTCGCATGCACCGCCACTTTTTGCCCATAGTGTTGCTAGTTCTGCCAACGCTCGCGATTGCTCAAACAGCACCCAAGGAAGAGGACTACTACAAACTCATCGAATTCCCGATTCCCGAGCATGTGAATCTGGAAGCCGGCGGGCTGGAACTTCTGCCCAGCGGCAAGCTGGCGATTTCTACTCGCCGCGGCGATATTTTTGTTGTCGATAAGCCGTTCGCGGATCCACCCACGGATGTGGAGTTCACCAAGTATGCCGGTGGGCTGCACGAAGTGCTGGGGCTGACGGAAAAGGATGGCTGGCTGTACTGCACCCAGCGGTGCGAAGTGACCCGGATGAAGGATCTCGATAACGACGGCCGGGCGGATGTTTTTGAGAATGTCAACGACGGCTGGGAAATCACCGGCGACTATCACGAGTACGCCTTTGGTTCCAAGTTCGATAAAGAGGGAAACATCTGGGTCGTCCTTTGCCTCACCGGTTCCTTCACCAGCGAGCAGAAGTACCGTGGCTGGTGTTTGCGAATAACTCCCGAAGGCAAAGTCATTCCGACTTGCAGCGGCATTCGTTCGCCGGGTGGCATTGGGACGAACGCTGTGGGGGACATGTTCTATACCGATAATCAAGGGCCGTGGAACGGCGCGTGCAGCCTCAAGTGGCTGAAGCCTGGCTCCTTCCAAGGTCATCCGGGCGGCAACCGCTGGTATGAGCTAACCGGCGGCGTTATCGGCGAGCGCCCCAAAGACCCTGTCAGCAAAAGCCGCATGATGGTGGAGGCCAAGAAGATTCCCGAGCTTGAACCGCCCGCTTGCTATTTTCCATATCCCAAAATGGGCCAGTCCGCTGCCGGCATTGCTTGCGATACGACAGGGGGCAAGTTTGGCGTCTTCAAGGATCAACTCTTCGTGGGTGACCAGGCCCATAGCACCGTCATGCGGGTCTATCTCGAAAAAGTCAAAGGGCATTACCAAGGTGCCTGTTTTCCCTTCCGCCAAGGAATTGGCTCCGGAGCACTTTCGCTCTTGATGACGAAGGACGGCTCCATGTTCGTTGGCGGAACCAACCGGGGCTGGGGCTCCCGCGGCAGCAAACCTTATTCGCTCGACCGCCTGGTCTGGACGGGAAAGACTCCCTTTGAAGTCCACGAAATGCACGCGAAGAAAGACGGCTTTGAGCTCACCTTCACCCAGAAGGTTGACCCCGCGACTGCCGGCGATCCCAAGTCCTATTCTATGTCCACCTATACCTACATCTACCAGGCGGACTACGGCAGCCCAGAAGTCGATGCCACCAAGCCTGCAATCACCAAAGCGGAGGTGGCAGCCGACGGAATGAGCGTGCGGCTCACCCTCGAAAAGCTGGAGGAAGGGCACGTTCACGAACTGCATTTGGACGGCGTTCGGTCCTCGGATAAGCAGCCACTGTTGCATCCGGCGGCTTATTACACCTTGAATTATTTGCCGGAATAGCGCCCTTTTGCTCGATTTGCCCAGCTAGCAGCACGGATCTGTAACCGGCACATTCCGCCGAAGCGGACTTTTCCGGATATTCCGATTCGTCCGGAGATTCGGTACAGCCTGAATTTTCGCTACAACCGGAGCCGAACCTATCAGACTAGGGGCTCATCCTGCCCCGACATTCCAGAAGCTGGTGGAGGGAACATGCGCTGTTTCTTTTGGCTCACGGGGGTCGCCGCGCTCGCGGTGATGGCGGGCTGCAGCTCGGCACGCACCAATATGCTGCACCGGGATGAAAGCAATACGATGTGGGAGCGGGAACGGCACCTGCACGGCGTCCCCATCACGCTCTCGGTCCCCACGCACTGCAAAGTGTACGTGACCGAGAAGCATTTTTTGATCGACAAGTCAGAAACGACAGTAAAAGAAACGAAGGAAGTCAAAGGTCCCGATAACACCGTCACGATTCCTGCATCATCCACCACGCGGACAATCTCGGGGATTGAGCGGATGGCGCTGCCGGTGGTGGTTCGCGACGTGCGTCACGAGATCATTTTCACCGACAAGATCTTTACCGTGGACTTCATCCGCCCCGCGGCGGGGACGTTTAACCTGGATGTTGACTTCAATAACCAGTACTTTAAGAAGATCCAGCACGACGTTGTGGACGAGACCATCGACGACGTGGGGAACTTAATCTCTAAAATCGCCCCTAAGGGGGTCTTTGGCGTCACCGCCTCCAACCCCGGTGAGGCCGTGAGCGCAAAGCTCTTTCCCGTGGAATCTGTAGTCGCAGTCGGCATCTTTGAAATCGACTCGCCGGATTTTGAACAGCAGGTGATGGCCTTCGTGAATTGCCACGTCAACAAGTCGCACACCGCATTGATCGGACCTCCCGGCGTCACGGGAGCGGTTCGCTTGCCATTGCCTGATGTCTGTCCGGATTGCCCGCATGGGCCGGAACCGAACAGCATGCCCATGCTCCACGGTACGACTCATCCGGTCCTACCGTTTGACAACAGTAAGGTGGAGCCCGAAGAAGTAGAAACCCCCGCTGTTCGGAAAGCACCGGCCGTCGCACCGCGCCCCTTGCCGGACCAGGGAGCGGGCGTCCTCCTGCAGCGGCCGCGTCAATAAGGGGTGGCGGCTGCGGTTTACCGCCCAGGAGCAGGTTATGGCAAAAAAGAAACCTAAGTCGAAAAAACGGCCTGCGGCCAAGCGAAAGAAAAAGGCTGCGCCGAAGGCGAGCCTGGCTGCCAAGAATAAGAAAAAGAAGCGGCAGCCTTCTCGCAAAAAGAAGAACAAGAAAACTCTTGCGACCAAACCAAGAATATCGTCCTCGCGCAAAAAGAATGGCGGCGAAAAAGTTGTCATCCCGCGAAGCCGGCCTTCCATCCTGGCAGGGGTAACGAATGTTCCACAGGTGGTCGCCCTGGCGGGGGGCGCTATCACTGCAGGGGCAAAGATTGCGCCCAGCCATGCTCCAGCGGCCACGGGGACGATGGGACTGGTAGTCCGGCGTGGAGAGCAGCAACTGTTCCTGACATGTGCCCACGTCGTTGCCGGCGGTACCGACCCGACTGTCATCGATAAGAATCCTCCCAAGACGCTCCTCCAGGTTCCGAGCGGCGCCGTTGGGACTGTTCTGCAAGGACGCAGAATCAATTGGGAGCTCGATCAGTTCATTGATTGCGCCCTTGTTGAGCCGCAAGGAGTCGCTCCGCTCCCCGGTATTCCCGGAGTTCCCGGCCCGCTGGTGTTCAGCCGTCTCACGGAAGCAGACCGTCTTAGCGGCGTGCAACTCTTCAAGCTAGGAGCGCAGAGCAACGGCTCGCGTGGGACGATTGTGTCCATTTCCTCTCCACCGATTACCATGCAAGACGGTACGGTAGTCTTCTGCCAGATTCGAATTCGGGCTCTCCCTCCCCCATCTCGTTTCGCGGAGCGGGGAGACAGCGGCGCGGTGGTTTGTGCCGGCAATCGTGTGGTGGGAATGGTGCGAGGCATCGATTCCTCTGGCTTTGCGATTGCCTGCCACATGCCCGATGTGGCGGCCATTTTAAACATCACTCCCTAGAATTCGGTGAACCGCCATGCGGGAGATGCCTTACTCAAAAATGCTCTGGCTTCTTGGGGCGCAGCTATTGTGCCTGTTCCTGGGCTGTCACCATGCGCAGCTCCGGAAATCTCCCGAACCCGAGGCGACACCGGGAGTCGTGGATGTTGGTGGAGACGTGCGCAATCCGCAAGCGATCCCGTTTGCCAAGGGTTTAACGCTACGGCAGGCAATTTCGCGGGCGGGTGGCATTGCGACCACCGAGCAAGCTGCCGCCAATTCCTTGATCTCCGTGCATCGCGGACACGGCCTGAAAGCATCCGTGTATTACTTTCCGCCCCAATATGTAATTAGTGGCATTGCCGGCGAGTGTCTGTTGCGAGAGGGGGATCTGGTGCAGGTTGGTTCCATCGAGCATTCGGGGCTCCATGCCGAGCAAGTTGGGGATGGAGAGAAATTCTTCGCCGAAGGAATGATCAAGCATCCCGGAAGTTTTTCGACTAGCTCGACTCTATTTGTGTTTTCACATCTCACGCAAGGAGGGAATCCGCTAGGGGTGGAAGGAGGGAACGTGGTGCTGCTGTCGCGGACCCCGCAAGACGGAATCGGTATGGAGTATTATCTTTTGCCGTGGGAGACATTTCTCGGTCCGGCCTATGGATCCCTAGCGATCACCGCCGGGGACCATTTTCTCTTCACCCGCGCAGAATTGGTCCCCATTCTGACGGAGTCGCTCCTCCGTCCAGCCATGGAGAAAAGCGCCGAGCGGGCGACGCAGAAGTACCGCACGGCTCATGCCCGGCACAGGCTCCAGCAGGATCTCAAACGTCAGCAGGTTCCGGCGTCCTTTGCACCGCTCGCCAGGCTTCGCAGCACTCTCCCGTGAGGGAAATCCCCTCATTTTTTGCGGGAGCGGTATTTCCCGCTGCTAGCCCGATGCGGTATATTCCCATGGTGAACAATTCCCGGCCTTGGTGGCCGAGGCTTCGACGCGTTGAAGTTCTCACTGCGGGCGATGGTTAATAACTTGTTCGTTTTTTGGTAGATTTGTTTAAGGACCTGTTAGAATGGCGAAGCGGATTTATGTGGGCAACCTGCCCTGGTCGTACGGATCGGCCGAGCTCGAGGAGCTCTTCAAACAGTATGGCGATGTGGGCCAGGCGGAAGTGGTCATGGACCGCGAAACCGGTCGCAGCCGCGGATTTGGATTTGTGCAGATGGCGAACGATGCGGATTGCGAACCCGCCATCAACGCTCTCAACGGCTTTCAGTGCGACGGCCGGCCCCTGGTGGTGAATGAAGCTCGCGAGCGGGCTCCCAAGACGGGTGGTGGCGGATACGGAGGAGGTGGCGGCGGTGGTGGATACGGCGGCGGCGGTGGTGGTGGATATGGAGGTGGTGGCGGCGGCGGCGGTGGACGCGGCGGTCGTGGCGGGGGCGGATACGGAGGAGGTGGCGGCGGCGGTGGTTATGGAGGCGGCGGCCGTGGTGGTCGTGGCGGTGACCGCGGCGGAGATCGCTACTAGTTCCCGTTCGTTCAGAATTCAAGATGATCTTCGGCGGCGGAGCATGCCTTTGTTCCGCCGCCTTTTCTTTGCGCATTCCCTCGTTCAACCTGCACACCATGCCCGATGCATCCCCCACTCCGCTCCTCTCTTGGCTACGACTCTGTCGGGCCCCCAATGTCTTTACGGCACTGGCCGATGTGAGCATGGGGTTTCTCGTGGCTCGGCGGACGCTGGACGAAATCGGCGTTTTCGCTTTGCTGGCGGCAGCTTCGGCCTGCCTCTACACCGCGGGAATGGTGCTCAACGATGTGTTCGACGTGGAAATCGACCTGAAGGAACGTCCCTTTCGGCCGCTCCCTTCTGGGCAAATTGGAATTCGAACGGCCCAGGTCTTTGGATTTGGACTGTTGGTAATTGGTATTCTCCTCGGTGGTGCAGCCGGTTACGCATCGCTCGCGAAGAATGCCGTGGAACTTCCTTGGCGAAGCGGCGCCATTGCCGCGCTGCTTGCCGGCAGTGTCTTGTTCTATGACGGCTTTTTGAAGAAGACGCCATTCGGCCCTTTGGGAATGGGGCTCTGCCGCTTCTTTAATGTGCTGCTCGGGATGAGCGTAGCGCACCTGGCGACTGGTCCAAGTTGGCTCTTGCACTTCGAGCCCATCGAGCTTCTGCCCGCCGCGGGAATCGGGCTCTACATCGTCGGCGTAACATGGTTCGCCAAAGGGGAAGCCGGACGGAGCCAGACTCTCAATCTCCTCAGCGGAATGGCGACCATGGCGGTCGGAATTGGGCTCGTCGGCTGGTGGGGGAACCTGCTGCGGGCCCAAGTGTTCAATTTAGGCAACAACGCCATTTATGCTTTCTGGCTGCTGCTCGCGGTGATGCTCCTCGTCGGACAGCGGCGGTGTCTCGATGCGGTCCTGAATCCTGAGCCCCCACTGGTTCAGGCGGCCATCAAGCAGAGCATCTTTTCGCTCATCCTGTTCGATGCCGCCATCACTTCCTTTGGGACCGGTCGGCCGGAATTTGGGCTGGGAGTTGCTCTTCTGCTGGCACCGACGATGCTGCTGGGAAGATGGGTGTATTCGACGTAAGACATTGCTAGCACAAGACTAACGACATGGGCCGTGCTCCCTCTTGGCCCCCTAAAACAAGGGGGTTATTGCTTTCCCAAATGACTAGATTCCCTATTCCGCTAATTCCCATTAAATCTCGGTAAAAATGGTTGGCGGACGGTGTTCTAGCCGCTAAAATAACGGCTTGAATTTTACCCTTCCGATTTTACGGAAATCTTTTGCTGCCACTGAGTACCTTCCCATTCGCTAAGCGTTTTAGGGCTAACGGGATAGGGGCAACAGACTGGCAGTCGGCAGGAGAACAAACTATGACACGACAACACCTCAAGCAGATCGCCGCCTGGTCTCTGTCCGCCTCTTTCGTGCTTGCTATCGTCACGCCGGGCCTTGCCCAGGCCACGAAAGCCACCGAAAAGACATCCAAGGTCGCCAAGCTTGATGCCGCGCCAGATTTCGGCATTCCTCAAGTCGGCGTCATCAACAAAGAAATTCGCCAGGTTTGGATCGACAACAACCTGACCCCCTCTCCTGCGGCTCCCGATCACGAATGGTGCCGCCGGGTTTATTTGGATGTGCTCGGGCGCATCCCGTCTGTTCAAGAACTGCGCGAATTCATGACCAGCAAGGAAACGGATAAAAGATCCAAGCTCGTTTCCAAACTCCTCTTCGACGACAAGCACACCGAAGAATACGCCCGCATCTGGACCAACAAGTGGACGAACATTCTTATTGGCCGCAACGGCGGGACCGAGCAGAATTCGCTGATCAGCCGGCCCGGCATGCAGAAGTACCTGCGTGACAGCTTCGCTCGCAACAAGCCCTACGACAAAATGGTGCTGGAGCTGGTCACGGCCACGGGGCAGACGGCTCCAGGTGCCGAAGGTTTCAATGGGGCCGCCAATTTCATGGTCGGCAAGCTCGATGAAAATGGCGCCCAGGCCACCGCGCAAACGGCCAAGGTTTTCCTCGGCCTGCAAGTGCAATGCACCCAGTGCCATAATCACCCGTTCAACGATTGGAAGCAGAAGAAGTTCTGGGAATTCAACGCCTTTTTCCGCCAGACGAAAGCCCTTCGCAAGTTCGTTCCTGGCACGCGAGATGTCGCCTCTGCTGAACTCATCAACCAGGACTTTGCCGGTGAAGGTTCGGGCAGCGACGCCACGGAAGCCATCATCTACTACGAACTTCGCAACGGTTTGCTCGAGAGTGCCTTCCCTGTCTTCACCGACGGCACCGCCATCAGCAAAAGCGGCTACCTGTCGGACTGTGACCGTCGCACCGAACTGGGAAAAATGATTGTCAAGTCGGAGAATATGGATAAGACGATCGCCAACCGGATGTGGGCTCACTTCATGGGTTACGGCTTCACGAAGCCGGTCGATGACATGGGTCCGCACAATCCGGTCACGCATCCTGCACTGCTCACTTATCTGGGTCAGGAAGTCCGCAAGAATAGCTTTAACTTGAAAGAACTGATTCGCTGGATTGTCCTGAGCGAACCCTATTCTCTTTCCAGCCGCGGCGTTCCTGGCAACAAGTCCGATGACCCGCTGTTGGGCGAAACCCCCAAGTTCACCCACTTCTATCTTCGCGGCATGGGTGCCGAAGAGCTGTATGAATCGCTCCTCGTCGCCACCCAGGCTCACAAGACCCGCGGCAGCTATGAAGATCAGGAGAAGGCCAAGACGGATTGGCTGCAGCAGTTCACCATTGCCTTCGGCACCGACGAAGGGGACGAAGCAACCACTTTCAACGGCACCATTCCCCAGGCCCTGATGATGTTCAACGGCGACTTGATCAAGAAGGCGACCGGGACGGAGAAGGGAAGCTTTTTGGAGCAGATCGCCAACAGCAACCTCAAGCCTGCTGCCAAGATCGAATACATCTTCGAAGCAGCCCTTTCACGAAGTCCAACCAGCCGGGAAATTGATGCCGCCAACTATCTTTTGACCAAACGGAACGGAGACACGGCGGCCGCGCTTCAAGATATCTTCTGGGTCGTCCTGAACACGAACGAATTCATTTTGCAACACTAATAAAAACCAGTTGGATGGCCTCCTGGCCTTCCTTTTCATAGACTTCAGTAGCTCGAAACCAGCCCGGCGGCACACCGCCACAAATCGGAGAATCAGATTATGTTGACGACCCCCACAGGCATGAGCCGCCGCCACTTTATGAGCCACATGGCTGGTGCAGCTGCTCTCACCGTCCCCGCCATGTCCCTCACGCAAACGCTTCGTGCGAATGCGGCCGACCTCAAGAAGCGGCACAAGGCAGCCATCCTGCTGTGGATGAGCGGCGGACCTTCCACGATGGACATCTGGGATCTCAAGCCCGGGGCCTCCACCGGCGGCACCTTCCGCCCCATCAGCACCAAGGGTGAAATGCAAATCAGCGAGCACATGCCGCTCACCGCGAATGTGATGGATAAGCTCTCTATCATCCGCTCCATGAGCACCCGCGAAGCTGACCACATGCGTGGCCGCTACTACATGCACACCGGCTACGTGCCGAACCCGAACATCGAATACCCCAGCTACGGAGCGGTCATTTCGCACGAGCTCGAAGACCAGTCCAAGGCGATGGAGCTGGAAATTCCCCCGTTCGTCTCCGTCGGCGGCGGCAGCGAAGGCCCCGGCTTCCTCGGCATGGCCTACTCCCCCTTCGTCGTCAACTCCAATGGCCAGGTCCGCAACCTGGAAATGGGCATGGACGAACAGCGCCTGATGCAGCGGATGGCCGCTCTCGACCTCGTCGAGAAGGGCTTCATCAGCCAGAACCGCGGCTCGGCTGCGGACGACCATCAGAAGATTCTGAAAAAGACCCTGGCCCTCATGACCAGCCCGCAGATGGACGCCTTCAAGGTCAACAAGGAACCCAAGGAAGTCCAGGACAAGTACGGCACCACCCCCTTCGCCCGCGGCTGCCTCATGGCTCGCCGTCTGGTTGAAGCCGGCGTGCCGTTCGTCGAAGTGGACCTCGGCGGCTGGGACAACCACAACGATATCTTCCGCACCCTCTCCGCCACCAAGCTCCCCGAGCTCGACAAGGCGATGGCCGCTCTCACCAGCGACCTCGACGAGCGCGGTCTGCTGCAAGACACCGCCATCATTTGGATGGGTGAATTCAGCCGCACCCCGCGGATCAACGGCAACGGCGGTCGCGATCACTGGGCCCGTTCCTGGTCGGTCGTTCTGGGTGGTGCCGGCATGAAGGGTGGCCTCGCGGTCGGCAAGACCAACGAGGACGGCACCTCGGTCGAGACCGACCCCTACACCTCGCAAGACGTGATGGCCACGGTCTGCAAGTCCCTCGGCATCTCGCTGGAAACCACCTTCACCAGCAAGAACGGCCGCCCGATGAAGATCGCCAACGGCGGCAAGGTCATCAAGGAACTGTTCTAAGTCGCCTCTCGCTCCGCGAGAGTGCGCGTGGGGCAGGATTCCAGCCTGCCCAGCAAAACAAGAATCAACCCAGCCCCTCTCTCACCAGCGGGGCTTTTTCGTGCGCGCTAAAAGCAACAGCCGTTCTGTCCCGGCAATTTGGGCAACCCACGCCAACGAACGTATTCGCCTTGTGCAATGCGTCCGAAACTATTTCAAGAATTGCAAACTTCCCACTTCCCGAGGTGATTGCAAAAGCGAATTCCAGTGGAATAGTGCGAGCTGCATCGCCCCCTTCCAGCACCTTCGTGCTCGGGGCGGGTTTCGCAACCAGCGGTGCAAATCACTAGCCTTGCGCCGCGCAGGTCAGGAGGTGGAGCCATGAGCATTCACTATTTCTGGGATCCCGATGAGGACAACATCATTCAGGAGCGCGACGACGACGGCAACCTGATTGCCGAGTACGCCACCGAGCCCGGTCTGCACGGCAACCTGATCAGCCAGAACCGCGGCGGGGTCGTAAGCCAGTACCACTTCGATCCCCAGGGTTCGACCCTCGCGCTGACCGACGATAACCAGAACGTCACCGACACGTACGCCTACAACGCCTTTGGCGAAGTCACCGAGCACACCGGCAATACCGTCAATCCCTTTCAGTACGTCGGGCGCCAAGGATATTATCGAGACGAGCTCACCGGCGACTATTCGGCGCGTCAACGGCCTCTTTCGTCTCGGGAAGGACGATGGCTCTCGTCCGACCCCCTTTCGGAATTCCTGTCCTATCTTTACGCACGCAACAACCCAATCTCTAGAATTGACCCGTCCGGACTTGTTGATAAAGACTTTTCGCCAACCACGCCAATTAATGCTCCGTGGTGCAAGGTGGGATGCAATGAGCCAATTCGCGATCCCGATGCGCCGCCGAAACCGGCCGATCCCAACGGGCTGCCTTACAATGTCTATGGTAGGACAGAAGTCATTGACTACACGATTGACTGCGGGTGTATTTGTCAGACCGTCAACCCCGACACGTACAGGCTTCAGTGTCGCATGTGGGCATACTTCAAGATTCTCATTTCCCCTGACAACATTAAAGCTTCGCCGAATCCGCATTCTGAGCGAGGAGCATATGGTCACGCGCAGCGGCATGTACGCAACTGTTTGATAGTGCAACAACCTGTCTGTAAAAGTGGGAACTTTGTGAAGGCGGGTTAG